>NZ_JBIVOW010000009.1:0-302857 GCF_044754325.1 Streptomyces sp. NPDC093097
AGACGGGGTATCAACATATCTGGCGTTGACTTTTGGCACGCTGTTGAGTTCTCAAGGAACGGACGCTTCCTTCGGCCACCCTCTCGGGCTTCCTCCGGGCGCTTCCCTTCGGTCTTGCGTCTCCGACCCTATCAGACCCTTTCGGCTCCGATTTTCGCCGGTGCGATCCAGCCTTTCGGCTTTCTCGCGGTTCCAACCGTACCAGATCCGTTTCCGTCTCCGGCCCCCTGTTGGAGCGGGGTTCGGCCGCTTCGCTTTCGCTTTTCGACCTTTCCGACTTTATCAGATCCTTTTTCGCTTCCGACCCGTCTCTTAGCGAGGCGCCGCCGGTTCGAATTCGGTTCCGAGTTTTCGTCGGAGGGGTTTGCCTTTCGGCTTTTCCGACTTTATCAGATTGCTCTGGGCCGGAATTCCGCGCTCTGCGGGGAGCGGCCCGCACGCGCAAGCGTGGGGGGCTTCCCGTTCTGGCGGAGCCGTAAACCTACTGGAGCGGGGCGCCCGGATGCAAATCCGGGCGCCCCGCTCCCACTTGGGACCTGCGGGCAGGTCGGTCCGTCAGACCTCGACGACCACGGGAAGGATCATCGGGCGGCGACGGTAGTTGTCCGACACCCACTTGCCGACGGCGCGGCGGATCAGCTGCTGGAGCTGGTGGGGCTCGGCGATGCCGTCCTGGGCCGCCTTGGCCAGCGCCTCGTCGATCTTGGGGGCGACGGCGTCGAAGGCCTTGTCGTCGATCCCCGAGCCGCGGGCGTGGATGTTGGGTCCGCCGACGGTCTTGCCGGTGCTGCTATCCACGACGACGAAGACCGAGATGATGCCCTCGTCGCCCAGGATGCGGCGGTCCTTGAGGTGGGTCTCGGTGACATCGCCGACCGAGAGGCCGTCGACGTAGACGTAGCCGGCCTGGATCTTGCCGCTGATCCTGGCGATGCCGTCGATCAGGTCGACGACCACGCCGTCCTCGGCGATCACGATGCGGTCCTTGGGGATGCCCGTGAGGGCACCCAGTTCGGCGTTGGCCCGCAGGTGGCGCCATTCGCCGTGCACCGGCATGAGGTTCTTCGGCTTGCAGATGTTGTAGAAGTACAGCAGCTCGCCGGCCGAGGCGTGGCCCGAGACGTGGACCTTGGCGTTGCCCTTGTGGACCACGTTCGCGCCCCAGCGGCTGAGGCCGTTGATCACGCGGTAGACCGCGTTCTCGTTACCGGGGATGAGCGAGGACGCCAGGATGACCGTGTCGCCCTGGACGATGCGGATCTGGTGGTCGCGGTTGGCCATCCGGGAGAGGGCGGCCATCGGCTCGCCCTGGGAGCCCGTGCAGACCAGCACGACCTCGTCGTCCGGGAGGTCGTCGAGCGTCTTGACGTCGACGACCAGGCCGGCGGGGACGTTCAGATAGCCCAGTTCGCGGGCGATGCCCATGTTGCGGACCATCGAGCGGCCGACGAAGGCGACCCGGCGGCCGTACTCGTGCGCCGCGTCGAGGATCTGCTGGATGCGGTGCACATGGCTGGCGAAGCTGGCGACGATGATGCGCTTGCTGGCGTTGGCGAACACCTGGCGCAGCACGTTGGAGATGTCGCGCTCCGGCGGGACGAAGCCCGGGACCTCGGCGTTGGTGGAGTCGGTGAGGAGGAGGTCGATGCCCTCCTCGCCGAGCTTGGCGAAGGCCGGGAGGTCGGTCAGCCGGCGGTCCAGCGGGAGCTGGTCCATCTTGAAGTCGCCGGTGTGGACCACCATGCCCGCGGGGGTGCGGATGGCGACCGCCAGCGCGTCCGGGATGGAGTGGTTGACGGCGATGAACTGGCACTCGAAGGGGCCCAGGCGCTCGCGGTCGCCCTCGGCGACCTCCAGCGTGTAGGGGCGGATCCGGTGCTCCTGGAGCTTGGCCTCGATCAGGGCGAGGGTCAGCTTGGAGCCGATCAGCGGGATGTCCGGCTTCTCCCGGAGGAGGAAGGGGACACCGCCGATGTGGTCCTCGTGGCCGTGGGTGAGCACGATGCCGTCGATGTCGTCGAGGCGGTCCCTGATGGACGTGAAGTCCGGCAGGATCAGGTCGATTCCGGGCTGCTCCTCCTCGGGGAAGAGCACTCCGCAGTCGACGATCAGCAACCGGCCGCCGTATTCGAAGACCGTCATGTTGCGGCCGATCTCGCCCAGGCCGCCGAGCGGGGTGACGCGCAGGCCACCCTCGGGAAGCTTCGGCGGGGCGCCGAGCTCGGGGTGCGGATGACTCAAAAGACTCTCCTCACCATGCGCGCCACGTTGCCGTCGAGGCACGTGGCGCGCATGACATTCGTGCACTTGCTATGTGGCGGTTGTTGGTCCGTATTCAGTTGTGAAGTCTCTGTTCAGAGCTGTACCCCGCCGGCGGCGAGATCGCGCTTGAGCTGGTCGGTCTCCTCGGGCGAGAGGTCGACCAGGGGCAGCCGCAGCGGGCCGCCGGGCAGGCCCTGGAGGCCGAGCGCCGCCTTGGTCGTGATCACGCCCTGCGTCCGGAACATGCCGGTGAAGACGGGCAGCAGCTTCTGGTGGATCTCTGTCGCCTTGGCGACGTCACCGGCGAGGTGGGCGTCGAGGAGGACGCGCAGCTCCGGGGTGACGACGTGGCCCACCACGGAGACGAAGCCGACCGCGCCGACCGAGAGCAGCGGGAGGTTGAGCATGTCGTCGCCGCTGTACCAGGCGAGGCCGGAGCGGGCGATAGCCCAGCTGGCACGGCCGAGGTCGCCCTTGGCGTCCTTGTTGGCGACGATCCGCGGGTGCTCGGCGAGCCGCACGATGGTCTCGGTGTTGATCGGGACACCGCTGCGGCCGGGGATGTCGTAGAGCATCACGGGCAGGTCGGTGGCGTCCGCGATGGCGGTGAAGTGCCGCAGCAGGCCCTCCTGCGGGGGCTTGCTGTAGTACGGCGTCACCGCGAGCAGGCCGTGCGCGCCGGCGTCCTGGGCGGCGCGGGCCAGCTCCAGGCTGTGCCGGGTGTCGTTGGTGCCGGCTCCGGCGACGACGAAGGCACGGTCGCCGACGGCTTCGACCACGACGCGGACCAGCTGCGCTTTCTCCGCATCACTGGTGGTCGGGGACTCTCCGGTCGTGCCGTTGAGGACGATGCCGTCGTTGCCGGCGTCCACCAGGTGGGAGGCGAGCCGCTGCGCGCCGTCGAGATCGAGAGCGCCATCCGCCGTGAACGGCGTGACCATGGCGGTCAGCACCCGCCCGAAGGGGGTCTGCGGTGTGGAAGTCGGAGCCATGGGTCCCACGCTACTCGTAGGGCGCCGCAGGGTGAGCCTCTGGGGAGGAAGGAGGTGGACTCCGGCACTGCCTGCTCGGGGGTTCAAGCAGTGCCGGGTCCGTTTGTTCAGCGTAAATGAACTTCTCAAACCGCCGCAATCCGGACACTTCGGATGGGTATTCCGGTGGTCGGCATCCCCTCCGGCGAGCGGACGCCGGCGCCCGCCGCGCGAGGATGGAGCGCCTACGGGGCGACGCGGCCGTTCGCGTTGAAGGCGGCGTAGGTGAGCGGCATCAGCTTGGCCCAGTGGGCCTCCATCTGCTCGCCGACCATCTCGATCTCGCGCTGCGGGAAGGAGGGCACCTTCGCCTGCTCGTGCTGGGTGCGCAGACCGAGGAAGTGCATCAGGGAACGGGCGTTGCAGGTGGCGTACATCGAGGAGTAGAGGCCGACCGGGAGCACCGCGCGGGCCACCTCGCGGGCCACGCCGGCGGCGAGCATCTCCTCGTACGCGGCGTACGCCTGGCGGTAGGAGTCCTCCATGGCGCGGCCGGTGAGCTCGAACTGCGCGGGCGTGCCCTCGACGAACTCGTACTTGCCGGGGCGGCCCTGCTGGACGAGCTTGCGGGACTCACCGGGGACGTAGAAGACCGGCTCCAGCTGGCGGTAGCGGCCGGACTCCTCGTTGTACGACCAGCCGACGCGGTGGCGCATGAACTCGCGGAAGACAAAGATCGGCGCGCTGATGAAGAACGTCATCGAGTTGTGCTCGAAGGGGCTGCCGTGCCGGTCCCGCATCAGGTAGTTGATCAGGCCCTTGGAGCGCTCCGGGTCCTTGGTCAGCTCGTCGAGGGACTGCTCGCCGGCCGTCGAGACCCGGGCCGCCCACAGCACGTCACTGTCCGCTGCGCTGTGCTTGACCAGCTCGACCGTCACCTCGCTGCGGAAACTGACGGGTGCGCTCTCGGCGCTCTCGGGGGTGGGGGACACCGGCGGTTCCTTCCGTTCGATCCTCGTGCGCGACCAGCCTACGGCCCGCCACTGACAGTCCGGGAAATACCAACTGATGCCGCGTTAGTGACAAAACGGAATAAGGCCGCCCCTGCCTGCGTGTCGGCGGGCTGCGGTTGATATTTTTCACAGAAGCAACGGAAAACGGGCACCAAACGGACGCCTCACACGTCCTTGCTTGTGACAGTTCCCACTTCGAGGTTCCTAGGAGAGCCCCTCATGTTCCGCCGGCGAGAGCCCGTCCCGTTCGCCTTCGTCGCCGAGGCAGACCGGTTCCGCAGCAATATCACTCCCCCGCCGCGCCAGCGTGCCTCGCGTACGCAGCTCGTCGGCCAGTTCCTGATCACCCTCACCGTGGTGGGCGGCCTGACGGGTTCCCTGCTGTTCGGGCTGCCCGCCCTCCAGCAGGACACCTCCAGTGCGACCGGGGTGCACCAGTCCGAGGCCGCGCACCGCTGACCGGGCGGGCGGAGCGGAACCACCCGGTGGTTCCGCTCCGCCCGATCCCGATAGCCTCACGCTCACAGCTACCGTCGGTGCCATTCCGCGCCGACCAGCCCCGAGTGAGGACCAGCCGTGCCCCTGCCCTTCCTGACGGCCGACCGCGCCCTTCAGGCCGACGGCCGCGCGGACCCCGTCTCCCCGCCGTCCCACGACCCCGACGACTGGCGCCGTCCCTACCGCCCCGGACCGTGGCGCGTGGGGGCGGCGGCGGTGTTTCTGCTGCTCGCCTCGTTCGTACTGCTCTCCGCGCTGATCATCGCGCTGGCCGGGGCCCCGGGTGGGGCGGCGGTCTGCGTGGTGGTGGCGGTGACGGTGATCGCGCTGGCCCTGCGGCTGGTGCGGGTCGGGATCTGGGTGAGCGCCCGGGGACTGCGGCAGGTGAACCTGCTGCGCACCGCCACCCTGCCGTGGTCGGCGGTCACCGCGGTCCGCACGATCCAGCAGCCGGTGCGCTGGCTGGGGCTGCCGCGGACGGTGCAGGGCCAGGCGCTGCGCGTGGAGCAGGTCTCGGGCCGGCGGCTGCGCACCCTGGTGACCGACCGCAACGGGGACTTCCTGGGCCGCCCGGAGATGTTCGAGCAGGCCGCCGACGTGCTGGAGGCATGGGCGGCGCAGCACCGCCGCTGAAGACCGCGACCGCCCGGGTCCGTACGGAAGTTCCGTACGGACCCGGGCGGTCGGTGTTTGCGGACGCGAGGACTCAGCCGGTCCGTGCGGGCCGGTGCTCCCCGGGGACCGGCCGGCCGGCGTGCAGGGCGATGGCGCGCTGCATGGCCTTGCGGGCGCGCGGGGTGTCCCGGGCGTCCCGGTAGGCGACCGCGAGCCGGAACCACGTGCGCCAGTCGCCGGGCGCCTCCTCGGTCTCGGCCTGCCGGCGGGCGAACTCCGCGTCCGCCGCGTCCCGGTCGATCCGGCCGCCGGGGGTGCGCGCCAGGTCGTCGGAGGGCAGGCCGCCCTCCGCCTCCAGCTCGCGGGCCAGCCGGCCCGCTTCGCGGGCGAAGCGGGTGTTGGCCCACAGGAACCAGCCGCCGATGAACGGCAGGACGAACGCCACCGCGCCCATGCCCATCGCCACCGGCTCCCCGGTCAGCAGGAGCAGCACGCCCTCCATCGCCACCACGCCGAAGACCAGCACCAGCACGGTGGAGAGGAAGAAGTAGGTGATCTTTCCGCCCATGGTCGTCAGTCCAGATCGAGGAAGTTCTCCAGGCCCACCGTCAGGCCCGGAGTCGTCACCACGCGGCGCACACCGAGCAGGATGCCCGGCATGAAGCTGCTGTGGTGCAGCGAGTCGTGACGGATGGTGAGGGTCTCCCCCACCCCGCCGAGCAGCACCTCCTGGTGCGCCAGCAGACCGCGCAGCCGCACCGAGTGCACCGGGACGCCGTCCACGTCCGCGCCGCGGGCACCCTCCAGCCCGGTCTGGGTGGCGTCCGGCTGGGGCGGGCAGCCGGCCTCCGCACGGGCCTTGGCGATCAGCCGGGCGGTGCGGGCGGCGGTGCCGGACGGGGCGTCCGCCTTGCCCGGGTGGTGCAGCTCGACGATCTCGGCGGACTCGAAGAAACGGGCCGCCTGCTGGGCGAACCGCATGGTCAGCACCGCGCCGAGGGAGAAGTTCGGAGCGATCAGCACACCCGCGCCGGGGGCGGCGTCGAGCCAGGTGCGCAGCTGCGCGAGGCGCTCGTCGGTCCAGCCGGTCGTGCCGACCACACCGTGGATGCCGTGCCGCAGGCAGAAGTCGAGGTTGTCCATCACCGCGTCGGGGGTGGTGAGTTCCACCGCGACCTGGGCGCCGGCCTCGACCAGCGTCGACAGCTCGTCGCCGCGGCCGAGGGCCGCGACCAGCTCCATGTCGTCGGCGGCCTCGACGGCCCGGACGGCCTCGGAGCCGATGCGCCCCTTGGCTCCCAGGACGGCCACGCGCAGCTTGCTCATCGTTTTCCGCTCTCTCTCGGTGGTGGGACAGCCCGTTGGACGCCGCCTAGGCGACGGCGTCGTCCAGGCGGGCCGCCTGCCGGTCCTTCAGGGGGCCGATGACGGACAGCGAGGGGCGTGCGCCCAGGACATCACGGGCCGCCGCGCGGACCTCGTCCGGGGTCACCGCCGATATCCGCGCCAGCACCTCGTCGACCGACATGTGCTCGCCCCAGCACAGTTCGCTCTTGCCGAGCCGGTGCATCAGCGCGCCGGTGTCCTCCAGGCCGAGGACCGTGGAGCCGCGCAGCTGGCCGATCGCGCGGCGGATCTCGTCGTCGGTGAGGCCCTCGGCCGCCACCGTGTCGAGCTCGTCGCGGCAGATCTTGAGCACGTCGTGCACCTGGTTGGGCCGGCAGCCGGCGTAGACGCCGAACAGCCCGCAGTCCGCGAAGCCCGAGGTGAAGGAGTACACGCTGTAGGCCAGGCCGCGCTTCTCGCGGACCTCCTGGAAGAGGCGGGAGCTCATCCCGCCGCCCAGGGCGGTGTTCAGCACGCCCATCGCCCAACGCCGGTCGTCGTTGCGGGACATGCCGGGCATGCCGAGGACGACGTGGGCCTGCTCGGTCTTGCGGCCAAGCAGTTCGACCCGGCCGGCGGTGCGGATGGCGCGGTTGCCGCCGCGCGGCGCGAGCGGAGCGACGTCCGCGCGGTCCAGCGCCCCGGCCCGCTCGAAGGCACGGCGCACCAGCCGGACGACCTTGGCGTGGTCGACGTTGCCGGCGGCCGTGACGACCAGGTGGGTCGGGTCGTAGTGCTTCTTGTAGAAGCGGCGGATGCGGGCCGCGGTGAGCGCGTTGACGGTGTCGACGGTGCCCAGGACCGGGCGGCCCAGCGGGGTGTCGCCGAGCATGGTGTGCGCGAACAGGTCGTGCACGCAGTCGCCCGGGTCGTCCTCGGTCATCGCGATCTCTTCGAGGATCACCCCGCGCTCGGCGTCCACGTCCTCGGACTCGATCAGCGAGCCGGTGAGCATGTCGCACACCACGTCGATGGCGAGCGGCAGGTCGGTGTCGAGGACCCGCGCGTAGTAGCAGGTGTACTCCTTCGCCGTGAAGGCGTTCATCTCGCCGCCGACCGCGTCGACCGCGGCGGAGATGTCCAGGGCGGAGCGGCGCTCGGTGCCCTTGAAGAGGAGGTGCTCCAGGTAGTGGGTGGCGCCGTTGAGCGAGGGGGTCTCGTCACGGGAACCGACGTGCGCCCAGATCCCGAAGGTGACGGAGCGGACGGTGGGCAGCGTCTCGGTGACCACGCGCAGGCCGCCGGGCAGGGTGGTGCGGCGGACCGTACCGGCCCCCGCGGCGCCCTGCAGAAGCGTTTGGGTACGGGCGACGGCCCGCCCCTCCGAAGAGGTGCGGGCCGTCGTCGCGTGCGTGCGGGACGTCACTTGGCGGCGTCGTCCTTCGTGTCGTCCTTGGCGGCGTCCTCGTCCTCGATCACGGGGATCAGGGAGAGCTTGCCGCGCTGGTCGATCTCAGCGATCTCGACCTGGACCTTGGCGCCGACGCCGAGCACGTCCTCGACGTTCTCCACGCGCTTGCCACCGGCGAGCTTGCGGATCTGCGAGATGTGCAGCAGGCCGTCCTTGCCCGGGAGCAGGGACACGAACGCACCGAAGGTGGTCGTCTTGACGACGGTGCCCAGGTAGCGCTCGCCGACCTCCGGCATGGTCGGGTTGGCGATGCCGTTGATCGTGGCGCGGGCGGCCTCGGCGGCCGGGCCGTCGGCGGCACCGATGTAGATGGTGCCGTCGTCCTCGATCGTGATGTCGGCGCCGGTGTCCTCCTGGATCTGGTTGATCATCTTGCCCTTGGGGCCGATGACCTCACCGATCTTGTCCACCGGGATCTTGACGGTGATGATCCGCGGCGCGTTCGGCGACATCTCGTCCGGGACGTCGATGGCCTCGTTCATCACGTCGAGGATGTGCAGGCGGGCGTCGCGGGCCTGCTTCAGCGCGGCAGCCAGGACCGAGGCGGGGATGCCGTCGAGCTTGGTGTCGAGCTGGAGCGCGGTGACGAACTCCTTGGTGCCGGCGACCTTGAAGTCCATGTCGCCGAAGGCGTCCTCCGCACCGAGGATGTCGGTGAGGGTGACGTAGTGCGTCTTGCCGTCGATCTCCTGGGAGATCAGGCCCATCGCGATGCCGGCGACCGGGGCCTTGAGCGGCACACCGGCGTTCATCA
The DNA here is from genome assembly GCF_044754325.1 of Streptomyces sp. NPDC093097. Lineage (NCBI taxonomy): Bacteria > Bacillati > Actinomycetota > Actinomycetes > Kitasatosporales > Streptomycetaceae > Streptomyces > Streptomyces sp. NPDC093097. Next base: position 8,911 of record NZ_JBIVOW010000009.1, read on the forward strand.
GCGACATCGTGGAGGCGCAGACCGAGCCCATGGACGTCGAGCCGTTGGAGCCCAGCGCCTCGGAGACCTGGCGGATCGCGTAGGGGAACTCCTCGCGGGTCGGCAGCACCGGCGCGATGGCGCGCTCGGCGAGCGCGCCGTGGCCGATCTCGCGGCGCTTGGGGGAGCCCACGCGGCCGGTCTCACCGACGGAGAACGGCGGGAAGTTGTAGTTGTGCATGTAGCGCTTGCGGGTCACCGGGGAGAGGGTGTCCAGCTGCTGCTCCATGCGCAGCATGTTCAGCGTGGTGACGCCCAGGATCTGGGTCTCGCCACGCTCGAAGAGCGCCGAGCCGTGGACCCGCGGGATCGCCTCGACCTCGGCGGCCAGCGTACGGATGTCCGTCACGCCGCGGCCGTCGATGCGCTTCTTCTCCTTGATAACGCGCTCGCGGACCAGGGTCTTGGTCAGCGCGCGGTACGCGGCGGAGATCTCCTTCTCGCGGCCCTCGAACTCCGGGAGGAGCTTCTCGGCGGCCAGCGCCTTGACGCGGTCCAGCTCGGACTCGCGCTCCTGCTTGCCGGCGATGGTGAGCGCCTGGCCGAGCTCGTCCTTGACGGCCTTGGTCAGCGCCTCCAGGACGTCGTCCTGGAAGTCGAGGAAGATCGGGAACTCGCCGACCGGCTTGGCAGCCTTGGCGGCCAGGTCCGACTGGGCCTTGCACAGCACCTTGATGAAGGGCTTGGCGGCCTCCAGGCCGGCCGCGACGACCTCCTCGGTCGGCGCCTCGGCACCGCCCTTGACCAGCTCGATGGTCTTCTCGGTGGCCTCGGCCTCGACCATCATGATCGCGACGTCGCCGTCGGGCAGCACCCGGCCGGCCACGACCATGTCGAAGGCCGCGTCCTCCAGCTCGCTGTGGGTCGGGAACGCCACCCACTGGCCGTTGATCAGGGCGACACGGGTGCCGCCGACCGGGCCGGAGAAGGGCAGGCCGGCCAGCTGCGTGGAGCAGGAGGCGGCGTTGATGGCGACCACGTCGTAGAGGTGGTCGGGGTTGAGCGCCATGATCGTCTCGACGATCTGGATCTCGTTGCGCAGGCCCTTCTTGAAGGAGGGGCGCAGCGGCCGGTCGATGAGACGGCAGGTGAGGATGGCGTCCTCGCTGGGCCGGCCCTCACGACGGAAGAAGGAGCCGGGGATCTTCCCGGCCGCGTACATCCGCTCCTCGACGTCGACGGTCAGCGGGAAGAAGTCCAGCTGGTCCTTCGGCTGCTTGGAGGCGGTGGTGGCCGACAGCACCATGGTGTCGTCGTCCAGGTACGCAACGGCGGAGCCGGCGGCCTGCTTGGCCAGGCGGCCCGTCTCGAAGCGAATGGTGCGGGTGCCGAACGTGCCGTTGTCGATCACGGCCTCGGCGTAGTGGGTCTCGTTCTCCACCAGGAATATCTCCTCGTCTGCGTCCGCTGCCCGTGTGGCAGGGGACCCTCGTCGGTGGAGCGCCGGTGCGGGCCGGTCTTCGATCGAAGCACCCGGAGTGCTGCCGCATGGGGTGACCACGGGCTGTCCGGGGGCCACTACCGAGGACCGGCGGCCAGGAGGCGCTCTACCGTGTTCGCTTTTGCGATATGGCACCAGAGTACAAAGGTTCCGTCCACCGCGCGGTGGTCCGGCCGTCCGGTGCGTACGGCAAAGGGAGCGGCTCCCGGTGGGAACCGCTCCCTCTACGGCGTCTTACTTGGCGCCCGCCGCGCCGCGGCGGATGCCCAGGCGCTCGACCAGCGCGCGGAAGCGCGTGATGTCCTTCTTCGCCAGGTACTGCAGCAGGCGGCGGCGCTGGCCGACCAGCAGCAGCAGACCACGGCGGGAGTGGTGGTCGTGCTTGTGGGTCTTGAGGTGCCCGGTCAGGTCCGAGATGCGGCGGGTGAGCAGCGCAACCTGGACCTCGGGGGAGCCGGTGTCACCCTCCTTGGTGGCGAACTCGGCAATGATCTGCTTCTTCGTGGCGACGTCGAGCGACACGCGCACTCCTTAGGGGTCTCGGTCCATGAGCGCCCCTGGATTTGCGACACAGGGAATCTTTGATTACTCGGATGGACCGTCACACAGCGTACCAGCTGGCAGCGGCCCCCCGACCGGGTGGTCGAGGGGCCGCTGCGGGCGGTCGGAGGTGGCGCTAGTTGCCGGTCAGGCCGCGGACGGCGTTGTAGACGTCCAGGACCGCCAGGCACAGCGGCACCAGGGAGAGCAGGACCAGGCCGTCGAAGAGGTCGAAGATCCGGCCCCAGAAGGGGGTGACGCCCTTCTTCGGGACGATCAGGCCGACGCCGACGAGGACCGCCGCGCCCACCGCGATGCTGCTGGAGAACCAGACGGTGCGGATGTTCAGCGGACCGGAGTCCTGGAAGCGCTCCAGGTTGACGAAGATGTCGGTCGGCGGGTGCAGCGCGATGCCCAGGACGAGCAGCACGATGGTGAGGATGCCGGCGACGGTCAGGCAGGCGACCTGCGCGGTGTAGTCGAAGAGCCGGGCGCGCAGCATGATCGTGATGCCGGCGGCGAGCGCCAGCACCTGGGCCCAGACGTTGTCGGAGAAGCCGAGGACGATGCCGGCGGAGCCGACGACCAGGGCGGAGCAGCCGGCGACCAGGCCCAGCAGCAGCTCGTGGCCGCGCTTGGCCTGGTTGCCGATCTTCACGAAGTCCACGGACTCGGTCTCAGAGCCGGACTCCAGGGCGCCCTTGGCGATCTGGTCGGGCGACCGGTAGCCGATCGGCAGACCGGCGAAGCGGGCGGAGAGGCTGGGGAGCCAGGCCACCATCGCGATGGAGACCACGGCGGTGACCGCGGCGACCTCGCTCGGGGCGGCGTCGGTGAGGATCGCGGCGAAGACCGCGAGGGTGCCGATGGCGGAGAGGAAGGCAGCCGCGACGAAGGGGGCGTCGCCGCGGGGCAGCAGGACCACCAGGAGTACGGAGGCGATCAGTACGGTCACGCAGCCGACGAGCAGGTGGAGCCGGCCGGGGCCGGCACCGGCGTCGACGGGGAAGATGCCGGAACCGGCGATGAGCAGGTGCGGCAGCGAGGCCAGGCCGAGCGCGATCGAGGAGGCGTGGTCGTCGTAGACGCGGGCGCGGACGCCGGACAGGGCGACCAGGACGACGCCGACCACACCGGCGATGATGCCGGGCAGGCGGTGCATGTCGCGGTCGATCGGATTCGAGAACCACAGCGCGAACGCCATCATCACCAGCAGCAGCACACCGGCGCTGAGGCCGACGAAGCGCATCAGGTCGTCGCTCCAGCGGCTGCGGTTCTGCTTGACCGCGGAGGCGATGGCGTCGGAGACGTCGTCGAAGACCGGCAGCGGCAGCGACTCGGCGAACGGCTTCAGCAACAGCAGGTCGCCGTCGAGGATCTGCTGCTGGGCCAGCGACTGCCCGGCGTCGAGGACCGTGCCGTCGCGGCGTACGAGGTGATATCCGGTCGGGGCGCCCTCGGCCTGGGACTGCCCGGAGAGGCGCAGGATCTCCGGGTAGATGTCGACGAGTGCCACGTCCTCCGGCAGCGCCACGTCGATCCGTGCGTCCGGCGCGGCGACCGTGACCCGGCAAAAGCCGGTACCCGTACTCGTACTCACCTGGCGGTTCCCCCTATCCGTTGGGTGTTTTGTCGCGTCGCGCGCCCTATATATAAGGCCATCCGTACGGGGCTGTGGCGCGCTCGCGGGGCGTCAGCGTACCGTCCGACAGGGGCCCTGCCCCACCCACCCCTTGACTTGACGCGTAACAGTAGGATCAACGCCTGCGTCGGGCCAAGGACTTGGCTCGGGGGACCGTCGAATCCAACGGGGGCGGTCCGAGACTGCGAGATGCATGAAGGACTGATGCCTCGGTGAGCGTTGTCATCGTCAAGCGCCCGCCCCGCGCGCTTCCACCTGAAGTCCCCTCGGAGGAGGTGGTACTTGAGGCCCCTCCGGAACTCCCCCGGGAGGGAGAACCGGAAAGCTTGCTGATGACCTTCATGCCCATGATGGGCATGGCGTCCTCCGCGGGCTTCTTGTTCATGGGGAACCAGCCGTTCATGAAGATCATGGGCGGCTTCATGGTGGCCTCCACGCTGGCGATGGCGATCATGCAGATCGTCAAGTCCCGCCAGGGGCCTTCCGGACAGATGGTGCAGGAGCGCCAGGACTACCTCAAGTACCTTGCGCAGAAGCGGAAAGAGGTGCGGCGCACCGCACGGCGCCAGCGGGACGCGCAGCTGTTCACCCACCCCGACCCGAGCCAGTTGTGGTCCGTCGTGGCCGAGGGCAAGAGGGTGTGGGAACGCCGCGGGAGCGACCCGGACTTCGCCCAGGTACGCCTGGGGCTGGGGCCCCAGCAGCTGGCCACTCCGCTGCGCGCGCCGGAGACCGCTCCGGTCGACGAGCTGGAGCCGCTGACCGCGCACGCGATGAAGGAGTTCCTCGACAAGCACGGCCATCTGGAGAGCCTCCCGTTGGCGGTGTCGCTGCGCGCCTTCTACCACCTGACCATCTCAGGTGACCCCGACACCGTCTACGGCGCCTCGCGCGCCGTCCTCTCTCAACTGTGCACCCTGCACTCCCCCGAGGACCTGGTCGTGGCCGTGGTCGCCGCGCCCGGTGCGCAGGCCGAGTGGGAGTGGACGAAGTGGCTGCCGCAGGTCCAGGACAAGACCACCGACGGCGCCGGTACCCGCCGTCTGGTCGTCGGCGACCTCGGTGAGATCGAGGAGCTGCTGGCGGACGAGCTGGACGGCCGCGGGCGGTTCAACCCGCAGGGCCCGCCGGTGTCCGACACCCCGCACGTCGTCGTCGTGCTGGACGGCGGCGACGTCCCGATGGACTCGGTGATCGCCGGGGCCGAGGGCCTCCAGGGCGTGACCATCCTGGAGATCGTGCCGGGCGACCTGGACGAGATCCGCGGCGGTCTGGCCGTCCAGGTGCGGCCGGGCAAGCTGGTGCTGGAGTCGGCGAGCGGCGCGGTCTACCACGGTGTGTGCGACACCCTGTCGATCCCCGAGGCGGAGGCGCTGGCCCGCCAGTTGGCCCCGCTGCGCGCCGGTTCGGGCGCGGACGGCGAGGAACCGCTGCTGTCCGCACTGGACTTCACCGACCTGCTCAACATCGGCGACGCCGGCTCGCTGGACGTCTCGCGCACCTGGCGGCCCCGGACGCTGTCCGAGCGGCTGCGGGTGCCGATCGGTGTCGACCGCGACGGCCAGCCGGTCATGCTGGACATCAAGGAAGCCTCGCAGCAGGGCATGGGCCCGCACGGCCTGTGTGTCGGTGCGACCGGTTCCGGCAAGTCCGAGGTGCTGCGCACCCTGGTGCTCGCGCTCGCGGTCACGCACTCCTCGGAGACCCTCAACTTCATCCTCGCCGACTTCAAGGGTGGCGCCACCTTCACCGGCATGTCGGAGATGCCGCACGTCGCGGCGGTCATCACCAACCTCGGTGAGGACGTCACCCTGATCGACCGCATGCGCGACTCGATCACCGGTGAACTCCAGCGCCGCCAGGAGCTGCTGCGCTCGGCGGGCAACTACGCCAACATCACCGACTACGAGAAGGCACGTGCCGCCGGCGCCCCGCTGGACCCGCTGCCCTCGCTGGTGATGATCATCGACGAGTTCTCCGAGCTGCTCGCCGCCAAGCCCGACTTCATCGAGATGTTCATCCAGATCGGCCGCATCGGCCGTTCGATGGGTGTGCACATGCTGCTCGCCTCGCAGCGTCTGGAAGAGGGCAAGCTGCGCGGTCTGGACACCTTCCTCTCCTACCGGCTGGGCCTGCGGACGTTCTCCGCCGCCGAGTCGCGGACCGCGATCGGTGTGCCGGACGCCTACCACCTGCCCAACGTCCCCGGTTCCGGCATCCTGAAGTACGACACCGAGACGATGGTCCAGTTCAAGGCCGCGTACGTCTCCGGTACCTACCGCGGTCCGGGCGGCGGCGGGCGCAGCGGCGGCGGTGGCCGGGCGATGCGCATGCCGGTGCCGTTCACCGCGGCCCCGGTCATCGAGCAGATCATCGAGGAGCCGGTCGTCGAGGCGGCCGAGCCGGAGATCGACGACGCGCTGGCCGACACCGTCCTGGACGTCATGGTCCAGCGGATGCAGGGCCAGGGCCCGCCGGCCCACCAGGTGTGGCTGCCCCCGCTGGAGGAGCCGCCCACGGTCAACCAGCTGCTGCCGGCCCTGGCGGTCACCCCCGAACGGGGCGTGCACGCACCGGAGTACACCGCGCTGGGCAAGCTCACGGTGCCGGTCGCGCTGGTGGACAAGCCGTTCGAGCAGCGGCGTGACGTGATGTACCTGGACTTCTCCGCCGGTGCCGGTCACGGCCTGGTCGTCGGTGGTCCGCAGTCCGGCAAGTCCACCCTGATCCGGTCCGCGATGGCCGCGTTCGCGCTCACCCACACCCCGGCCGAAGTGCAGTTCTACTGCCTCGACTTCGGCGGCGGCGGCATGCTGACCATGGAAGGCCTGCCGCACGTCGGCGGTGTCGCCTCGCGGCTGGACGCGGAGAAGGTCCGCCGTACGGTCGCCGAGGTCACCGGCATCCTCAACGAGCGCGAGGAGTTCTTCCGCTCCAACAACATCGACTCGATCTCCACGTACCGCCAGCGGCGGGCAGCGGGCGCCTTCCCCGACCAGAAGTGGGGCGACGTCTTCATGGTCATCGACGGTTGGGGCACCTTCAAGACCGACTACGAGCAGCTCGACCCGGTGATCCTGGACATCGCCGGCCGGGGTCTCGGCTTCGGTGTCCACCTGATCATCGCCGCCTCCCGCTACACCGAGGTGCGTCCCGCCCTGCGCGACCAGCTCCTCAACCGCGTGGAGCTGCGCCTGGGCGACCCGATGGAGTCGGAGTTCGACCGCAAGCGCGCGGAGAACGTCCCGATGGGCAAGCCGGGCCGCGGTCTCTCCCCGGAGAAGCTCGACTTCCTGGCGGCGCTGCCGCGCCTGGACGGCATGCAGGACCCGGAGACGGCCAGCGACGGCATCGCCAACCTGGTGCAGACGGTCAGCGAGCACTGGCAGGGCGAGCCCGCCCCCAAGGTGCGGATGCTGCCGACCATGCTGCACGCCGGCGACCTGCCCCGGGGCGGCGACTACCCGGAACACGGCATCGCGATCGGCGTCGACGAGACCACGCTGTCCCCGGCGTTCATCGACTTCGAGACCGACCCGCTGCTGGTCATCTACGGCGAGTCGGAGTCCGGCAAGTCGTCGCTGCTGCGCCTGATCACCAAGCAGATCGCGGAGCGGTACCCGCAGGACAAGGCGCTCATGGTGGTCTCCGACTACCGGCGCGCACTGCTCGGCGAGGTCCCCGAGTCGCACGTGTACAAGTACTGCGCGGCGGGACCGCAGCTCCAGGAGGTCATCAGCGGACTGGCCGGTTCGCTGGGCCGCCGTATGCCGGGTCCGGACGTCACGCCGGAGCAGCTGCGCAACCGAAGCTGGTACGACCTGCCGGACGCGTTCGTGATCGTCGACGACTACGACCTGGTGGCGACCAGCAGCGGCAACCCGCTGCAACCGCTGCTGGAGTACCTGCCGTTCGCCCGTGACCTGGGTCTGCGCCTGATCCTGGCGCGCAGCTCCTCGGGCGCCGGCCGGTCCTCCTTCGAGCCGGTCATGCAGCGCGCCAAGGAGCTCGGCGCGCAGGGGCTCATCCTCTCGGCCGACCCGGGCGAGGGCCCGCTGATGGGCAACGTCAAGGGTCAGCAACTGACGCCGGGACGTGCCACGTTCATCACGCGCAAGCGCGGTGCGCAGCTGGTCCAGACGGGCTTCCTGCCCATGGGTGGGGGCCAGTAGCCGGTACCCCGTACGACGGCGGTGGGGCGTCCCTCTTGAAGAGGGACGCCCCACCGCCGTTTGTGCGTAGGCCGTGCGGCCGCTGCCCGATGGTCAGCCGAAGGCGCCGTGTCGGGAGACGTTCGGGGCCGAAGGGGCGGACGAGGGGGCGGACGCCTCGTCGGCCTTGCCCGGACCCTTCTCCGGCGCCTTCTCCTGCGCCTTGTCCGACGGCGCCTTCTCCTGTGCCGCCTTCTGCTGCGCGGCGGCCTTCGCCGCCCGCTCCTCCGCCGCGCGCTGCTCCTCCGCCGGGTTCGTCCGAACCCCCTTGGCCAGGCCCTCGCCGCCGGACGTCGCGGCCTCGCCGTCCCGGGGCGTGGCGAACGGGTCGGGCCCGTGCGCGGCCGTGGACGACTCCCACTGGTGCCGCACCTGCGGGGCCTGGCTCTGACCGCCCCCGCCGCCCCGGCCGCGCTTGCCGAACGCGCCGCCGAGGCCGTTGGCGAGCTGGCCGAGCGCCATGAAGCCGTAGGCCATCTGCGGGCCGGACGACTGCGTGGCGTTCTGCGGGGCGTTCTGCGAACCGTCCCCCGAGGCGCTGTCGTGGTCCCCGTCGGCACCGCCGGTCCGGTGGGTGTCGGCCGCGCTCTCCAGATCGGCCGCGGCCAGTTCGAAGACCGGCAGGGTCTCGTCGACGGACTGCTTCAGCCGATGCCATTCGGCGGCGAACGCCTCGCCCGCCGGCCCGTGCCAGTCGGCCGACGCGGCATTGCCGACGTGCCGGTCGAGGTCGCGGACGAGCCCGTCCAGGTGCTTGCCCATGTCCCGCCAGCCGGCCGCCGCCTCGTGCAGCACGTGGGGATTGCGTCGTGGTTCGGTCACTTGACGCTCCTCATCACATCGACCAGTTCGTCCTCCGCCGCCTGCGCGTTGGCGACGGTCTCCTTGATGTCGCCGCCGACCTCGGCCAGTCGCTCCCGCAACTGCGCCAGGGCACGCTCGGCCTCCTCGAACAGCTCGCGATGCGGCCGGGCCTCCTCGTCGCTGCCGAAACCGTCCCGGAGCGCATCGGCATCGGAGCGCCGTCTGAATGCGTCCAACTGCCGGCTCAGTTCTTCCGCACGCGTCTCAAAGTTCGTACCGAGCGCGTGCAACGCCTCGGTACTGAGCCGGACTTCATCGGACATCATTTCTCCCCGAATTGAATGACAGCGACCTGCTGTACATCGCCTCAGGTCTAGCACACCCACAATTGGCCGGAAGTCCCCTGGCGGAGCGGCTTCGGTACGGAGCGGGAAAACCACGCGGGGAATGTCCGGCAATACCGACAACCCCCGTCATGGCACCCCGTTCACACCCGTCATTAGACTCAGGACGCCGGTGCAGCACGCACGGTTGCTGTGCCATCACGTCCGAGGGGGCAGAGATGCGCAACGACGAGCGACAGATCCAGGACGAGGACCTGATGGACGTCGCCCACGACCACGAGCAGGCACACCGGTTGCGGAAGGCACTGAAGGTGCTCGCGGACAACCCGAACGTGGGCGGTCCGCTCCAGGAGATGGCCAAGGAGGTGCTCTCCGGCCGGCTGGGCATGAAGGAGGCCATCCAGACGCCCGGCTACATGGACGCGCTGGGCGACCGGCTGACCCAGATCCGGCAGGCGGCCGAGAACCAGACGACGGCCGAACGGGAGGAGTCCCGTGCCAAGTTCGCCGAGTGGCAGAAGAAGCAGGAAGAGGAGGAGGACCGCGAGCGCGCCGAGCGCGACGGCCCGAGCCTCGACCTCGTCACCGGCCCGCGCCGCGGTGGCCGCGGTCACCGCTGAGGGTGCCGCCGACGCTCGACTCCCGTCCGGAAGATCCGCTTTCCTCGGCCATGGCGGCCCGCAAAAGCGGATCTTCCGTGTTTTCGGGCGCCGTTCGCGACGTGACCTCGTTCACGGCATCGCCTCCGTTCGCGGCATGGCCACCGTTCGCGGCACGACCTTCGTTCACGGCGTCCCGCGGAGTTTTCCGCGGGGTTCGCCGTGGACGGACACATGCCGGACACAACGTTCCGAGAATCAGCAAGAGCCGCGCGAAATCAACGCGGGAGCCGGCCGCCAAAGATCTCGAAAGGATCGTGAAAGCCACGATCCCGCACGGAATTCACGAAATCCCACACGTCACATCCCTCGCCCGCACACCTGCCTTCCCGTTCCGAATCGACCTCCCCTCGGCCGTCCCGCACCGCCGGCCCGGACCTTAGGATCTAGCCGGTACATGCACGGATCCACGGAAGTGGAGGGCGGAATCGATGGGGGACGAGGAAGTCATGAGCGCCTCAGCCGAAGCAGCCGGCACCGCGGCCCGATACGCGCCGCACCCGTACCTCGGGGGCCGCACCGCCGCCCTCCGTGCCCTCGCCGCCTGGCGCATGCGCTGGCCCGGCGCCCCGCGCGTCATCGTCCTCACCGGCAGCCCGGGCAGCGGCCGTTCCCGCCTGGTCACCGGATTCCTGATGCTCTGCGACCCCGACTACCGCAGGCGGCTCCCGCTGGACGACCTGGACCCGGCGACGGTCCCCCCGGACCTGCCGGCACCGACCGTGCCGGCCCCCCGGGGCCGGACGGCCGCGCAGGTGCTGCGGCTCCTCGCCGACCAGCTCGGCCTGGCCGCGGACCGCACGGCGGACGTGGTCGCCGAACTCGCCGCCCGCGAGGAGCCGGTGACGGTCGTCGTACCCGACGTGGACCTCGCCGGCCCGGTACGCGCCGCCGACGAGCCGGCGCGCCTGGTGCGGGAGGTCCTCATACCGCTCGCCGCGACGCCGTCGGTGTACCTGCTCGCCGACGTGCCCCGCGAACTCGCCGCCGAGGTGGCCGGTGCGGTGCCGCAGAGCCAGCTGCAGGTGATCGACCTCGACGAGCCCGAATGGGCCGACCCCGAGGGCCTGATACGGCACGCCGAGACCGCGCTCACCCCGGAGGCCGGCGCCCCCGCCCTCCCGTTCACCACCGATCCGGCCGCCCGGCGGACGCTCGCACAGGCGCTGGCCAGGCGCGCGAACGGCAGCCGGCTGACGGTCCACCTGGCAGTACGGTCACTCTTCGCCCACCCGGAGGGGTTCGGTGCCGACGGACTCGATGCCGGTGGTCTCGATGCCGGTGGACTCGGTCCCGTCGACGAGTCGCACCTGCCCGCCACCGTCGGCGACGCCCTCGAGCTGCACGCCCGCCGCCTGGGCGCCGCGCCGCAGGCGCTCCGGCAGCTGCTGGCGCCGCTGGCGTTCGCGGAGGGCGACGGGCTCCCGGCCCAGTTGTGGGGCCCGCTGGCCAACGCCGTGGCGGGACGCGACATGAGCCGGGAAATCGCAGACGGCACGCTGCTCACCGCCCCGTTCGTGGAGCGCGTGACGCTCCCCGGGGGAACGGACGTAGAGGGAGACGGGAGCGCACTCACGAACACAGACGGGGACGCGACCGTCGGCGGCCGTACGCTACTCCGGCTGACGCACCCGGCCCTCGCCGCCGAGATCCGCTCCGGCATCCCCGACCCCCGGGACGCCCAGACCAGGATCGCGATGGCGCTGCTGGCCGAGGTGCCCCAGCAGGACTGGTCCCTGGCCGACCCCTACGTCCGCGACCACCTCGCCGGCCACACCCTCGATGCCGGGCTGCTCCCCCAACTCCTCACCGACCCGGCCCTGTTCACGTACGCCGACCCGATCGCCCTGCACACCGCCGTGGCGGCCGTACCGCTCGACCAGCTGGGCGCCCCGGCCCGCACCTACCTGCGCACCGCGCCCCTGCTCGGCCGCCCCGGGATCCCGCCCGCGATGCGGGCCGCGCTGCTGGAGACCGCGTTCGTCGAGGACGGCCTGCTGCCGTACGCGCAGGCGCTGTACGAGCTGGGCCTGGACCTGCCCTGGCGCACGCTGTGGAGCGTGCCACTGCCCGGCGTGGTCTCCGTTGCGGCCGGGACCCTCCCGGCGCACGCCGGACCGGGCGAGCCGACGGCGTCCGGTGCCGCCCGCCCGGTCGCCGTGCTGACCGTCCCCGGCGCCCCTTCCGCCCTCGTCCACGACCTGCTCCGCCCCGGATACGTCGACGCCGACCCCGCGCGGGTACAGCACCCCTCGGAGGCCGAACGGGAGGCGCTCCCCTACGGGTTGAGTCGGGACGCCGACTCCCTGCGGGTGTGGTCCCGCGAGAGCGGGGACCGGGCGACCACCCTGACCACCGTGGTCTGCGATCCCTCACTCCGCGACGCCGACCTCTCCCCGGAGGGCGTCCTCCTCGTCGCAAGTGGGGCGCGGGTGACGGCGCTTCAGGTCAAGGGGGCCACGGTGCGCGTTGCGTCGCACTAGGACCTGGTACGCCCGGAACCATGCGACGTTCCCTCACCACGTCTCCACCGCATCGACCTTGCAGAGATAGGTCCGGGCTTCGTCGAGGGTCAGCCAGCATTCCCACATCTGGCGCGTGGCGCCGTCACCCCAGGGGTTGCCGAGGCAGATCCGACCGCCGGCCACATCGACGTCCTTCACGAAGTAGGCGTGGCTGGCCGCCAGCCGTCCACCTGCCAGCTTTTCGCGGTCGTCGCCCCTGCCCACGGTCCCGACCGCGAGGGCCTGGCCGCGGCCTCGCCGGTCGGCGGCCTCGTGGCACAGCCAGGGCGAGTTGAGGTCGAGTTCCTGCGGCACCTTGCCGGTGAGGAGGCAGAACGCGTCGTACGCCCAGCCGCCGACGATCTCGTCGTAGCCACCGCGGATGATCGCGGCGGCCTTCTCGTAGTAACCGGGCCAGGTCTCGGCGTAGCGGGCGTCCTCCGTGTGGCCCGCGGCACTCCACAACCTGCCATGGCCGTACGGAAGATCGGGCACCATCGTGATGTCGACCGCCCGCCCGTGGTCGTAGAGCGTGCAGGTGACCGTGCCGTTGGCTTCGAGTCGGAGATGACCGGGGGCGTGCTGGGGGTTCGCCTGGATCACCGCCTGGATACTGGTCAGAAACCAGCAGGTACCGAATCGCCCCTGGTCCATGTCCTGCCAGGACATCGCCTCCGTCGAGCCGGAGACCCGCTGCCAGTTCTGGGTGAAGTAGGCGCCGTCGACCTGTGCGAACGGCCCTTCGGGCAGCACCCAGCCGTGGTCCCCGCACTGGCACTCGGGGTCGTACTCGGGCTGGCTGCAGGGCATCCACGTGCCGATCAGCATCGCCCCGTACGGGCTGACCGTACGCAGCAGCCAGCCGAACAACTCGGCCTGCCGCCGCCAGTCGTAGGCCGGTTCGCCGTTCTCGTCCTCGACGTGGGTGAGGGAGTCCCAGCGCTCCAGGCCCTGCTGGCCCCATCGGCGGACCACCATGTCCAGCTCGGCCGGCGGCAGCGGGACCAGAAGGTTGCCCACCTGGTCCAGCAGCGAACGCGCGCTGTAGCGGGTCTCGTCGGCGAACAGCACGTTCCACGCCTGCTGTCCGACGGCCTCGGCCCGCTGCGGGTCCGGCGGCGGGCCGGGCGGCTGCCAGGGGAGTTCGACCAACGGGTGGCCGCCCTTGGTGTAGTTCAGCCGGCTCAGCCCGACGCCCTCGCTGACACCGCGCGCCAGGTCGACCGCGTCGATCACCGCCTCGCCACCGGGAATGAACTCCGCCGCGAAGCCCGCTACTTGACGCCAGTTGTTACGGCCGTACCCCACCGGTCCTCCCCGTACTGCTGCTCAACCACCCGAGAAAGACAAGGTTATGCAATTCATGTGGTCGGCGTCGCACCCTGGCGGCTCAACTCGGCGAGCCAACGCTACGATAAGAGGCTCACGTTCACTTATGAAGGGTACCTGACATGGGGGAGTCCGGGTTTCGGGTTGAGCCCGAAGCAATCGGAAGTTATGGGTCAACGGTCAGTGAGCAGGTGAACCAGCTCGGAACGATCCAATCCGCGGTTTCTGCGATCACCATCTCGTCCAGCGCCTTCGGCCACCTTCCGAATGCGCAGAATCTCGCGGAAGCGTACAAAGCGCACGCCGACGCAAGCCGGCAAAACCTTTCCGACCTCATCGACGCGCTGACCAACACGTCGGAAGGGCTTCACTTCACGGCACAGAACTACTCCGAGCACGACCAGGCCGTCAGTTCCTCCTTCGGGGGTGCGTGATGAGCCGCCGCTCGCACTCGACCCCGCACCACTCGCCCACACCGCACAACCCGGGCCCCAGCCACGGGTCGGGCAGCAACCACCCCAGCCCGCCCCCGCAGCAATCCCACAACCCGCCCCCGCAGCAACCTCATTACCCGCCGCAGCAGCAGAACCCGAACCAGCAGCACCAACAGCAACAGCAGAGCCAGCAGCATCAGCAGAACCAGCAGCAGAACCACAACGGCCAGCAGGACCCCAACCAACAGGGCCAGCACCGCCCTGACGGATCGGGCGGCCGCGACGACTCGCACAACGGTGGCGGCGGTGGCGGTGGCGACGACGCTGGGGCCGACGGAGACCAACAGGCCCCCACCACCTGGTTGGACAGCCTGAAGGAAGGGGCCAAGTCCGGGGGCCAGAAGATCGGCGAGCACGCCGGCGACTGGGCCGGAAAGAAGATCTTCGGTGGCGACGAAGAGGGCTCCGAGGGCGAAGGCTCGGGCGGCGAAGACGGCACCGGCGGTGAAGGCACCGGCGCCGACGACCAAGGTCCCGGCGGTGAAGGCGGAGGCGACCCCGGTTTTGGCAGAGGCAACGGTGGCTACGGCGGCGAGGGGAACGGCGGTTACGGCCTCGACGACCGGAACACCGGAGCACCCCTGCCCGGCCAGCCCACCACGCTCCCCTACCCTGTCCCGCCGGGCGGCCCCGGCGGCATGTACGGAACGCCGGGCGGCGCTTCCGCAGGCGGGTACCCGGGTGCGACCACGGGCCTGGTACCGGCCGGGGACGCGTACGGATGGATCCGGAAGGCCAACCCGGCACCCATGGCGTCGCTCCCCGAGGCGACCCACCCCTCCCGGGGCGGCCTGGGCGGCATGCTGGACGAGGCCGTCGAGTTCGCGCTGGAGAAGTCCGGCCTGCTGGACGTGCTGGAGAAGGTCACCGGTGACCTCGCCCAACTGAACGCCGCGGCCGACGCATGGCAGAGCCAGGCCAAGGCCCTGCAACTGGTGGCCGAGGAGCTGAGGACCAGCGCCAACCCCCTGTCCCGTCAGTGGGAGGGGCAGGCGTCGGGCGCCTTCAGCGGCCACATGGGCGACCTCGTCGAGGCCGTCGACTCGACCGCCGAGGGCATGGCCCAGACGGCGAAGATCATCAACTCGGCCGCGCAGGAATGCGCGCAGGCCGAGGGCATGATCATCGAGATCATCAGCGAGGCCATCGAGGCACTGATCGCCTCGCTCGCCGCCGAGGCCGTGATCGCCATCCTCACCGCCGGCATCGGCCTGATCGCGGACGCGCTGATCACCGAGGCGGAGATCGCGGTCTTTGTCGCCCGTGTCGCCAGGGTGTCCGAGCAGCTCGCCACGAAGCTGGAGGAGCTGCTGAAGGCCCTCAAGGAACTGGGCTCCGCGGTCAAGGCCGTCAGGAACATCAGAACCGCCAAGAACGCTCTCGGCGGCATCAAGAAGGTCGAGAAGGCCGTCGAGGGCGTCCGGGAGTTCGGCGAGGGCGACGGCGCGCTGGCGAAGGGCGTCAAGAAGGCCGACGAGTTCATCACGGGCAAGGTCAGGGACGGCGTCGAGTCGGGGGTCAAGTCCGGCCTCGGTATCGATGATGACGACCCCGTGCAGTTCGCCGGCGACCGCAGCGGCAAGGGCCTCGGCAAGGCTGCGGGCCAGTCGGCTTGGGGAGCGGCGAAGGAGGGGCTGATGAGCGACACCAACAAGGACGCCATCAAGCAGGAGATCCTGCACGACACGGGCCTCTCGGAGGATCCCGAGCCCTACCGCGTCGACCGGTCCAAGATCGACACACCCTTCGGATAGGGCATGCCGACCGCCGCTCGGCGGTCAACGGAACGGCGCAGGGGGCACCGTGGCATCCACGGTGCCCCCTCGGTGCGTTGCGGAGACTTTCGGGCGCCGTCAGCCCGGCAGGCCGAGCCGCGGGCTTCCCCAGGCAATCGACCGCACCTCAGCCGCAATCGGCCCGACAGGGCCGCGCGCGGCCGGGCGTCCTCCTCGTCGGACGTCGTACGTGTTGAGCGCGATCCGCGAACCGCGAGCCGTCGCCGAAGGCCTGGTCGAGCCGTTCCGGGACGAGGAGTTGGGCGCCGCGTGGCACAACTCGCATGTGATGTCCGGCAGTTCGAGCGTGGCGAGCGCCCGATATGGCTCCGCGCGCCGGTACGGCTCATGCCGGCTCGGCAACGTCATCCGCTCGTCGGCCAGCACCAGCGTGAACAGATCGCGGTCGGGCTTCCGCCACTCACCCGAGGTGGTGCGTACGGCCTTCCGGACCCGCCGGGCCGTACCGTTCCCGCCGGGGCGTCGATGCGGGACAGCGGTCTACTGGAGCGCCGGACGCCCGACAGACACGGGAGCACCACGCCGCCCGGGTGCCCCACCTACGAGGCGGCGGATTTCCCGCCCGGAGGTCGCCGAGAGGAGACCTCCATCCTGAAGTCCCCTTCGCACCAGTCCAGTTGAAAGGCGTGCAAGCCAGTGCAGCCGCCCGCTCCGGGCCGCTGGCACAAGGCACAAGCCCCCCTTGAACACCGCCCCTTCCGGAGACCGCCCCTCCAGAACCATCCCCTCGCAAACCGGGCCCTCAGGGCAGCAACAGCCAGTCCGAGGCGATTGCGGCCGCCAGCCCCAGAGCCAGCAGCCAGGTGCCCAGTCGGGTGCGTCCGTGCCGACTGAGTTCGATGACTATTCCGCAGAGTATGAGCGCAGCCCCGTACACCCCGACCACCAGCACCGACCCACGGGACGCCAGCCGCACCACGAGCAGCACCGCCATCAGGGCCATCATCACCGAGGCCAACGCGACCCGGACCCGACGCGCCTGCCGAGGCGTCAACCCCATGCGCGTTGCCTCGCCCTGGACTTCGTCGTCGACGTCGGAGCCGACGTCGGAGCCGGGGCCGGGGCCGGGGCCGGGGCCGGGGCCGGGGCCGGGGCCGGGGCCAACGTCGAGAACGGCCTCACCGGTCCCACCGAACTCACCAGACCGATCAGGTCGATCGGTCTGATCGGCCCGATCGATCCGATCAGGTCGACCGGGGCGATCGCCACTGGACCGATCAAGGTGATCAGAGTGGTCATTCCCCTGATCGTCTTCAGCTGCATCCATGAACGGAAATGCTACGGGACGCCCCACGAACCCACTTCACACACCAACCGCACCCCGCACACACCAAATCCCCACCCAAATTCCACCAACTTTCCCCCACCTCCAGCGGACCAATTTCACGGAATCTCAGCATCGTTGGCGTCGGCCGCCGAGATCGGCGCGCCCCAGACCCGCCACCCCGCCACCCCCTTCGCTTTCGATACGCCCGAACTCGCGCACACCACCATCGAAGCGCGCAAGGACGCCACCAAGAATCGACGAAAGGCCGTTTCCCCAAGGAAGCCCGCAAGGCCGCCACGGACGACGCCAAGCAGTATCAAAGAAATAGCCAAGGGCACATCAAGGAATGGGTCGTCGCCGCGGGACGAACCGCCGTCCGCAAGGCCGGTTCCCTCAACACCCAGCCGTGCCGGCCACCACGGCCAACTCGGCCCATACGGTCTTGCCCGGACCACCCGGCCGGTGCGCGACGCCCCAACTGTCCGCAAGACACGCAACGATCAGCAGCCCGCGACCGTCCTCCGCGAGCCGGCCGCCCCCTTCCGCTCCCGCACCGGCCCCACCGTCCGAGGTGACCGCGGGCATCCTCTCGCTCCGCGTATCGGACACCTCTACGCGGAAACGGAGAGTTCCGCCTTCGGCTTCGGCCACGGCCGCCGCGGATACCGTCAGACGGAGCGCGAAATCCCGCCCCGGCACGTGCCCGTGCCGCACGGCGTTGGCCGCGAGTTCACCGACGATGACGGAGACGGACTCGTTGAGCTCGGTGTCGTAGGGATACCCCCACTCGTCGAGACGGTGCGACGTCAGCCGGCGGGCCAGCCGGGCACCGCGCGGCGTGGAGGTGAAACGCATCGCGAACTCACCGATTCCATCCAGGGTTTCGTCGATCCCGGGAAGTACCCCGGAAGAGCGCACTGTGCTGTCCATGGCCCCAACCCTCCTGCCGTCGACATACCTTTGGCGAGGAGTGACGCACTGACCACGGTGCGTTGTACGTACGCGGAAAGCGCCGGTACGCAGCGAGTGTCAGCCCCGGGAGGCAAGGGCTTGAAGGACATGGACGACGGCAGCCAGAGGGCGGACGACGAGCACGCGGAGCACGATCCCGATCCGGGCATCCTGAAGGTGTTCGGACGCCAACTCAAGCGCCTACGCGAGTGGGCGGGCATGGAACGCACCGAGTTCGGCGCGAGGACGGGCTACTCGCCCTCCACCATCGCCTCATACGAGCAGGGGCGGCGCATCCCGCCCCCCGAGTTCATCGACCTGGCGGACGGTGTCCTCGGGGCCCACGGCGTCCTCATGGAGATGAAGGAGGAGGTCGCCCGGGCCCAGTACCCGGCATTCTTCCGCGATGCGGCCAGGTTGGAGGCCAAGGCGGTCGGACTCCACGTGTACGCGACTCAGGTCGTACCCGGGCTGTTGCAGACGGAGGAGTATGCGCGTGCGGTGTTCAGGATGATGAGGCCACCCCTGGATGAGGAGATCCTCGAACGGCGTGTGGCAGGACGCCTTGCACGGCAGGAGATCTTCAATCGCCGTCCGACGCCGCTGTTCAGCTTTGTGATCGACGAGTCTGTACTGCTGCGTCCCATCGGGGGACAGGACGTACTTCGTGGCCAGTTGGAGCAGATTCTGCTCATCGGCCAGAAGAGCACTGTCGAGATCCAGGTCATGCCGCTAAGCCGAGAAGAGAACTCAGGGCTAGCTGGCCCCTTCACCTTGATTGAGACCAAGGAAGGGCGCAGGATCGCGTACGTGGAAGTGCAGAACGTGAGCCGCCTCCGCACAGACCGAGATTCGGTCCGGGCTCTTGAGAACAAGTACGGGGTCCTTCGCGCTCAGGCCCTCACGCCCAGGGAATCACTGGCCTATATCGAGAAGGTGCTGGAAGCGACATGAACGCCGATACGACCGCGCACGCCCCATGTCAGCTGGCATGGGTCAAAAGCAGCTACAGCAGCGAAGAAGGCGGAGAATGCGTCGAGGTCGCAACTAGCGGCCCCACCGTGCGCATTCGCGACTCGAAGGACATCACACGGCGCGCGCTGACTGCATCCCCCGGCGCCTGGACCGCATTCGTCGACTTCGCCATATCGCACGCATCCTGACGAACCGGGCGGATGCTCTGGCCCCATGAGAGTGCAGAGCGAAGCGCCGCAAACACATTGGGGTCCGCAGCCCGAAGGCCGCGGACCCCAATCATTTTCCGCTAAGTCTTTTTGGCTCGCTCGCCCTACGGCAGAGCCTTACCGGCCGGGCGGCGGCGGGTAAGAACCGGGAGCACCGGGCTGCTGGGGCATCCCCTGCGGATAGGGCGCATAGCCCCCGGGGCCACCCGGACCGCCGAAGCCACCGGGACCACCGGGCGGCGGGCCGTTACGCCGGCCCTTCTTTCGCACCAGCATCACAATGACGACGATGACAACGACGACGACCAGCCCGGCGCCAACCAGCATCGCGATGAAGAGCGGGCTCCAACTCCCTTGCTTCGGGGCCGGCACCGCGCTGTCACTTCCGTTGCTTCCCGCAGAAGCCGCCTGATCCCCCGCTCCTGCGGAAGACGCCTGCCCCTCCGGCATCTTCAACGGCCCGTTCTTCGGGCCGGCGGGGATGTCACGCGTCAGCGCGGCGAGCGGCTGAATGTAGCCGTAGCCATAGTGTGCATCGGGAAGCGCGGTGCCCTTGGCGGAGGAGGGAAGACCGGCAGTCTTTGTCAGACGGTTGACGATCTGACCTACAGTCAGGTCCGGAAACTTAGCTCGGAGAAGAGCCGCGGAAGCCGAAACATATGCCGCTGAATCTGAAGTGCCGGTTCCCTTTTGGTACTTGGAGGTACCGCTATCTCCAGCAGAGACGATGTCAACGGCAGGCGCCGTCAGCAATACCGGAGGGCCGTAATTGGATCCCGACCAGATTTCACCAGTGTTCTGGACTCCGCCAACCGTCAAAACACCTGGGTAGCTACCAGGGTACGCGATATCTTCGGCACCCTTTCCGTTGTTCCCTGATGCCGCAACGATCAGCACATCGTGCTTGAGGGCATAGGCAATGGCCTTTTCATCCTCCGCCGACCTAGTGGGGTTACCCATAGAGACGTTGATGACCGAGGCACCGTGATCGACCGCATAGCGGATGGATGGCCCAAAGCCTCCGGACTTCACGTTGTTTTCGCGTAGCGGCAAGATCTTGGCGTCTGGCGCTAGGCCTTTGACGCCCGACTCACCTCCTGGGCCGTGTCCATGACCGGCGATCTCTGAGGCCATCTGCGTGCCGTGAGTGTCGCCGTCCTTCGGCTCCGCGGAGTCGCCTCCGTCAATAAAGTCCTTGCCCGGAAGTACGTTGCCCTTCAAGTCCGGGTGTTGGGACTGAACTCCGCTGTCGATAACTGCAACGGTCACTCCCTTTCCCGTGGAGACCTTCCAGATTTCGTCAGCCTTGAACGCCTTTAGAGGCCACTGCGCGTTTCTGATCTGGTCTGCCGAGGCAACCGGCGCGGTGCCGAAGAGCAACGCTCCCGCCACAACCGCGCCGCCGACCGCACGCAGCGTCCGCGTGAAGCTCATGCTGTACACCTCTCTCAACAGGATGGGGGCCCTCAGCTACGCCTCGGGCCCCCTCTTGTTCACTGCCGAATTGCCAACGACAGCTTGCTACTCAATGACCTTCGGAGCAATGTTCCGCTCCGGCGTCCAGGTCTCCTCGTCCTCCACCAGGTAGTCAGGGCGCTCGCCGTTCTCGCCCTTCTTGTCCTTGCCCTTGGCACCGTGCACGCCGGGCGCTCCCGTCATACCGGCAGGACGACGGCCTCCGGTGCCAGCACCGGCTTGTGCGCCACCACGGCTACGGTGCAGGCCTGAACCGCCCTGCCCAGCGGCACCGGCCTTACCGCTGCCGCCACCGATGATGCCGCCCTTCTGACGGGCCAGAGGGCCACCGCGTCCGCCGCCAGCGCCCTTTGCGCCACCGCCCTTAGCCCCCGCAGCACCGCCCATTCCCGGCATACCGGGACGCCCGGCACCGCGATTGGCCGCACCCGCACCGCCAGCACCGGCGCCGGCGCCACCACCCTTGATGCCAGCACCGGCCTTACCGCTGCCGCCACCGATGCCCTTGCTGCCGGAACCAGCGATCAAACCGCCGGCCCCACCGCCAATGCCGGAGCCACCCCCCAGAGATCCACCACCGGCGCCACCGCCGATGCCGCCTCCAGCGTGCGCGCCACCGCCGAGCCCGCCAGCGCCACCGCCGATGCCTGTACCACCGGCACCACCGCTCGGAGGAGTGAAGCTCTCAAGCCCCGTGTTCACCTTGGGCCCGAGCGAACCCTTGCCGGGCGCAGGAGCGCCGACGCCACCACTGATGCCAGGCGTGTTAGGTGTCGCCGGCAATTTAGGCGCCTTGAGTCCTCCGGAAGAGCCACCAGGCCCCTGGCCCATCCCTGAGATCGACGGCCTACCTACCTGGCGGGGTGCTGGTGATCCAGACGAGATCGGCATCGGGATCGGGGGCGGCGGGTCGCCTCCGGGCGGACCGGGGTAGTCGTCATGCCCGTCTCGGCCTTTGCTCACCGCCTTCCACGTCCCCATAGCCTTAGCCTGCGACACGTAAGCAGCCCCCAGCTGCTCCATCTTCACCGCCATGCGCAGCTGTTGCTCTTTGCCAGCAGAAAGGTTGCCCGAGTTCCTGTCGAGCGCCTCCTCCGTGGTCAAGTTGGGGTTTTTCAGGTCTTCCTTCAAGCCGGAGTCGTCGCGGCTGCCGCCGTCCTCGACGTAGTTGACGATCTTGTTGGCCGTGCTCGGCTTCTCCATCGACTCGATATCAGGCTTGAGCTGTTCGAGGACGGTCGCGGCGTTCTTCATCGCTCGCGAGGTGTAGTCGGCGTACATCGCACTGTCGCCGATCTTCTTGCTGATCTTCTGCGCTTGGGCCTTGAACTTGTCCGCAGCGGCGCCGTGCCAGCTCTCAAGAACTTCGTTCACCGCGGCGTCGAAGGCGCCCTTGATGCCTCCCCCGCTACCGCCGACCAGTTGGGTATGGACGTCCGACCACCCCCGCGACACGTTGTGAACCTCGGCCGGACTGGACGCCCTCACCATCGCCTTCATGGTGTCCATGTCCAGCTCGGCGAAGTTCGTCTCGTGCTTGGCGGCGTAGCACATGGTCGCCGGAACGTACTCGTAGTCCGCGCCATCGCTCATGATCCGCTTCCCCCTCTGCTGCTCTCCATGCTGACCTCAAGCTCTCCCATACCAGGCCCCACGTCAGTTGCTGCCGGACATATTCGCGGCAGTTTCGGCTTCCTGGTTCTGGTAGTTGCCGTGCACCTTCTTCGTCTTGGTGCCGAACTCGTTCGTGACCTCATGGAGATGGTCAACGATGGACTCGATGGCGTTCTTCATGTCCGTGTGGGCCTCGTGCAGCTTCTGGGCCTCAATGAAATTGACGCCCGTGGAACCCGCCCCCAGAGCGTTCGGCGACAGCGTGGTCTTGTACCGGGCGTCGGACTGAGTGCCGCCGAGATCCTTCAGGATCCCGTTCAGCTTCCTGATCGTGTCCTCAAGGGCGCTCAGATCCACATGATATTGATCAGCCATGCTTGGCCTCCCCGTGTGATGTCAATCCGGTCTTGCGGCGCCAGTCGCGCAGAGCGACCGAGGAGCCCACGACCATGGCGACGGCCAGAAGTCCGCCGCCGACGATGTAGATGGCGATGCGGGCGCGTCGTTCCTCGGTGGTTTCGCCGAGGGTGGCGACGGCCGGCAGGATGTTGACGCCGCCTGCCACGCTGGAGGATTTGTCCGGCGTGGGTTCGGCGGTCGGCCGGGTGTCGTCCTTGAGGGCGGCGACCGGATCGACCACGCCCCAACCGATGTTGTCGTCACGCCCCCGGCGGACCCGCTCGGCGGTCTGCTCCAGGTGCCAGATGACCTGCTGCGGTCCCCACTTCTCCTTGTCGTCCTTGTGCTTGGCGATCAGGAGGGCGGCGGCGCCGGCTGCGTACGGGGCGGCGAAGCTGGTGCCCTGGTCGACGCAGTTGCCGCCGAGGGGGACGGTGGAGACCATGTCGACACCGGGTGCTGCGATGTTGACGAAGGGCCCGGCCTGGGAGAAGGGGGCGCGCTCGTTGTTGCGGTCGGAGGCCGCAACGGCGAGGACGTTGCCGTAGTCCTTGCTGAACGCGGCCGGGTAGACGTTCTGCTCCTTGCCGCTCGCGCCGCTGTTGCCGGCCGCGGCGACGATCAGGACGTTCTTCTGCTCAGCGATCCGGACGGCGCCTTCCAGGGGGCCGAGCTGGCTCTTGCTGGCGGGCGTGCCCTGGGAGACGTTGATGACGTCGGCTCCGTCCGACACCGCGTCCTTGATGGCCTGGGCGAGGCTGACGGCGGTTCCCGCCTTCTCATCGCTCGTCTGCTGATACGGAATCACCTTGGCCGCGGGGGCGAGACCGTAGAAGCCGGACGACGCGACGGAGCGGGCGGCGATGATGCCGGCGACCTTGGTGCCGTGGCCGACCTTGTCCTGGGTCGGCTTGCCGCCGACGTACTCCCTGCCGGGGCCCTGGATGGCGCTCTGGAGCTGCTTGTTGCCCGCGTCGATGCCGGTGTCGATGACGGCGACCTTGATGCCCTCTCCCTTGCCGTACGCCCACAGCTGGTTGGTGAGCAGGCGTTGGAGGGACCAAGGGGTCTCTTTGATGTCGTCGGTGCCGAACTTGCACTCACCGCTCTGCAACGGCACGTTCTCGTCCGCGACCGCCGGCGCGGCGGCGACGCTCGACAGGCCGACGAGGCAGGCCGCCGTGACCAGTGCGCCCGTCGCGCGGCGGCGGTGCCCGGCTCGTGGACCAATGGCGCGAGATCCCACGGGTTGTCTGCTCTCCATAGGTGGGTTCGGATGGGGCGAGGGATGACGTGGGGGAATGGAGCGGG
The DNA here is from genome assembly GCF_044754325.1 of Streptomyces sp. NPDC093097. Lineage (NCBI taxonomy): Bacteria > Bacillati > Actinomycetota > Actinomycetes > Kitasatosporales > Streptomycetaceae > Streptomyces > Streptomyces sp. NPDC093097. Next base: position 32,916 of record NZ_JBIVOW010000009.1, read on the forward strand.
GGGCAGGTACGGACGGCAGAAGGGCGAGCGCACTGGTGCAGCGCGCTCGCCCTCATTGACCACTGTGCGAGCCGTCAGGGGCTGCTCAGCCGTGTGCCGTCTGTATCTTGCGCTCTCACGCGAGACGCGGTTACTGCCAGATGCTGGCGTTCTTGCTCTCGGTGCTCTGGTAGTTCTGCGCGGCGGTGTCGAGCGCCTTGGCAATGGCCTCCAGCGTCTGCTGGAGGTGCGCGGCGCGCTGGTCCCACTCACGCTGGCGGGCCTGGTAGCCCTCCTGCGCGGCGCCTTCCCAGCTGGCGGCGACCTTCTTGACGCCGGCCTCGAGGTCGTCGAGCTGCTGGCGGATGTTGTTGGCCGTCTGACGCACGTCGGAACTTGCCTGGCTGATCGTGTGGAAATTGACCAGGATCTGGCCGGACATGGGGTCTCCTCGGGAGTTGATGCTGGCTAGTCGAATCACATGCCGTGGCGAGGGCCGGCACCGGCACTGACCGGCCGCCCTGACCACGGCGGGTGGGCGAGTGCGCCGGGGTCAGCGGCGCGGCCCCATCATCCGAACGGGGAAGCCTGGGCGGTGACGTGCGAGATCGACTGGGCCTGCTCCTCTTCGGAGGCCTGGTAGTTCCCAGTGGTCTGGTCGACCGCTTCCTTGATCTCAGCCAGCAGCTGGTTGATCCGGTTGCCGTCCTCGTTCACCTGCGACTGGAGCTGGTGGTACGACGAGGCCGCCTGGCCCTTCCACCCCGAGGTGATGGTGTCGACAACCGTGTTCAGACGCTGGAGTTCGCCCTGGATTGCCTGGTTGACCGAGTCGATTTTGCCGCTGAACGCGACCATCTCCTCGTGCGTGAGTGTGAACTGACCAGCCATGGTCAACGTCCCCCATGAGACTCGTACGTCTGCCGCGCGGCGCCGACGAGGGCAGTGCGCGGGTGGCATCTCCTACTGACGCCCCCTGCCACATTACCTACTCCACACGCCTGTACCCAACAGGGGGACGGTCGTTGTGACGCGATCACAACAATGTCAACTGGGCGTCGAGAAAGCGCTGTTCGACAGAAACGGGCAGATGGGGCGGTTTCGGTCGAGCGGTAGTGAAGGTTCCGGGGAGAAGTGGCGCCTTGTTGGAAGGGTCCCGCAAGGGGCGCGAGAGCTCGATTCCCGTGTGGGGCAAGGGATTTGAGCATCGCAACGAGCAAGGCCGTGCCCGGCCCCGCGAGCGGGCGCCGGGCGCGACCTCGAACGGCGCGAGAATGGCCGCCGGTGACCCTTCGATCCGGTCAGGAGGTCTGCGGCTGCTTGGCGCTGGTGGTGTCCAGGGTCGGGCCCGCGGAGAGCAGCTTGGACCACGCCTCCAGCATGTACGGCGGACGGGCGTCGCCGTAGCCGAGGTGGACCTGCGCCTGGTCCTGCTCCTGCTTGTCGCTGCCGGCCTTGGTGGCGGAGTCGTTGTTCGCCGGGACCGCGTAGCGCAGACCGGTGTCCGTGACCAGGAAGAGGGGGCCGGAGGTCGACCTCGGGTTGGAGACCTGCTTGTACAGCAGGCCGCTGCCGGGGGTGACGTAGGTGCTGGCGCCCGGGGCGATCTTGGCCGGGTAGTCCTTGCCGACCCAAGTGCCCATGTCCGGAAGCCCGTTGGGGTAGCCGAGCTTCTCGACGCCCGGGAACTTGGTGGCGGTGCCCTTGTAGACGCTGCACGAGACGCCGTTCGGCGTGGGCGAACCGAGGCCGCTGGTCTGGGAGCCGTGCGCGAAGTCGTTGGCCGCGGTGACGGTCTCCTTGGGCCACGGGTTGTCCACGCCCAGGATCTTGCCGGCGAAGACGAACGGGCGGTTGTCGGTGTCCAGCTTGGGGTGGCGGATGCTTCCGGTGGCGACGATGAACGGTTGCAGCGCCTTGCCGTTGTGGTTCACGGCTGCCGCGTTGGGGCCCTGCTCCAGGAGGTTGGCCACGAAGTTGCTGACCTGCGCGACGCCGTTGATCTCGACCACGTACTTCTGGCCGTTGCTGTCCTGGAGGATCGAGCCGACCTTGCGTGCCTCGACCGGGACGTCATCGAAGGGGTACTTCGCGCCCGCACTGTCCACGGTCGGCATGCTGATCGGGAACGGGCTCTTGACCAGCGTGTCCATGAACTCGGCGGTGACCTTCTGCGGTTGCGCCTGGGAGCCGAAGACGATCCGCCGCAGGGTCCGGTCGTCCTCGACGTCGGCATGCTTCAGGCCGGCCTTCGCCTCCTTCAGCGCCTGGGTCACGTCGGCGATCATCTGGAAGGCGAAGCCGTTGCTGTCCACCAGCCACGGCACCCCGTCGGGGTCCTCGACGTAAAGGGCCTGGTGGAGGTCGAGCTTGCCCTTCTTGGTGTTGCCGATGTCCAGCGTGTCCTTGCCGTCCAGGACGAAGGTGGCCTGCTGGCTCTCGCTGTTCTCGCCGCTGCCGGGGCGGTTGCACACCGCCCAGGTCTTCGGCTTGTCGACCTTGTTCGCGGCGGGCAGCCGGTCCGGGGCGTAGGGGATGCCGACGGCCGGGCCGTGCGCCAGCTTTCCGTCCAGCTCCGATTCCTTGACCTTGACGACCTGGAACTTCTTCGGGTCGAGAAGGAGCTTGGCCGAGGCGAGATTCAAAACGGGATGCAGCAGATTCTGCGTTTTGCCGTTTGCGTCCTTGCTCGGCAGAACGACATAACGGGTGGTGGATTCATCCCCGACGAGGACATTCGCCCCCACCTTGTCCCACCCCTGCGGTGCAACCGGCTTGAAAATGCCCCAGGCCCCGAACCCCACGGTGACCACGACCCCCATCACCACGCTGGGCAACACCGCCTTCAGGGGCCTCGGCGCGCTCTCGATCGAGCCGTTCGGCAGTGGCTTCAGGAATGCCGCATTCGTGCGCTTTCGAGCGAACGAATACGCATTCAGCTCGTCCCGACGTGATGCCATTGTCGCTTTCTCTCCCCGCCTGTTGGATCCACATCGACCGCCCCCGGCACTCACGCCGTAGCGCCCTCTACTATGCCGTGTATCGATCGAGCCGTACGGTACGGGTGCCACGTTCCACCGCACCAGTCCGAGCGGCGGCCTTAACGCCTAAGGCACCACCACCAGTAGAGGAGCAGGCCGGGGGATGTCCAGCGCCACCAGGGCTCGACGCCGCAACGGGCGGCAACAGCAGCAACAGCCTTCCGCGGCACCGCAACACGCGGGAAACGGGGGCCAGAACGGTACGGCTGCGGGCGGCAGAGAAGGTGACGGCCGGGGCGCGGCCGGCCCGGTGTCGCCCCGGCTGCGCCAACAGGCCGGAACCATCGGCGGCGTCCGCGTCCAACAGCTGGCCATCATCGAACTCGCTGCGGCGCTGGTGCTGGTGGGCCTGTCGATGCACAACGCGGTGGCGGTGACGGTGGCCGTGGTGGTGGCCGCCGTCCTGGTCGTCTTCGCGCTCGGCCGGCGCCGCAAGGTCCCGCTGCCCGAGTGGATCACCACCGTGCGCGCGATGAACCGCCGCGGCAAGCAGGCGGGCGAGAACACCTCCGCCACCCAGGGCGTCGACCCCGCCTTCGCCCCCGTGGTGGAGTGCGACCCGGCGCTGCGCACCTACGAGTACACCGACAACGAGCAGCGCTCCGTCGGCTTCGTCGGCGACGGCACGTTCCTGACCGCGATCGTCCAGGTCGACGCCCGCGACGAACCGCTGCGTCCGCAGCGCGGCAGCCACATGGTCCCGCTGGAGCTGCTGCACACCGCGCTGGACGTCGAGGACATCCACCTGGAGTCGGTGCAGTTCGTCCAGTACACCCAGCCCGCGCCCGCGCCGCACCTGCCCGAGCAGGCCGTCGCCGCGCGCTCCTACGCACCGCTCCAGGCCCAGTCGCAGCCCCCCGCGGTCCAACTGACCTGGATCGCGCTGAAGTTGGACCCCGAGCTGTGCGCCGAGGCGATCGAGGCCCGCGGCGGCGGCATGGGCGGCACCCAGCGCTCCCTGCTGCGCGCCGCCGACCAGCTCGTCAGCCGGCTCACCGCGCGCGGCGTGCGCGCCAGGGTGCTCGACGAGCGCGAGGTGGTGGCCGCGGTCGGCACCGCGGTGTGCGTCAGCCCGCGGGCCGCGAACGGCGCGATGGGCCGGGACGGCCGGGCCGCCCGCCGCACCCAGGAGACCACTCGCGCCATGCGCTGCGACGACCGCTGGCACTCCACGTACTGGATCGGCCGGTGGCCCCAACTGGGCCCCGGTGGCGCCCCGTTGGCCGCCATCACCCAGCTGCTGACCAGCACCCGCGCGATGGCCAGCACCTTCGCGCTGACCGCGACGCACGGCGGCGGCCGCCTGCCGGCCATCTCCGGCTACATCCGGCTGTCGACCCGCAGTGACAACGAACTCACCGCCGCGCAGGACGAGTTGGAGCGCCGCTCCGGCTCGGTCAAGGTCGGGCTGGTCCGGCTCGACCGCGAGCAGCTGCCCGGCCTGCTGGCCACGCTTCCCCTCGGAGGTACCCGCTGATGGGCACTCCCACGTATCAGCCCCGTGTCAACGTCAGCAGCGACGGCTGGCGCACCCCGACGAACCAGGGTGTCTCCGGTGGCCGGGTCTCGCACCAGCCGCGCCCGGACGAGGAGCAGTCCGAGCCGACGGGTCCGAAGCCGCGCGCCGGTTTCGGGCTGCGCGGCCCGCGCCGCAGCCCGCACGTCCTGACGGCGGAGTCGCTGGCCTCGCTGACCCTGCCGGTCGGCGACGACGGCGTCATCATCGGCATCGACCCGCAGAACCAGCCCGCCGTGCTGAGCCTGCTGCGCCCCGCGCCGATGGAGATCGCCCTGGTCGGCAGCATGTGGATGGCGCAGGTGCTGGCGCTGCGCACGGTCGCCACCGGCGCCCGGGTCGCGGTGGAGACCGCCCGGCCGCCGGCCTGGGGCCAGATGGCGCAGGCCGCCGGCGGCGGACAGCAGTGCGTCTCGGTCTTCGACGTGCGGCAGATCGCACCGCAGGGGCCGTCGGTTTCCAGCCCCGTCCTGGTCGTCCGCGACATGGGCGCACGCCCGCCGCGCAACCAGCTCGCGCCGAGCCCCTGGCAGACCGTGCTGACGGTGCTTCCGTTCCTCGGCCCGCGCGCGCCGCAGATGCTCGGCCGGATGGACCTGGTCGGCCTGCAACGCCTCTCGCCCGAGGAGGCGGAGGTGGTGACGCGGATCATGCGCCTGCCGGAGAACGTCGGCGCGGTGCTGCCGACGCTGAGTGACAACGCCATGCTGTGGTGCCGCCGGGACGGCGACCACCAGTTCGTCATGACCCAGCCGACGGAGGCGGAGACCAACCTCCTGGGCGGGCCGCGCCGCATGGACTGACCGTGCACACCGGCCGGTTGTCCGCGGGCGTCCCGTGCGCCGGCCGCCGGAGACGAGCGACGGGCGCATCCACGGGGGTGCGCCCGTCGCTCGTCCCGACCGGGCTTGAAGACGACAGGGCATCGACTGCCGTTATGGGCCGACTGTTGATTAGGCTGTGGGGAGAGCCGCAGGAGCACATCACGTCGGCAGTGCACAACGGCAGTCGATACGGGGGACGGAGACTTAAAGCAGTGGTGGCACAACCCCGGGTGGCGTGCTCCGAATTCCGCTCCATCCGATCGATCCGCCTGTATCCGGTCCTGCCGTTCAGGTGCGTTGCAGTAGACCAGGAGGCACAGTGAAGGACCAGGAGGCTTTCCGTCCGGACGGGAACGATCCTGACGACGACCAGTCCGAGTTCGACCTGACCGGCGAGTTCAAGATCGATTTCGCGGCTCCGGCCTGGTACGGCAGCAACGACACCAGCGGCGGCGCGGGCTCCTCCGGGACGCCCGCCGCCGGTGCCCAGACCGCCGGTCCGCCGCCGCCGACCGGCCAGCCGCTGTCCGGGCCCGCGCAGGGCGCGCCCGGCGTCCCCGGCGTCCCCGGTGTCCCGCAGCAGGGTGCGCCCGGTCCGGCCGCGCCTCCCGGCTTCCCGACGCTGCGTCCGCAGGACGCCGGCGCGGCCGGCGCCGACGGCCCGCCCGCCGCGGCTGACGGCCCGTCGGCCCCCGCCCCGTCCGGCAGCGGCGACAACGTCCGCTCCGGCACCGGCCCGGACCCCTCCGCCTCCCTCTGGGACGACGACGATGACGCGGAGCCGGCGGCCGAGCCGCAGGCCGCCGCGGCACCGCAGCCGGAGGCCGCGCCCACCGCGTCCGAGGACGGCGCCACAGGCCCCGCGGAGCAGCCCGCGCCGGCTCCCGGACCGGAGACCGCCGCCGCGGCCACCGCGGACGCCGCTGCGCCCGCTCAGCCCGTCGCGCAGTCCGCCCAGGACCAGCAGCAGGCCCCGCAGCAGCCCAACTCGCAGGCACAGCAGGGCACTCCCGCTCACGGCACGCCCGCCCAGGGGCTGCCGCAGCAGGGCGTCGTCCCCCAGGGGATGCCGCCGCAGCAGGGGGCACCGCAGGGCATGCCGCAGCAGGGCGCGCCCTGGGCCGGCGCGGACGGTCAGCAGCAGGGCATGCCCGCGCAGGGTGCCCCGGCGCAGGGCGGACTGCCGCCGCTCCCACCGGAGTTCCAGCCCGCCGACCCGCGGATGGCGCAGCAGCAGGCCCAGCCTCAGCCGCAGCAGGCCCAGCCCCAGCAGCCGGCCCCGCAGCAGGGGTACCCCCAGCAGGCGCAGCAGCACCAGCAGCACCAGCAGCACCAGCAGGGCGGCTACCCCCAGCAGGCTCCGCAGCAGCCGCAGCAGCAGGGCGGTTACGGCTACCCCCAGCCCGCCTACGGCTATCCCCAGCAGCCGCAGCAGTACCAGCAGCCCAACGCTCAGGCGCAGCAGCCCGCTTACGGCTATCCGCAGCAGGGCTACCCGCAGCAGCAGCCCCAGCAGCAGGGCTACGCCCAACAGGCACAGCAGGCACAGCAGGCACAGCAGGCACAGCAGCAGGGCTACCCCCAGCAGCCGCAGCATGCCCAGCAGCAGCAACAGGCCCAACAGCCGCAGCAGGCCCAGCAACAGCAGCTCCCCGGCCAGCAGTTCGGCGACCCCAACGCGGCGGCCAACTACGCCCAGTACTCCCAGCCGGGCCAGCAGCAGCCGCAGCGCGCCACCCCGGGTGCGCCGCTGGGCTACAGCGCAGCGGTCGAGCTGACCTCCGACCGGCTGCTGCGCAACCAACCCAAGAAGCGCAAGCCGGGCGCCAACGCCCAGCCGTCCAAGTTCAAGCTGGGCGCGAAGAAGGAGATGGAGGAGCGCCAGCGCAAGCTGGAGCTGATCCGCACGCCGGTGCTCTCCTGCTACCGGATCGCGGTGATCAGCCTCAAGGGCGGCGTCGGCAAGACCACGACGACCACCGCGCTGGGCGCCACCCTGGCCTCCGAGCGGCAGGACAAGATCCTGGCGATCGACGCCAACCCGGACGCCGGCACGCTCGGCCGACGGGTCCGCCGCGAGACCGGTGCCACCATCCGTGACCTGGTCCAGGCCATCCCGCATCTGCACAGCTACATGGACATCCGCCGGTTCACCTCGCAGGCCCCCTCCGGCCTGGAGATCCTCGCCAACGACGTCGACCCGGCCGTCTCCACGACGTTCAACGACGAGGACTACCGGCGCGCGATCGACATCCTCGGCAAGCAGTACCCGGTCATCCTCACCGACTCGGGCACCGGTCTGCTCTACAGCGCGATGCGCGGAGTCCTCGACCTCGCCGACCAGTTGATCATCATCTCCACCCCGTCCGTGGACGGTGCGAGCAGCGCCAGCACCACCTTGGACTGGCTCTCCGCGCACGGCTACGCCGATCTGGTGCAGCGCGGCATCACCGTCATCTCCGGGGTCCGCGAGACCGGCAAGATGATCAAGATCGAGGACATCGTGTCGCACTTCGAGACCCGCTGCCGCGGTGTCGTCGTGGTGCCCTTCGACGAGCACCTCGCCGCCGGCGCCGAGGTCGACCTCGACATGATGCGGCCCAAGACCCGCGAGGCGTACTTCAACCTCTCCGCCCTGGTCGCCGAGGACTTCGCGCGCCAGCAGCAGGCACAGGGGATGTACGCACAGCAGGCACAGATGGGCCAGCAGCCGATGGCCGGCGACCCGTACGCCCAGCAGCAGCCGACGGCCGGCGACCCGTACGCCCAGCAGCAGCCGATGGCCGGCGATCCGTACGCGCAGCAGTACGGCCAGCAGGTCCCGCAGCAGGGCCAGCCCCCGGCCGGCTACCCGCCGCAGCAGGGCGGCTGGCAGCAGCCGCAGCAGCAGGGCCAGCCGCCGGCCGGCTGGCAGCAACAGCCCGCCCCGGACGCGCCGTTGCCGGAGCAGGGCGGCTGGACACAGCAGCCGCCACCGCAGTGAGCGGGCAGCCCGCCCAAGGGGTGCGCGCCTCACGGAAGTGAGGGCGCCCCGGCACGAGCGGGGTGTGAACGAACGGGCGGGGCCCGGCAGTTGACTGCCGGGCCCCGCCCCTTCGCCGTCCCTGGGACGCGGTGTGCGCTACGCCGGCCCCGACTCGGCGATCAGCCCGCGGGCCTGCTTCACGTCCACCGCCATCCGCTCCAGCAGCGCGTCCAGCGTCTCGAACTTCTCCTGGCCCCGGATGTAGGCGAGGAAGTCCACCGCGACGTGCAGCCCGTACAGGTCGAGCCCGATCCGGTCGATGGCGTACGCCTCCACCGTCCGCGCCGTGCCGTCGAACTGCGGGTTGGTGCCGACCGAGACGGCCGCCGGCATCGCCTCGCCCTCGACGTGCAGCAGCCCCGCGTAGACCCCGTCGGCCGGGATCGCGGTGTGCGGCAGGGTCTCCAGATTGGCCGTCGGGAAGCCCATTTCGCGGCCGCGCTGCGCGCCGCGGACGACCACGCCCTCGACCCGGTGCGGCCGCCCCAGGACCTCCCGGGCGCCCACCACGTCGCCCTCGGCGACCAGCCGGCGCACGAGCGTGGACGAGAACGGCACGCCGTCGCCCACGGTGCCGCGCTCGAAGAGGTCGATGACCTGGACCGTGTAGTCGTAGGTCCGGCCCAGCTCGGCGAGGGTCTCGACGGTGCCCTTGGCCTTGTGCCCGAAGCGGAAGTTCGGCCCCTCGACGACGACCTGCGCGTGCAGTTTGTCGACCAGCACCTTCACCACGAAGTCGGCGGGCGCCAGCTGGGAGAACTCCTTGGTGAACGGGAGCACCAGCACCGCGTCCACGCCCAGCTCGGCCATCAGCTCGGCCCGCCGGTGGTGCGGTGCCAGCAGCGGCGGGTGGGTGCCGGGGCGGACCACCTCGCTCGGGTGCGGGTCGAAGGTGACGACCACGGCCGGGATGCCCAGCTCGCGGGCGCGGGCCACGGCCCGCCCGATGATCAATTGGTGGCCGCGGTGCACCCCGTCGTACGAGCCGATGGTGACGACGCTGCGTCCCCAACCCTCGGGGATGTCCTCCAAGCCACGCCAGCGCTGCACTGTGCCCGCTCCTCGCCCGAACTCTTGTCCGTCCACTGCGCCATTTCAGCATGGCGCAGGTCTAAGACTGCCATGCCCGGCTTACGGCTTCGCGCGAAGGGTGGCCTGGCCGCTGTTGCACAGGCCAGCTCGCGCCCCCGTCGGGCCACCGGCCGCCGCGCACACCGGCACCCGCCGGGCCCCTCAGCGGCACCCGGCCCCGCCACCGGGGACCGCTCCCCCACCGGCCCCCGACCCGCCGCACCGCCGCCGACTCGCCCTCGGCGAGCGCGTCCGGCAGCGCGGCGGCCCACCCCGTACGCGATCCCGTGCCCGTCCCCGCGCACCGGGCTGCCGGCATCCGGCATCACCCTCCGCGCACCTCCCCGCCGTCACGATCCGTGCTCATCAGCGATGACGGCAGACAGACCGTGATCGTCGCACCAGGGTGATCGGCACACGCGCCCCCGTCCGCGCCGTGATGCACTCCGGGCGCCCGCTCGGTGGGGTGAAACGCCACACGGTGCGGGACAGAGAGTCAACGAGGGGGATGGTGGAGCGCGAGCCGAAGGCTTCGCGCCCGTCCGCGCGGCCCGCGTTCCACCACCCCTCCCCGGGAGAGTGCCTAGGCGAAGACCGCCAGGCTCTTGGCCCGCCCGCCCTGGTTCTCCACCAGCGCCAGAAACGTCCCGTCCGGCCCGAAGGCCGCCACCGGACCGTCGCCCTCGAACCGCGGTATCGGGACCCGCACGCCGTTGAGCAGCAGCCGGCCCTGCGCCTCGGTCACGTCCCAGCGGGTGAACGCGGCGTCCGCGGCCTCCGCGATCGGCATGACCGGCAGCCCGTCGCCCTCCGGGGCGTCGACGGCCGCCTGGAGCTGCTCCAGCGTCTGCGCCCGGTCGAGCTTGTACGGGCCGACGCGGGTGCGGCGCAGCGCCGTCAGATGGCCGCCGACCCCGAGCCCGGCGCCCAGGTCACGGGCGAGGGCGCGGATGTAGGTGCCCGAGGAGCAGACGACGGAGACCAGCAGGTCGGTCACCGGGGTGCCGTCCTCGGCCTCGCCCTCGTGCACGGAGTGCACCAGGAACGAGGAGACGGTGACCGGCCGGGCCGGGATCTCCACGTCCTCGCCGTCCAGGACCCGCTTGTAGGAGCGCTTGCCGTCGATCTTGATGGCGCTGACCTTGGACGGCACCTGCATGATCGCACCGGAGAGCCGGGCGACCCCGGCGTCGATGTCCTCGCGGGCCAGGCCGTGCGCCGCCTTGGACGCGGTGATCTCGCCCTCGGCGTCGTCGGTGACGGTGGTCTGGCCCAGCCGGATCGTGCCGACGTACTCCTTCTCCGTCAGCGCGAGGTGGCCCAGCAGCTTGGTGGCCCGCTCCAGACCGAGGACCAGCACCCCGGTCGCCATCGGGTCCAGCGTGCCGGCGTGCCCGACCCGGCGGGTGCGGGCCATCCCGCGCATCTTCGCCACGACGTCGTGCGAAGTGAAACCGGACGGCTTGTCGACGATGACAAGACCGCCCGGCTTGTTGCTCTGCCGCTTCATTCTGCCGCTGCGTCCTCGTCGTCCTCGTTGCCGCCCGGCTTGCGGTACGGGTCCGCTTCACCGGCGTACTTGGCGCCCGAGGAGGTCTCGCGCACCTTGGCGTCCGAGGCCCGGGCCCGGTCGAGCAGGTCCTCGATCGTCTGGGCGTTCTCCGGCAGCGCGTCCGCCACGAACGTCAGCGTCGGCGTGAACTTGGTGCCGGCCGCCGCACCGACCGCGGAGCGGAGGATGCCCTTGGCGCTCTCCAGCCCGGCGGCCGCGCTCGCCCGGTCCTCGTCATCGCCGTAGACCGTGTAGAAGACCGTCGCCTCCCGCAGGTCGCCGGTGACCCGGGTGTCGGTGATGGTCACGTGCGTACCGAGCCGCGGGTCCTTGACGCCGCGCTGCAGCTTCTGGGCGACCACCTCCCGGATGAGGTCCGCCAGCTTCTTCGCCCGCGCATTGTCGGCCACTGGTCCGTCTCCTTCTTGTCTTCCACAATTGTGCTTCCACCGACGACGGCCTGCCCGGTCGCGCGGTCAGTCGTCGTCGCCGTGCAGCTGCCGGCGTACGGACAGCAGCTCCACCTCGGGCCGTGCGGCGACCAGGCGCTCGCAGCGGTCCATGACGTCGGTCAGATGCCCCGTGTCCCCGGACACCACCGCCAGGCCGATACGGGCCCTGCGGTACAGGTCCTGGTCCCCGACCTCGGCGACGCTCACCGCGAATTTGCGGTGCAGCTCGGCGATGATCGGGCGGACGACGGAGCGCTTCTCCTTCAACGACCGTACGTCGCCGAGAAGCAGGTCGAAGGACAGTGTCCCTACGTACATGCATGACGGGTAAAGCCACCCGTGGGGCCTTGGAGGGCACGCCCCGCACCGGGGGCGTACGTGTCATTTCGAAACCGTACACGCAACGGCCGGGGCCGATCGACGGGATATTCCCGCCGACCGGCCCCGGTCCGCCCGCCGCCCGGCCACCCTCACTGGTGGGTCGTGCGGCGGGCGGACAGCCGCCCACCCGTCGCCCGACCACCTCCCCGGGCGGTCCGCGCTACGCGCGGGCTGTCACGTCCGTCAGACGCGCGGCTTCTCCCGCATCTCGTAGGTCGCAATGACGTCGTCGACCTTGATGTCGTTGAAGTTGCCGAGGTTGATACCGCCCTCGAAGCCTTCGCGGATCTCGGTGACGTCGTCCTTGAAGCGGCGCAGACCGTCGATGTTGAGGTTCTCCGCGACCACCTTGCCGTCGCGGATGAGGCGGGCCTTGGTGTTCCGCTTGACCTCGCCGGAGCGGATGAGCACACCCGCGATGTTGCCCAGCTTGGACGACTTGAAGACCTCGCGGATCTCCGCCGTACCGAGCTCGACCTCCTCGTACTCCGGCTTGAGCATGCCCTTGAGGGCCGCCTCGATCTCCTCGATCGCCTGGTAGATGACCGAGTAGTACCGGACGTCGACGCCCTCGCGCTCGGCCATCTGCGTGGCGCGGCCCTCGGCCCGCACGTTGAAGCCGATGACGATCGCGTCGGAGCCGGACGCCAGGTTGATGTCGGACTCGGTGACCGCACCGACGCCGCGGTGCAGCACCCGGATGTCGACCTCTTCGCCGACGTCGAGCTGGAGCAGCGAGGACTCCAGGGCCTCGACCGAACCGGACGCGTCGCCCTTGATGATGAGGTTGAGCTGCTGGACCTCGCCGGCCTTGAGCACCTTGTCCAGGTCCTCCAGCGACACCCGGCGGGTGCGCTTGGCGAAGGCCGCGTTGCGCTCGCGCGCCGCGCGCTTCTCGGCGATCTGACGGGCCGTGCGGTCCTCGTCGACGACCAGGAAGTTGTCGCCGGCGCCCGGGACGTTGGTCAGACCCAGGACCAGGACGGGGGTCGACGGACCCGCTTCCTCGACGGTGTTGCCCTTGTCGTCGAGCATCGCCCGGACCCGGCCGTAGGCGTCGCCGACGACCATCGTCTCGCCGACGCGGAGGGTACCGCGCTGGACGAGGACGGTGGCCACGGCACCACGGCCACGGTCGAGGTGAGCCTCGATCGCGATGCCCTGGGCGTCCTGGTCGGGGTTGGCCCGCAGGTCGAGGGCGGCGTCCGCGGTGAGGACGACGGCCTCGAGCAGCTGCTCGATGTTGGTGCCCTGGCGGGCGGAGATGTCGACGAACATGGTGTCGCCGCCGTACTCCTCGGCCACCAGGCCGTACTCGGTCAGCTGACCGCGCACCTTGGTCGGGTCGGCACCCTCGACGTCGATCTTGTTGACCGCGACCACGATCGGCACGTCGGCCGCCTTGGCGTGGTTCAGGGCCTCGATCGTCTGCGGCATGACACCGTCGTTGGCCGCCACCACGAGGATCGCGATGTCGGTCGACTTCGCACCGCGGGCACGCATGGCGGTGAACGCCTCGTGACCCGGGGTGTCGATGAAGGTGATGCGACGCTCTTCGTCGTTGACCTCGGTCGTGACCTGGTAGGCACCGATGTGCTGGGTGATGCCACCGGCCTCGCCCGCGACCACGTTGGTCTTGCGGATCGCGTCCAGCAGGCGGGTCTTACCGTGGTCGACGTGACCCATGACGGTCACCACCGGCGGACGCGAGGCGAGCATCTCCTCGCCGCCCTCGTTCTCGCCGAACTCGATGTCGAAGGACTCGAGCAGCTCGCGGTCCTCCTCCTCCGGGCTGACGATCTCGACGACGTAGTTCATCTCGTCCGCGAGGAGCTGCAGCGTCTCGTCGGAGACGGACTGCGTCGCGGTGACCATCTCGCCCAGGTTCAGCATGACCTGGACCAGCGACGCCGGGTTGGCGTTGATCTTCTCCGCGAAGTCCGTCAGCGAGGCACCGCGCGAGAGGCGAACGGTCTGGCCGTTGCCTCGCGGCAGCATGACGCCGCCCACCGACGGGGCCTGCATGGCCTCGTACTCCTGGCGGCGCTGCCGCTTCGACTTGCGACCACGACGCGCCGGACCGCCGGGACGGCCGAACGCACCCTGCGTGCCACCACGGCCGCCGGGACCACCCGGACGACCGCCGAAGCCGGGACGACCGCCGAAGCCGCCGCCACCGCCACCGGGACCGCCGCCACCGGGACGACCGGCGAAACCGCCGCCGCCACCCGGACGACCGCCACCGCCACCGCCACCGGGACGACCGGCGAAGCCGCCGCCACCGGGACGACCGGCGCCGCCACCGGGACGACCGGCGCCGCCCGGACGACCGCCACCGCCGCCGGGGCCCGGACGCGGGCCGGCAGCCGGACGCTGCGGCATCATGCCCGGGTTCGGACGGTTACCGCCGCCGGGACGCGGACCGGCGCCACCGGGCGCCGCACCCTGCGGGCGGGGCATGGAACCGGGGGACGGCCGCTGGCCGCCCTGGCCCTGCGGACGGGGACCACCCTGGCCGCCGCCCTGCGGACGCGGGCCGGGCTGGCCGGGACGCGGGGCGCCACCGGGCCGCGGGGCCTGCGGACGGGCCATGCCCGTCGAGCCACCGGAGGTGAAGGGGTTGTTGCCCGGACGCGGACCGGCCGGACGGGGACCGCCCGGACGCGCGCCCTGACCACCGGAACGCGGCGCGTTGCCACCGCGCTGCTGGCCCTGGCCGGGCGCCGGACGGCCGCCGGGACGCGGGCCCGGGGTGCCACCCGGACGGGGACCCTGCTGCGCGGCGGGCGCCGGCGACGGCGGGGCCTGGAACTCCGGCTGCGCGGGGGCGGCCGGGCCGGGCTTGGGCGCCGCGGGGCGGGCCGGGGTCGGCCGCGGGCCCGGGGTGGGGCCGGCGGAAGGCTTGGCTGCCGCGGGGGCCACAGGGGCCTCAGGAGCAGCCGGGGCCACAGGGGCCGCGGGGGTCTCAGGGGCAGCCGGGGCCACGGGGCCCGGCTTGGGGGCGCCCGGCTTCGGGGCAGCCGGACGCGCCGCCTGCGCCGGAGTGGGCGCGGACGGCTTCGCGGGGGCCGACTTGCGCGGCGCCGCGGGCTTGCCGGCGGAACGGCCGCCGCCGCTGCCCGCCTGGAACGCGTCGGTCAACTTGCGAACAACCGGCGCCTCGATCGTCGAGGACGCCGAACGGACGAATTCACCAAGTTCTTGGAGCTTGGCCATGACGACCTTGCTCTCAACGCCGAACTCCTTGGCGAGTTCGTAAACCCGGACCTTAGCCACTTCGCTCCTTCTAGGTCCGGGGTGTCCACCGGACCGTCGCTACTTCATGGGCGTACTCATCGCGTACTCATCGAGTGCTCATCGCAATCTCGACCTACTTCCGACTCGCGAGGTACCTGACCGCACGGTTTTCCGTGCGCTGTGCATTTCTTGCTGTGCCTTGTCGCCATCGCGGCTGCTCAACGCGCGCCCCCTTCGATGAACCGGCGCAACTCCGCCGTCTCGAACGGGCCGCGGCCCCGGTAGGCCCGGGGGAACGCCCGGCGGCGAACCGCCAGATCGAGGCAGACCAGTGTCCGGTGCACATAAGCACCCCGGCCGGGCAGCGTACCGCGAGGATCGGGGACGCACTCGCCCTCGATCGCCACGATGCGCAGCAGATCGCCCTTGGCCGCTCGCTCCCGGCACCCCAGACATGTGCGCTCAGGGCATGCGCGGGCATGCGTCCGGCCAGACACTGATTAAGTCTACCTCCCCATGGCCGCTCCACCCCGATGGGGTAAAGCCCGATCCATGCTCAACAATTCCCCGCGGGACGGCGCGGCACCACTTCTTTTCGTCCGCCGCCGCCCCGCGCTCTGCCGCGTGGGCTCAATCCTGCACCGGCGCGTGCTCGGTGTCCGGCCGGATGTCGATCCGCCAGCCGGTGAGCCGCGCCGCGAGCCGGGCGTTCTGCCCTTCCTTGCCGATGGCCAGCGAGAGCTGGTAGTCGGGCACCGTCACCCGCGCGGAGCGCGCGTTGAGGTCCACGACCTCGACCTTGCTGACCCGGGCCGGCGACAGCGCGTTCGCCACCAGCTCGGCCGGGTCGTCCGACCAGTCCACGATGTCGATCTTCTCGCCGTTGAGCTCGGCCATCACGGCCCGCACCCGGCCGCCCATCGGGCCGATGCACGCGCCCTTGGCGTTCAGCCCCGAACGGGTCGACCGCACCGCGATCTTCGTCCGGTGCCCGGCCTCCCGCGCGATGGCGGCGATCTCCACGGACCCGTCCGCGATCTCCGGCACCTCCATGGCGAACAGCTTCTTCACCAGATTGGGGTGCGTGCGCGACAGGGTGACCGAGGGACCGCGGACGCCCTTGACCACGCGGACGACGTACGACCGCAGCCGCGTGCCGTGCGTGTACTCCTCGCCCGGGACCTGCTCCTGCACCGGCAGGATGGCCTCCAGCTTGCCGATGTCTACCAGGACGTTCTTGGGGTCCTTGCCCTGCTGGACGACGCCGGTGACGACATCGCCCTCCCGCCCGGCGTACTCGCCGAACGTGATCTCCTCCTCGGCGTCCCGCAGCCGCTGGAGGATGACCTGCTTGGCGGTGGTCGCCGCGATCCGCCCGAAGCCCGACGGGGTGTCGTCGAACTCGCGCGGCTCGGCACCCTCCTCCAGGTCCTCCGGGTCCTCCTTCGCCCACACCGTCACGTGCCCGGTGTTGCGGTCCAACTCCACCCGCGCCCGGCGGCGGCTGCCCTCGGTGCGGTGGTACGCGATGAGGAGGGCCGACTCGATCGCCTCGACCAGCAGGTCGAACGAGATCTCCTTCTCCCGCACCAGACCCCGCAGGGCACTCATGTCGATGTCCACGGCTACGCCTCCTCCTTGTTCTCGTCGATCTTCTCGTCCTGCTGTGCGTTCTTCTCGTCCTGCGGCGCCTCGTGCTGGGCGGGCCGCGCGGACTTGGGGTTGAACTCCAACTCGACCCGCGCCTTGGCGATCTCCTCGAACGCCACCCGGCGCGCGGTCGGCTTGCGCCCCTTGACACCCGGCACCTCAAGGTCGAGGCCGGTCTCGTCGAGGGCGATGATCCGCGCCACCAGGTCGCCGCCCTCGTGGAGACGGACCTTGATCAGGCGGCCGACGGCGCGGCGGTAGTGCCGCGGCTCGGTCAGCGGCCGGTCGGCGCCCGGCGAGGACACCTCAAGGGTGTACGGGGCGCCGCCCATGGCATCGGTGTCGTCCAGGACCGTGGAGGCCTCGCGGCTCAGCTCGGCGCACTCGTCCAGCTGGACGCCCTCGTCGGAATCGACCACGATCCTCAGCACCCGGCTCTTGCCGGCCGGTGTCACCTCGATCTCTTCCAGATCCAGGTCTCGCGCGGCGACGAGCGGTTCAAGCAGTCCGCGCAGCCTCTCGCTCTGGGTGGTGCTCATCCGGGTGACTCCTCGGCCGCGTGTGCTGTTGTGGGTAGGTCGCGTGTCGGCTCAAAGCCTATCGGTTCCGGCGGGGTACTGACGATTCGGTGGGTGGTCACGGATACGCTCGCCTGCGGTGATCACGACGGAAGACCCCGGGAAGTGCAACGTGCCGAATGTGGCGCTCACACGCAGAACGACCCTGTTGGCCGGCGCCGCCCTCGGGGGTGCGGCCCTGCTCGCCGGGTGTGCAGACGACGCCGGCCCCGACCCTCGGGCCGCCGAACGCTCCGCCGCCGCCGAGCGGCTGCGGAACGGGGCCGCCCACGACAGCACGGCCCTCCTGGCACGCTACGACGCGACCCTGGCCGCACATCCCGCCCTGGCCGGGCGACTTCGCCCGCTGCGCGCCGAAGTCGCCCGCCACACCGAGGCGTTCACCTCCGCCGCCCCCTCCCCTTCTGCCTCCGCATCCGCATCCGGCGCACCGCGCCGTGCCGCCACACCCCCCGTGCCGCCCGACGAACGCGACGCCCGTACGGCGCTCGCCGACGCGGAACGCACGCTCGCGGACGCCCGCACCGCGGCACTGCTCTCCGCACCCCCCGAACTCGCCCGCCTCCTCGCCTCGGTCGCGGCAGCGGGCGCCGCGCACGCCTACCTCCTCACGGCGGCGGAACGTCCCGCCTCACCGTGACCGCGGGACGCGTCCACCCGGCCCCCCGCCGGCGGGCGCAGCCGTGCAGCCGACCGGTACCGGGGCAGTGCGTGCTCCGCGCACCGGGCCGGGCCGGGCCGGGCCGGAGGGTCCCTGAGCCCGCCCGCAGCATCCGGAGCGAACGCCGGGCACGCCTCCACCGACCGACCGAAGGCGCCCGCCCCGAGGACGGACTCCGGGGCCGCCACGAGCAGCCCGCCCACCTCACCCCCCACGCACCACGACGAGAGAGAACCGCTATGGCGAGCACGAGCACAGACACCCGGCGCGGCGGCGGGGCCGGGCGCGCGGAGTTGAGCGCGACGCAGGCCGCGCTGGCGGCCGAGCACGCCGCGGTGTACGGGTACGGCGTGGTCGGCGGCCGGGTCGGGGCCGACCGGCGGGCGGAGGCACAGAGCTCGTACGACACCCACCGCGCGCGCCGGGACGCACTGCGCCGGACCGTACGGGACCTCGGCGGGACGCCGCAGGCCGCGGCCGCCGCCTACGAGCTGCCGTTCCCGGTGCCGGACGCGGCCGCCGCGACGCGGCTGGCGGCGGAGTTGGAGGACCGGGTGGCGGCCGTCTACGCCGACCTCGTGCGGGCCTCCGACGGCGCGCACCGCAAGGAGGCGGCGGCCGCGCTCCGCGAAGCGGCGGTGCGCGCGGTGCGGTGGCGGGGCGGCGGCGTAGCCTTCCCTGGGCTCGTGGAGCGGGCCGCGGCGCCCACCCCGTCGGGTTCGGCGAGCAGCACCTCCGACGCCCTGTGAACCACCGGCCGCACCCGCGGCCACTCCCCCACGCAAAGGACAGCTCAGGCATGGCAACGGCACCCATCGAACCGCCGCAGAGACTGCTCGCTGCGCTCGGCGGCGCTCAGGAGGGTCCCGTCGGGGCCTGGCTGGCGGCGCTCCCGGCGCTGGTTCAGGAGCGGCTGGCGGCCTGGGGGCTGACCTTGGAGCGGGTGCACGCCCCGGGGGGACGCAGCAGCCTCGTGGCGCTCGTGCGGCAGGAGGACGGGACGCCGGCGGCGCTCAAGTTCCCGGTGCCGGGGCGGGCCGCGGCGCAGGAGGCGGCGGCGCTGCGGGTGTGGAACGGCTGGGGCGCGGTGCGACTGCTGCGGGCCGACGAGGCAAGCGGCGCGCTGCTGCTGGAGCGGTTGCAGGGCGCGGTGTCGCTGCGGTCGTTGCCGGAGGCCAAGGCGCAGCTGGAGGCGGCCGGCACGGTCCGGCGGCTGTGGGTGGCGCCCCCTGAGGGGCATCCGTTTGCGACGGTGGCGGAGCGGACCGCGCAGGACGCGGAGCGGCTGCGGGCGGCCGGGGCTTCCTCGGAGGCCGGGCCGTTGGTGGACGAGGCCTGCGAGCTGGGGCGGTCGCTGCCGGCCGGGGCGGCCGAGGAGTTCCTGCTGCACGGCGCGTTCCGGCAGGGGAAAGTGCTGGCCGGCGAGCGTGCGCCGTGGCTGGCGGTGGGCCCGTCGCCGCTGGTCGGTGAGCGGGCGTACGACCTGGCGCGGCTGGTGCTGGACCGGTTCGAGGACGCGCTGGCCGGTTCGGGGGCGGCCGCGGTGGCGCGGCGGCGGGTGGCGAAGCTGGCGGACTCGCTGGACGTGGACCGGGCGCGGCTGCGCGACTGGACGCTGTACCGGGCGGTGCGCGCGGGGCTGCGGGAGTCGGCGTCCGGGGACCGCCGGCGCGGCGAGTCGCTGCTGGAGTTCGCGGCCTGTCTGTAACGGCCCGGCGGTGGGCGAGCACGGCGAACGGGCCGGCGGGCGGGTGCCCCGGCCGGCCCGTTCGCCGTGTGTGCCTACGCGCTGAGGCGGGCGACGGCCTCGGCGACCGTCAGCTCCTCGCGCTCGCCGGTACGGCGGTCCTTGACCTCGACGACGCCCTCACCGGCGCGGCGGCCGGCGACCACGATGGTCGGCACGCCGATCAGCTCGGCGTCGGTGAACTTCACGCCGGGCGAGACACCGGGCCGGTCGTCGACCAGGACCCGCAGGCCGGCGGCGCCGAGCCGCTCGCCGATCTCCAGGGCGAGTTCGGTCTGCTTGGCCTTGCCGGCGGCGACGACGTGGATGTCGGCGGGGGCCACCTCGCGGGGCCAGCACAGGCCCTTGTCGTCGGCGTGCTGCTCGGCGAGGGCGGCGACGGCGCGGGAGACGCCGATGCCGTACGAGCCCATGGTCACCCGGACCGGCTTGCCGTTCTGGCCGAGCACGTCGAGCTGGAAGGCGTCGGCGTACTTGCGGCCCAGCTGGAAGATGTGGCCGATCTCGATGGCGCGGTCCAGCTTGAGGCCGGTGCCGCAGTTCGGGCAGGGGTCGCCCTCCTGGACCACGACGACGTCGAGGTACGTGTCGACCTCGAAGTCGCGGCCGGCGACGACGTTCTTGGCGTGCACGCCTTCCTTGTTGGCGCCGGTGATCCAGGCGGTGCCGGGGGCGATGCGGGGGTCGGCGAGGTAGCTGACCTTCTCCAGGCCCTGCGGGCCGACGTAACCGCGGACGAGGTCGTCGCGGCCGACGAAGTCCTCGGCGGTCACCAGCTCGACGGCGGCCGGGGCGAAGTGCGCCTCGACCTTGTCCATGTCGACCTCGCGGTCACCGGGGACGCCGATGGCGACGATCTCGCCGTCGACCTTCACCAGGAGGTTCTTGAGGGTGGCGGAGGCCGGCACACCGAGGTGCGCGGCGAGCGTCTCGATGGTCGGGGTGTCCGGGGTGGGGATCTCCTCCGCCGCGGGCACGCCGGCCGCGTCCACCGGCTTCAGGGCGTAGGTGATCGCCTCGGTGTTGGCGGCGTAGTCGCAGTTCGGGCAGTCGGCGAAGGTGTCCTCGCCGGCCGCGGCGGGGGCCAGGAACTCCTCGGACTTGGAGCCGCCCATGGCGCCGGCGGTGGCCGCGCAGATGCGGTAGTCCAGGCCCAGGCGCTCGAAGATCCGCTGGTAGGCGGCGCGGTGCAGCCCGTAGGACTCGGCCAGGCCCTCGTCGGCGGTGTCGAAGGAGTACGAGTCCTTCATCTGGAACTCGCGGCCGCGCAGGATGCCGGCGCGCGGGCGGGCCTCGTCGCGGTACTTGGTCTGGATCTGGTAGAGGATCACCGGCAGGTCCTTGTAGGACGTGCACTGGTCCTTCACCAGCTGGGTGAAGATCTCCTCGTGGGTGGGGCCGAGGAGGTAGTCGCCGCCCCTGCGGTCCTTCAGGCGGAACAGCTCGGCGCCGTACTCCTCCCAGCGGCCGGTGGCCTCGTAGGGCTCCCGGGGCAGCAGGGCGGGCAGCAGGACCTCCTGGCCGCCGATGGCGTCCATCTCCTCGCGCACGATCCGCTCGACGTTGGCGAGGACCTTCTTGCCCAGCGGCAGCCAGGACCAGACACCGGCGGCGGTGCGGCGCACGAAACCGGCGCGCACCAGGAGCTTGTGGCTGAGCACCTCGGCGTCGGCCGGGTCGTCGCGCAGGGTCTTGAACATCAACCGGGACATGCGCTGGACCTGTGCGGCGTTGGCCATGGGAGTTTCTCCTGCGTAAGAAAGGTGACTCCATGGAGGTTAGCTGGCGGGGTGTGTCCCATGGAAACCGGTGCGCGTGCGGTGGGTTTGCTTCGCGCGTTGTCGGCTTTCCCGCCGTGGGGGTTGCTGTCTTGCGCCTGCGGCACCTGCGGGGCCGCTGCGCGGGGTGGGTCGGCCGCGGTGCCTATCCGCTGCGCGGGGCGCTGTCGGCCCTCCCGTGCGTGGGTGGTTGAAGGGCGGTGGGGGCGGGCGCTCGATGTTGTCTGCGGCTTGTGTGTGGGGTGTGCTCAGGGGCGTTTCAGGGGGAGGTGGGCGCCCATGACCGCGTAGGGGGTGGGGGCGCTGGGGAAGAGGACCCGGCGGGCGATGTCGTGGTAGCCCAGGGAGCGGTACAGGCCGCGGGCCGGGCTTTCGGTGTCGATGGCCGAGAGGATGCTGCGGGGCTGGGTGGCCTCGTCGGTGATCCGGGTGATCAAGGTGCGGCCGATGCCGCGGTTCTGGTACGCCGGGTGGACGTGCAGCTCGGTGATCACGAAGGAGTCGTCGAGCCAGTGGTCCAGGCCCTGGCTGCGCAGATAGGGCTCGACGACGGTGGACCACCAGTGGGTGCGGTCGTTGGGCATGCCGTAGACGAAGCCGACGAGGCGGCCGGCGGGGGTGATGGCGCCGAGGGCGCGGGCGCCGGTGCAGCCCAGGTGGCGCAGCACGATGTGGCGGCGGACGGCGATCTCTTCGTCGGTGAGGCCGAAGGCGAGGGCCTGGACGGCGAGCGCGTCGTCCACGCGGGCAGCGAGATCGAGGGGGCCCACCGCGACGTCATCCATGCTCGGAGCGTACAAGGCGGCGGCTCAGAAAAGTACGCTCATGAACGCGCCGACTTCCTCGAAGCCGACCCGGCGATAGGCGGCGCGGGCAGCGGTGTTGTAGTCGTTGACATAGAGGCTGACGACGGGGGCGACGTCGCTGAGGGCGTAGCGGAGCACGGCGGCCATACCGGTCTCGGACAGGCCCTTGCCGCGGTGCGCGGGGTCGACCCAGACACCCTGGATCTGACAGGCGAGCGGGGTGGCGGCGCCGATCTCGGCCTTGAAGACGACCTTGCCGTCCTCGATACGGGCGAACGAGCGGCCGGCGCCGACGAGTTCGGCGACCCGTGCCTGGTAGAGGAGCCCCCCGTCGCCGGCGAGCGGGGAGATGCCGACCTCCTCGGTGAACATCGCCACGCAGGCGGGCATGACCAGGTCGAGTTCGTCCTTGCGGATCCGGCGGACGCGGGGGTCGGGGGCGACCTCGGCGGACGGGGTGCGGGTGACCATCAGCGGCTGGTGGGCGCGGATCTCGCGGGCCGGGCCCCAGTGAGGTTCGAGCAGTGACCACAGTTCGGCGGTGGGGTCGGCGGGGCCGACGATGGAGGAGCAGCGGCGGCCCTGGCGGCGGGCGCGTTCGGCGAAGCCGCGGACGGCTTCGGCGGTGGCGCAGACGGGGACGAGGTTGGCGCCGGCGTAGCAGAGGGACTCCAGGCGTCCGCCGACGTACCAGCCCCACATCTCGCCGCCGAGCCGCCAGGGGTCGAGGCCGGCGACCTGGACGCGGGCGGCGACGAAGGCGTTGGCGACCGGTTCGCGGTCCAGGACCGCGAGGGCCTCGTCGAGCTCTCCCGGTTCGAGGACCTTGATGGAGGTGGTCGTCAGCACGTGTCGGAAAGCCTCACCGTAAGGGGCCTGGGAGGCCAGGCGGAGCGGGTCCTGGCACTGTACCTCCACCCTGGCGGGAGCACTCGGGCTCCCTGGGACGGGCATGCGCGAGCCCGCGGCCCGAGTGGGGCGGCGGGGCTCATGGGTGTCGCTCGTGCGCATCGCTCCTGCACACGCGCCGCTCACACGCGTCGATGCGCGGGACCTGAAGCCGGTGCGCGGGACCGGTGGCCGGTGCGCGGGACCGCACGTCCGCGCGCGGGGGCGGAACGGGAATACCGGCTCGGCTCCGCCGCGTTGGGGCCCCGCAGGGGGCGTTCGTGCCCCCTACGGGATCTGTTCCCCCGTCCCGTAAGGGACAGCCCCCTGTGCCGTGGGGATCAGCCGGCGGCCGTGACGATCGGCTCGCCGGAGGCGATGCCGTCGGCCTCCATCTGCGCGGCGATCTTCATGGCCTCTTCGATGAGGGTCTCGACGATCTTGGACTCGGGGACGGTCTTGATGACCTCGCCCTTGACGAAGATCTGGCCCTTGCCGTTGCCGGAGGCGACGCCGAGGTCGGCCTCACGGGCCTCGCCGGGGCCGTTCACGACGCAGCCCATGACGGCGACGCGAAGCGGCACCTCCATGCCCTCCAGACCGGCGGTGACCTCGTCGGCGAGCTTGTAGACGTCGACCTGGGCGCGGCCGCAGGACGGGCAGGAGACGATCTCCAGGCGGCGGGGGCGGAGGTTGAGCGACTCCAGGATCTGGATGCCGACCTTGACCTCCTCCACGGGCGGGGCGGAGAGCGAGACCCGGATGGTGTCGCCGATGCCCTCGCTGAGCAGCGCGCCGAAGGCCACCGCGGACTTGATGGTGCCCTGGAACGCCGGACCGGCCTCGGTGACGCCGAGGTGGAGGGGGTAGTCGGACTGGGCGGCGAGCTGGCGGTAGGCGTTGACCATCACGACCGGGTCGTTGTGCTTGACCGAGATCTTGATGTCACGGAAACCGTGCTCCTCGAAGAGGGAGGCCTCCCACAGGGCGGACTCGACGAGGGCCTCGGGGGTGGCCTTGCCGTACTTCTGGAGCAGGCGCCTGTCGAGGGAGCCGGCGTTGACGCCGATCCGGATCGGGGTGCCGGCGTCGGAGGCCGCCTTGGCGATCTCCTTGACCTTGTCGTCGAACTGCTTGATGTTGCCGGGGTTGACCCGGACCGCGGCGCAGCCGGCGTCGATCGCGGCGAAGACGTACTTCGGCTGGAAGTGGATGTCGGCGATGACCGGAATCTGCGACTTCTTGGCGATCACCGACAGCGCGTCGGCGTCGTCCTGGGTCGGGCAGGCGACCCGGACGATCTGGCAGCCGGACGCGGTCAGCTCGGCGATCTGCTGGAGCGTGGCGCCGATGTCGGACGTCCGGGTGGTCGTCATCGACTGCACCGAGACCGGTGCGTCTCCGCCCACGGCGACCGAACCGACCTGGATCTTGCGGCTGACCCGGCGGTCGGCGAGCTTGGTCGGTACGTTCGGCATTCCCAGTGCGATGGCAGTCATCTGGCGAGCAACCCCAAGGTATGGATCAAGGCCCGGATTCGGCGGGCTCCGGTCATCGAGCCTACGGCACCCGCAACGCCGGAGGCACATCGAACCCGTGGGCCCCACCGAAGGGGGCGGCCGGGCACGCCCATACGGTCGCAGCGTGCCCGGCCGGCGGTGTCTGGCGCTATGTCAGCTTCACCGGGTTCACCACGTCGGCGACCAGCACCAGCAGGGTGAAGCAGAGGAAGATCCCGGCGACGACGTAGGCCACCGGCATCAGCTTGGCGACGTCGAAGGGTCCGGGGTCGGGGCGCCGGACGACCTTGGCGAAGACGCGGCGCAGCGACTCCCACAGGGCGCCGGCGATGTGCCCGCCGTCCAGCGGCAGCAGCGGCAGCATGTTGAACAGGAACAGCGAGAGGTTGAAGCCGGCGACCAGGAAGAGCATGGTCGCCACCCGCTGCTCCGGCGGGATGTGCAGGGAGAAGACCTCGCCGCCGACCCGGGCCGCGCCGACCACGCCCATCGGCGAGTCCTGCTTGCGCTCGGCGCCGTTGAAGGCCGCGTTCCACAGGTCGGGGACCTTGCCGGGGACGCGGACCAGGGATTCCACGCCCTGGCCGACCATGTTGCCCATGCGGTCGACGGACTGCCCGAAGGTCTGCTGGACGATGCCGCTGGCCGGGGTGAAGCCGAGGAAGCCGGCGGTGACGTACTCGCCGGGGACGTAGCCGCCGCGCCCGTCGGTCTTGGCGACCTTGTTCTCGATGAGGTCGGCGTGCAGGGTCGTCCTGGCGCCGTGCCGCTCGACGACCAGGGTCGCCGGGCCGGTGGTCCGGCGGATCTGCTCCTGGAGGGTGCCCCAGTCGGGGACGGGGTGGCCGTTGAAGGCGACGATCTTGTCGCCGGCGCGCAGGCCGGCCGCCTTGGCCGGGGAGTCCTTGGCGCCGGCGGGGCACTTGTCGGTCCCGGCGGAGGCCGAGATGACGCAGTCCGAGACCGAACTGACCTGGGTGGTCTGGGAGTTGATGCCGAAGCCCATCAGCACGCTCATGAAGATCACCACGGCCAGGACCAGGTTCATGAACGGCCCGGCGAACATCACGACGACGCGCTTCCAGGGCTTGCGGGTGTAGAAGAGCCGGTGCTCGTCGCCGGGCTGGAGCTCCTCGAACGCCGCGGAGCGGGCGTCCTCGATCATGCCGCGGAACGGGGACGTCGACCGGGCCTGCAGCTTCCCGTCGTCACCGGGCGGGAACATGCCGATCATCCGGATGTAGCCGCCCAGCGGGATCGCCTTGATGCCGTACTCGGTGTCGCCCTTCTTCCGGGAGAAGAGCGTCGGCCCGAAGCCCACCATGTACTGCGGCACGCGGATACCGAACATCTTGGCCGTGGTGAGGTGGCCGAGTTCGTGCCAGGCAATGGAGAACAGCAGGCCGACGACGAAGACGACTATGCCGAGAATGGTCATCCAGGTCGTCATGCGCGGACCTCCGAGGGAGTGCGTGCCGCCGTGGCGGCCAGTTCGCGGGCGCGGGCGCGCGCCCAGGTCTCGGCCTGCAGGACGTCTGCGACGGTGAGGGAGGTTCCACCGCCGTCCTGGGTCTGCTTCGTCACCACTGCGGATGCCAGCCCTTCGTCGACCACTGCCGCGACGGTATCCACAATCCCTGTGAACGGCAGCCCGCCGGTGAGGAACGCCTCGACGCACTCCTCGTTGGCGGCGTTGAAGACGGCGGGCGCAGTGCCGCCCAGTTCGCCGACCCGGCAGGCCAGCGGCACGGAGGGGAAGGCCTCCTCGTCGAGCGGGAAGAACTCCCAGGTCCGGGCCGTGTTCCAGTCGATGCCGGGGGCGGCGTCGGGGACCCGCTCGGGCCAGCCCAGACCCAGTGCGATCGGCATCCGCATGTCGGGCGGGCTGGCCTGGGCGAGGGTGGAGCCGTCGGTGAACTCCACCATCGAGTGGACGTAGGACTGCGGGTGGACGACGACCTCGATGCGGTCGAAGGGGACGTCGAAGAGCAGGTGCGCCTCGATGACCTCCAGGCCCTTGTTGACCAGGGTCGAGGAGTTGATGGTGACGACCGGGCCCATGGACCAGGTGGGGTGGGCCAGGGCCTGTTCGGGCGTGACGCCGGCCAGCTCGCGCCGGGTGCGGCCGCGGAACGGGCCGCCGGAGGCGGTGACCACCAGCTTGCGGACCTCGGCGCGGCTGCCGCCGGCCAGTGCCTGGAAGAGCGCGGAGTGCTCGGAGTCCACGGGGATGATCTGGCCGGGCCTGGCGACGGCCTTGACCAGGGGCCCGCCGACGATCAGCGACTCCTTGTTGGCCAGGGCCAGCACCCGGCCGGCCTTCAGGGCGGCGAGGGTGGGGGCCAGACCGATGGAGCCGGTGATGCCGTTGAGGACGGTGTGGCAGGGCGAGGCGGCGAGTTCGGTGGCGGCGTCGGGGCCGGCGAGGATCTCCGGCAGCGGCTCGCCCGCGCCGTAGCGCGCGGCCAGCGCCTCGCGGAGCGCGGGCGCCTTCTCCTCGCGCGCCACCGCCACCGCGGCGACCCGCAGCTGGTGCGCCTGCTCGGCGAGCAGCTCGATCCGGCCGCCGGACGCGGCGAGCGCGGTGACCCGGAACCGTCCGGGGTTGCGCAGCACGATGTCGATGGCCTGGGTGCCGATCGAACCGGTCGAGCCGAGGATCACGATGTCCCGGGGATCGGCCGGATCACCGGTGGCCGGCTCGAAGCGCAGGTGCGGATGGGCGAGGGAGTCCGTCATGTGGTCCATTGTGGCCGGTCGGCACGGTGCCCCGGCCACCGAGGGCGTCCGCACCCCGTACGGGCGACGCGCGGGCCGCCCGTACGAGGTCGGTGCGGGTCCAGGTCCTGCCGTGAAACTCCCGTCGTCCGCCCAAAGGGCGGGCCGGGCGCCACCCGGCAGACGGGAGTGTGACGACAGGGTCTAGACGAAGGGGCGGCGGGCGTTGTCCTTGGCGGTCCGGCCGGGGGTGGCGTCGGCGATCCAGGCGCCGTCGCCGCTGGGATCGACGACGCCCTCCTCCAGCCAGGTGTAGCGGCCGCCGAGGACGCCGGAGACGACCTTGCGGTCCAGGGTGTCGGTGTTGGTCCACAGCCGGTGGAACAGTTCCTCGACGCGGATCCGTGCCTGGCGGCAGAAGGCGTCGGCGAGCTGGTGGGCCTCTGGGCCGTGGTCGCCGGTGAGCCGCAGGTGCTCGGCCCGTACGCAGGCCGCGCTCATCGCGAAGAGTTCGGCGCCGATGTCGACGATCCGGCCGAGGAAGCCCTGCTTGGTCTCCATCTTCCCCTGCCAGCGGGACATCGCGTAGAAGGTGGACCGGGCGAGCTTGCGCGAGGTCCGCTCGACGTACCGCAGATGGCCCGCCAGTTCGCCGAACTCCGCGTAGGTACGCGGGAGTTGGCCGGGTCCGGCGACGAGCTTGGGCAGCCAGCGGGCGTAGAAGCCGCCGGCCCTGGCGGCCGCCCTGCCCTTGTCGGCCAGGGTCTTGTCGGGGTCGATGAGGTCGCCGGCGACGGAGAGGTGGGCGTCGACGGCCTCGCGGGCGATCAGCAGGTGCATGATCTCCGTGGAGCCCTCGAAGATCCGGTTGATGCGCATATCGCGCAGCATCTGCTCGGCGGGGACGGCGCGTTCGCCGCGGGCGGCGAGCGAGTCGGCGGTCTCGAAGCCGCGGCCGCCGCGGATCTGGACCAGTTCGTCGGCCATCCGCCAGCCCATCTCGGAGCCGTAGAGCTTGGCGAGGGCGGCCTCGATGCGGATGTCGTTGCGGTTCTCGTCGGCCATCTGGGAGGAGAGGTCGACGACCGCCTCCAGGGCGAAGGTGGTGGCGGCGATGAAGGCGATCTTGGCGCCGACCGCCTCGTGCTCGGCGATCGGGCGGCCCCACTGCTCGCGGGCGCCGGACCACTCGCGGGCGATCTTCAGGCACCACTTGCCGGTGCCGGCGCACATCGCGGGCAGCGAGAGCCGGCCGGTGTTGAGCGTGGTCAGGGCGATCTTCAGGCCGGCGCCCTCGGGGCCGATGCGGTTGGCGGCCGGGACCCGCACCCGGTGGAAGCGGGTGACGCCGTTCTCCAGGCCGCGCAGGCCCATGAAGGCGTTGCGGTTCTCGACGGTGATGCCGGGCGCGTCGGCCTCGACGACGAAGGCGGTGATGCCGCCCTTGTGGCCCTCGGAGGCCGGCACCCGGGCCATCACCACCAGCAGGTCGGCGACCACGCCGTTGGTGGTCCACAGCTTCACGCCGTCCAGGACGTAGTCCTCGCCGTCCGGGACGGCCTCGGTCGCCAGCCGGGCCGGGTCCGAGCCCACGTCGGGCTCGGTGAGCAGGAACGCCGAGATGTCCGTGCGGGCCAGCCGCGGCAGGAACGCCTCTTTCTGCTCCTGGGAGCCGAAGAGCTTCAACGGCTGCGGTACGCCGATCGACTGATGCGCGGAGAGCAGTGCGCCGATCGCGGGGCTGGCCGAGCCGACGAGGGCGAGGGCGCGGTTGTAGTAGACCTGGGTGAGTCCGAGGCCGCCGTACTTCGGGTCGATCTTCATGCCCAGGGCGCCCAGTTCCTTCAGGCCGCGGACGGTCTCGTCCGGGATCCGGCCCTCCCGTTCGATCCGGGCGCCGTCGATCTCCGTCTCGCAGAACTCCCGCAGCGTGGCGAGGAACTTCTCGCCGCGCCGGACGTCGTCCACCGAGGGGGTGGGGTGCGGATGGATGAGGTCGAGCCGGAAGCGCCCCAGGAACAGCTCCTTGGCGAAGCTGGGCTTGTGCCAGTCCTGCTCACGGGCCGCCTCGGCGACCTGGCGGGCTTCGCGCTCGGAAACGTTGCGGATGGACGGAGCGGTCATCGGGAAACTCACCTCGCCGCGGATCGGGAGTGCCGTCGGCGGGCAGGTCTGCCGCCGGGCAGTGCTACTTGTGACAAGTACCCGATATATGCGAGTTGCACCAGCGGAGCGGAGCCCGCGGGCGGGCCCCGGCGCGGCCGGAACGGACGGCCGCGGGGCTTCTCAAGCCGGCCTTTGGGGGGGTGCGGCATACCGCGCTGGTTGTACGCGCGCGGCGGTTCCACCCCGCGCGGCCCGGCCCCGCATCCGTCGCGGTCAGGAGGAACCGGGACGGAGCGGGGCCGTAGCGTGGTGGGCCCGGCCTGGCGAGGGGGCAGTGCCGGGGAAAAAGGGGGACGCGGCGCGCTCCGGAAACAGGGTGCCGGAGCGCGCCGCGCGGAGGGAGGCCGGCGCGGGCGGATGCGCCGACCGGGGCCTGGCGGGAGGTACGGCCCAAGGGAAGACCGTTGCTGTCCACCGGGCCAGGCCCGGACCGGAGGGGGTGCGGAGCGGGCCGGCGGTCCGGCCCGCCCGCTCCCGGGAAGGTGCCGCGGCTTACAGG
Source organism: Streptomyces sp. NPDC093097 (assembly GCF_044754325.1). NCBI lineage: Bacteria > Bacillati > Actinomycetota > Actinomycetes > Kitasatosporales > Streptomycetaceae > Streptomyces > Streptomyces sp. NPDC093097. Next base: position 63,005 of record NZ_JBIVOW010000009.1, read on the forward strand.
TCCAGTCCGGTGAGGATCAGCACCCGCTCGTAGGTGTAGTCCTCCATGGCGAAGCGGACGCCCTCGCGGCCGACACCGGACTGCTTGACGCCGCCGTAGGGCATCTGGTCGGCGCGGAAGGACGGCACGTCGCCGATGACCACACCGCCGACCTCCAGCGCCCGGTGGGCGCGGAAGGCGGTCTGGGTGTCGTGGGTGAACACCCCTGCCTGGAGGCCGAACTTGGAGTCGTTGACAGCTGCGAACGCCGCGTCGACGCCGTCGACCTTCTGGAGGCTGAGGACCGGGCCGAAGACCTCCTCGGTGGCGAGGATCGCGCCGGCCGGCACGTCCTCCAGCACGGTCGGCGCGTAGGCGGCGCCGTCGCGCTTGCCGCCGGTGAGCAGCTTGGCGCCGCGCTCGACGGCGTCCTCGACCCAGGACTCCACGCGCTTGGCGGCGTCCTCGCTGACCAGCGGGCCGACTTCGGTGGCGTCGTCCGACGGGTCACCGGTGACCTGGGCCTCGACGGCGGCGACGACCTTGGGGACCAGCCGGTCGTAGACCGAGGCGTCGGCGATGACCCGCTGGACGGAGATGCAGGACTGGCCGCCCTGGTAGTTGGAGAAGGTGGCGATGCGCTGGGCCGCCCAGTCCAGGTCCTGCTCCGAAGACCAGTCGGGCAGCACGACTGCCGCGCCGTTGCCGCCGAGCTCCAGGGTGCAGTGCTTGCGCGGCACCGAGTCGAGGATGGCGTAGCCGACCTTGTCGGAGCCGGTGAAGGAGATGACCGGCAGCCGCTCGTCCTGGACCAGCGCCTCCATGCGGTCGTTGGGGACCGGGAGGATCGACCAGGAGCCGGCGGGCAGGTCGGTGCCGGCCAGCAGTTCGCCGAGGATCAGGCCGGACAGCGGGGTGGCCGGGGCCGGCTTGAGGAGGATCGGGACGCCGGCGGCGATGGCCGGGGCGATCTTGTGGGCGCAGAGGTTCAGCGGGAAGTTGAACGGCGCGATGCCCAGGACGGTGCCGCGGGGGAAGCGGCGGGTCAGCGCGAGCCGGCCGGTGCCGCCCGCGTCGGTGTCCAGGCGCTGCCCCTCGCCGCCGTTGAAGCGGCGGGCCTCCTCGGCCGCGAAGCGGAACACGGAGACGGCCCGGCCGACCTCGCCGCGCGCCCACTTCATGGGCTTGCCGTTCTCCGCGGAGATCAGCCGGGCGATCTCCTCGGTGCGCTCCAGCAGCCCGCGCACCACGTGGTCGAGGGCGGCGGCGCGCACGTGGGCGGGGGTCGCGGCCAGCTCGTCCTGGACCGCTACGGAGGCGGCGACGGCCTCCTCGACCTGGGCCTCGGTGGGGACGCTGACCGTGCCGACGAGACGTCCGTCCCAGGGGGAGGTGACGTCGAAGGTGGCCTCGCCGGTGGCCTCACGGCCGGCGAGCCAGAAGGCGGTGGGGGCTGCAGCAGAGTTCGGCACAGTGGATCCCGGCCCTTCAGTGGTCGTGGGTGGTGCGCGCGCAGCTCAGGGAGCGGCTTGGCGTAGGACTCTGCTGCCCACCGTAGGGGTGCGGCGGCCTCCTGACGCTTGTCCGAAGCGGCGTAATCCGCCGGGCCGTCTCTCCGTGATGGAGTCCGCAGAGGGTGGGGGCGGGGCGTCCGCGGGGAGCGTTGCCGTCCCGTCGTACCGAAGCGGCCGGGTCCAACGCCCCCGTATCGGGGCCCTCCCCACGCGCCCCTGGCCCCCCTGCTCCCCCTACTCCCCCGTCTGCGCCGACGTCGCCTTCAACGCCAGCCACAGCTCCATCCGCACGTCCGGGTCGTCCAGCGAGCGGCCCAGGATCTCCTCCACCCGCCGCATCCGGTAGCGCAGGGTGTGGCGGTGGACGCCGAGGTCCGCGGCGGCCGCGTCCCACTGGCCGTGCCGGGCCAGCCAGGCGCGCAGGGACGCCACCAAGTCGCCGCGCCCGGTGGCGTCGTGCTCGCGCAGCGCCCGCAACAGCCCGTCGGCGAAGGCCAGTACCGCGTCGTCGGCGAGCAGCGGGAGCACCGAGCCGGCCGCCACGTCCTCGTGTTCCACCAGGGCGCGGCCGCGGCGGCGGGCGACGGAGAGGGCCTGTTCGGCCTGCCGGTAGGCGTGGGCGGCGCCCATCGGGCCGGTGGGTGCGGAGAGGCCGATGGCCAGCCCCTCGGGCCGCTCCCGGCGGGCGCCGGACCGGGCGGACCGGCCGCGCGGCCGCGGCTGCGTACCGAGGCGGGCCTCGACCGCCGCGGCGAACGCGGTGCAGGCGTCCGCGGCCGCGCCGCCGTCCGCGACCAGCACGATCAGCCGGCCGCCGTCCGGCACCGCGAGCACCGCCTCGCCGGTGCGGACGGCGGCGGACTCCATGGCGTCGGCGAGCGCCTCCAGAACGGACACGGTGCCCGCGTCCGATGAGGCTCTCCCCTGCGCGGAGGGCTGCCCCCTGCCCGCACCGAGCTGAGAGCTCGGGGGAGAAGCCGAGAGCGCGGAGGAGGACGGCTGGTCGTCGGCGGGCACCGGCTCGGCCACCACCATCCGGAACGGGGCGTCCAGCAGCCCCCCGTAGAGCCGCCCGGAGACCGCCCGGGCGTGGTCCGGCTCGCCGGCCAGCAGCATCTTCAACACCGCGGCGCCCAGCCGCAGCTCGGCCTCCTGGAGCGCCCGGGACCGCTCGGTGGTCAGGGTCAGCAGCGCGACGGCCGAGTGCACCGCGTACCGCTCGGCGGTGCCGAGCGACGCCCCGGTGCCCACGGCGAGCACCCCCCGGGACCGCCGCCCGGTGCCCAGCGACTGCAGCTCCACCCGGTCGTCGCCCTCGGCGTCGCTGATGACGGAGCTGGCGGGCGCGGGCCGCTCCCGCAGCCGCGCCACGTCCTCGGCGAGCCGGGCCGCCCGCCGCGCCGCCCACTCGGGGGCGGCCGCCACCACCGCTCCCGACGCGTCGTAGAGCGCCGCCCAGCCGTTCAGGTACGCCGCGAGCCGGGCCAGCAGCTCGGTCGGCCCCTCGGCGCCGAGCGCGGCCCGGGTCAGTTCCCGCTGCGCCTCGAAGCCGGCGGTCACCGCGCGGTACTGGTCGGCCGCGACGGCCGCCGACACCGCCTTGCTGATCGCGATGAACGGCGTGCGGCGGGGCACCGCGAGCAGCGGCAGGCGGTGCCGCCGGGCCGCGTCGACCAGCGCCTCGGGCACCTCTTCGTAGTTCACCCCGACCGCGAACCCCAGCCCGACCACGCCGGCCTCGGCGACCCGCCGCACATAGCGGTCCGCCGTCTCCGGATCCTCCGCGTCCAGCTTCAGCGCGGTGATCAGCAGCAGCTCGCCGCCTTCCATATAGGGCACCGGATCGATCAGCTCGCTGGAGTGCGCCCAGCGCACCGGGACGTCCAGCCGGCCCTCGCCCGCGAGCACCTCCAGCTTGAGCGCGGTGTGGTTGACCAGGGAGGCGAGGGTGTGCGGCATGGGACCTTCGAGGGCTCCGGCGGACGGCACGACCACGACCGGCGGCCGAATACTCCAGCCGGCCTCCCCCTGCCGACTCCACCGATCGTCTGCGCCGCCCGCATCAACGGCGGGCGTGTGCGCCGCCCTGTATGAACGGCTGGTGTCGATTCTGCCTCAACGGAGGGTTTGGGGACACTGGCCGGGGTTGGGCAATGGTCGGGCGGGGGCGGTGGGGCTCCTCCACCTCGGCCGGAGACTGTGCCACCGAGGTGTACGGCTCACCTCCGGGCGCGTCCAAGCGCGGAGGTGAGCCGTCGGCGGTGGCTGCCGGAGGCCGTCCGACAGGTCGGTGCGGTCGCTAGGAGCGGAGGTCGACGAGGACGGGCGGGGCGTGCTCGCCGTCGACCGTGGCCACCGACAGCACGGCATGGCCGGCCGGGAGCGCGTTCGCGAGGTCGGAGGCGGACCAGCGTTCGCGTTCGACGGTGCGGACGGTGACGGCCTTGGAGGTGGCGGCCTTGCCCGTGACCAGCTGGCGGACGAGGTGGAACGCCTTCATCCCGGCGCCGTGCGCGATGATTTGACGGTCCGTCACATCACGGGTCTCCACCCATTCCTTGCCCCACACCTCGGCGAACGGCGCCCCGTCCCAGGGCGTGACGCCCGCGAACGCCATCCGGCAGCCGACCGCGCCGAGCAGCGCGCTGCGCAGCGCCTCGGGGACGTCGTCCAGGGAGCGCAGGGTCAGCACGGCGCCGGCGTTGGCCGAACGCAGCCGCTGGAGGCCCCGCAGCGCCTCAGCGGTGATGGTGTGCGCCGCCTCGTCGAGGACCAGGCAGGCGAACAGCGAGCGGTCGGTGCGCGCCACCGCGCACTCGGTGAACTGCGCCAGGACCAGCCGGGCGAGGATCCGGGACGCCTCGGCGTGCCCCCGTTCGGGAAGCTCGATGCGGACCCGGAGGGGGTGGTCCAGGGAGCGCAGCGAGACCTGGCGGGTGGCTCCCGTGGGGTCGAAGAAGGCGGCGAAGGCGGGGCGGTCCAGGAGCGCGATCCGGTCGGCGAGGAGGAGAGCGACGTCGCCGGGGCGCTCCGACTGGCGGGCGCGGGCGTCGAGTTCGCGCAGCAGGGTGACGTCGCCGCTCGCCTCCAGGGCGGTGCGCAGCGCGGCGACCGCCTGCGGTGCGCCGTCCAGCAGCTCTCGCAGCTCGGGGACGGTCGGGAAGCGGTCGTGGGCGGCGCGGAAGGGGCCGAGCAGCTGGGCCAGGGCGGTCGCCGCGCGCCGGCTGTCGCCGCCGGGGAGCTGTTCGGCGAGGTCGCCGACGAGCGCCTCGGCGAGTATCCCGGCCGCCTCGTCGGGGTCGGTGGTGCCGCCGTAGAGGTCCAGGTCGCACTCCGGGTCGGGGCGGCCGATGCGGACCACCACGTCGAAGGCCTCGTCGGGGCCGAGGGCCGAGCCGGCCGGGCCGACGGCCACGACCGCGCACTGACCGGCCAGCGCCTGCAGGCACATCGCCTCCACCACCGGGCGCACCAGCCGGGTGGTCTTGCCGCTGCCCGCGGGCCCGACGGCCAGCAGGGAGGTGCCCAGCACCCGGGGTTCCAGCGCGCAGCCGCTGCCCCGGTGCTGGTACGGATTGCGCGGGTGGTCGGCGGCGGTGCCGATCCGGACCTGGTGGGCGAGCAGATCGTGCTGCGCACTGCGGCCTGCCAGGTCGCGCTGACCGGAGGGGTGGGCGCAGGCGGCGGCACCGTGCCGCAGGACGGCGTCGGTGAAGGAGGCCGAGGAGTTCCGCCCGGAGCGCACCGAACGCCAGGCACGCCCGATCCGGGCCACGTCCACGTCGTTCATCGCGCCGGCGCGGGCATCGGCGGCGAGCCGGTCGGCGGCGTCCGGGGCGCCCTGGGCGCGGAGTTCGGGCCACTGCGCGGGGTCGGTGGCGGGCTCGGGCTTGGGGGCGGGGGTGCGGGCGCGGAGGCGGCGGAGGACGGGGCCCAGGATCCGGCGGGCGAGCTCCGGCCAGCGGCCGAGGCGGCCGAAGAAGCCGGCCAGGAGCGCCAGCACCAGCCCGTAGTAGACGTACGTGGCCCAGACGAAGGCCATCTTGTCGCCGCCGGCCGACCGCCAGGAGTCCGGGGTGAGCAGCAGCAGCGGCCAGAGCCAGTAGCTGCCGAGGTACCCGTTCGACAGCAGGGACCACAGCAGCCAGCCGCACAGGAGCGCGATCACCGCTCCGCTGATCAGCTGCCGCAGGGGGATGCGTTGGGGCTCCTCCTTGGCGCGCGGCCGGTGCCCGTAGGTCCAGATGCCGGGCGCGGCGGCCGGGCGTGCGGTGCGCAGCCAGTTCAGCAGCGGCGGCTGCGGGCCGCCCGGACCGGCGGTCGGGGTGAGGGGCGGCGCGGTGGGCCGCGGCGGGGTGAGCGGTGCGGCCGGGCGCGGCACCGTGGGGTCGGGACGCCGCTCCCCGGACGGCGGAGGTGCGGCGGTGTGCTGTGCGTCCTGCGTGCCCTCGGTGTCCATCCGGTGCCCCTTGTCCCCCTTGAGACGTGGCCTGTCTCGGCGGTGTGCCGGCCTGCCGTTGTCGTGCCCGCGCTGGCGCGCCGTCGGTGGGCGTGCCGCCGCTCAATTTACTGGCCGCGGCCCGTGGCTATGTCCGGTGCGGACAACGCAACACGCGCACTTCTCCCGAACGGAACATGCCAGACTCGCCCCACCGCCCCTAACCTGCGGGAACAACACCCCTGTACGTCCGTGTTCCACCCCCCAGGAGACTGCCATGACCGAACTGTCCGGAGGCCCCGCCCTCCCCCAGGAGCGTCGCGTCGTCACCGCGATCCCCGGCCCCAAGTCCCAGGAGCTGTGGGCCCGTAAGCAGAACACCGTGGCCGCCGGTGTCGGCGCCGTGCTGCCCGTCTTCGTCAAGCGCGCGGGCGGCGGTGTCCTGGAGGACGTGGACGGCAACTCCCTGATCGACTTCGGCTCCGGTATCGCGGTGACCTCGGTCGGCAACAGCGCGGAGGCCGTGGTCCGCCGGGCCACCGCGCAGCTCGCCGACTTCACCCACACCTGCGCGATGGTCACGCCGTACGAGTCGTACGTCGAGGTCTGCGAGCTGCTGGCGGAGCTGACGCCGGGTGACCACGCGAAGAAGTCGGCGCTGTTCAACTCCGGTGCGGAGGCCGTCGAGAACGCCGTCAAGATCGCCCGGGCGTACACCAAGCGCCAGGCGGTCGTCGTCTTCGACCACGGCTACCACGGCCGGACGAACCTGACGATGGCGCTGACCGCGAAGAACATGCCGTACAAGCACGGCTTCGGCCCGTTCGCGCCCGAGGTCTACCGCGTGCCGGTGGCCTACCCCTACCGCTGGCTGACCGGTCCGGAGAACTGCGCGCAGGAGGCCGCCGAGCAGGTCATCACGCAGATCACCAAGCAGATCGGCGCGGAGAACGTCGCCGCGATCATCATCGAGCCGGTGCTCGGCGAGGGCGGTTTCATCGAGCCGGCCAAGGGCTTCCTGCCCGCCGTCGCGAACTTCGCGAAGGAGAACGGCATCGTCTTCGTCGCGGACGAGATCCAGTCGGGCTTCTGCCGCACGGGCCAGTGGTTCGCGTGTGAGGACGAGGGCGTCGTGCCCGACCTGATCACGACGGCGAAGGGCATCGCGGGCGGTCTGCCGCTGGCGGCGGTGACCGGCCGCGCCGAGATCATGGACGCCGCGCACGCCGGCGGCCTGGGCGGCACCTACGGCGGCAACCCGGTGGCCTGCGCCGCCGCGGTCGGCTCCATCGAGACCATGCGCGAGCTGGACCTCAACGCCAAGGCCAAGCGCATCGAGGAGGTCATGAAGGGCCGCCTGACCGCGATGCAGGAGAAGTTCGACATCATCGGCGAGGTCCGCGGCCGCGGCGCGATGATCGCGATCGAGCTGGTCAAGTCCGGTTCCAAGGACCCGAACCCGGAGGCCACCGGCGCGATCGCCAAGGCGTGCCACCAGGAGGGCCTGCTGGTGCTGACCACCGGCACGTTCGGCAACGTGCTGCGCTTCCTGCCGCCGCTGGTCATCGGCGAGGACCTGCTGAACGAGGGCCTGGACATCCTTGAGGGCGCGTTCGGCGCGCTCTGACCTTCCGGCCCGCGCCGGCCGTCGGCACGGGCCGAGTCGGTCGGCGCGCGCGATGCGGCGGTCGAGCGGGACCTTCCGGGTGCGGCCCGGGGCACGGCGGGGCCGTGTTCCGGGCCGCACCCCGTTCGCTTCCCCGGGGGTGGCGGAGCGAGGGGTGCGGTGGGGGCGCGTGAAGAAGATGTGCGGGGGCAATGGCGGGCGCGTGATGCGGCTTACGGGGCGCACTCCGGGTGCCGTACCGTTTCGGCAGTTGAGAGAAACACCCCGCCCGCAGGGGACTGCGGGCGATTGCCCGGTCGACGCAACCCCCGCTTCGGCCTGGCCGTGCCCTCGCGCACACCACCGGAATCCCTGGCACGAGGGGCTCCGGGAATCCTCACCGATCGGATGTCCGCCCGCCCCAGACCCCCCGGGGCGCGCGGGACACCGGTCCATGCGGCCGCTCCGGAACCACCCCCCTGTTCCGGAGCGGCCGCACTTTTGTCATGTGACGGCGTGACCGTCGGCAGCACGAGCGTTGATGGCGTTGACCGTTGACGACGTGATCGTTGACGGTGTGAACGCTGATGGTGTGCGAGTGGGGGCGTGTGAGGCGCCTGGAGGGGTGGTGCGGGTGAGGGGGCGGTTCTTCGGGCGGCTCGGTGGCGACCGCGGCCGCGGTGGGCCGGCCGGTGCGCGGGCGTGCCGGCGGTACGGGCCGGTCGTGCTGTGCAGTGCGCTGGTCTTCGGGTGGGCCGGTTGGCAGGTGACGGTCCGCGGAGCGGTGCGCGGGTTCGACGAGCGGCTGGGCCGCGAGGTGGCGGCCGGCGGCGTTCCGGGGCCGCTCGCCCAGTTCTTCGCCGATCTCGGCAACACGGTCGTGGCGCTACCGGTGTTGGTCGCGGTGGCGGGGTGGGTGTGGTGGCGGCTGCGGCGCGGAACGGGCGACGGGCCCGGCGGTACGGACGGGCCGGGTGACGGGGTCCGGGCGTGGCTGCCGCCGGTCGCCGCGCTGGGGACGCTCGCCGCCGTGCCCGCGCTGGTCGTCCCGTTCAAGGTGTGGCTGGACCGGCCGGGGCCGCCCCGGATGGCCGGTGTGCACGAGGGGTTCTTTCCCTCGGGGCACGGCGCGACGGCGGCCGTCGCCTACGGGTTGGTGGCGCTGTTGCTGATCCGGGCGTACGCGGTCCGGCACGGGCGGCGGACGGTGCGGCGGCGGGGCACGGCCGCGGCCCCCGCCGCGCGGGTGGTCGCGGCGGGGGCCGGGCTGCTCAATGTGGGCGTCGGGCTGGGCCTGGTGCGCCAGGGGTACCACTGGCCGCTGGACGTCCTCGGCGGCTGGTGCCTGGCGGGTGTGCTGCTGCCCCTGTGGTGCGTGGTGTGCGAACGGTGGGGCATGCGGACCGGCGGCGGGGATCCGGAGCCGACGGACCGCCCTGACATGCCGTGAGGTGACGCACCGTGCCGTGAGGGGACGTGCCCTGTCGCAGTGTGACCCGGCGTCCGGGGCAGGGCGGCGCAGGTGCCGCCCCGTCAGTCCGGCCTGCGGCAACCGCCCTGGCCTGGAGGCCCGTCAGCGGCCGGCGTCCGGCATCCGGCGGCTGTTCACTGGACGTTGATCGGGTTGACGTAGGTGCCGGGGTGGGTGGCGCCGGACTGGTCCAGGATGGCGCCGCCGAAGGGCCACTGGAGCTGGAAGTGCTTCTTCTCGTTCGGCGGGGTGATCAGCACCATGCCCGGCTCGACCTTCTGGTCGTCGGCGCGGGTGCTGGGCAGCAGGGTGATGAGGAACGAGGTGTGCGCGTTCGGCTTCAGCACCACCGGCTGCGGCGTCTTCGAGGAGCGGGGCAGGTCCCAGTTGCCGTGGGAGCCCTGGATCTGGACGCCCGGGAAACCGGAGATGCGGCAGGGGGCGCCGCTGATGTTCTTCAGCCACACCGCGGCGACCTGCTGCTCGTCGCTCTTCATGTCCGGCACACCGCCGCCGTCCGAGCCCCAGCCGGCCTGGAGGCCGTCGGTGGTGCAGCGGCCGACCTCGTTGCCGCCGTTGCCGTTCCGGCCGATGTTCCCGGCGTGGGCGGTGCCGGCGGTGTCGCGCGCGGACTTGGTGGCGGCGCTGCCCGCTCCGCCGGTGGCGGCGTCGGAGCCCTGGGAGCCGGTGCTGCCCTGGGCGGCGGACTCCGCGGTGGTGGCGGATCCGGCCGGGGCGGCGTCGGTGCCCTCGGGGCCGCAGGCGGTGAGGCCGAACGCGGCGGCGGCGAGCAGACCGGCGACGGCAGCGTTGCGGCCGTGGCGGAGCATGGTGCGGTGCGACATGGTGTCCCCCTGGTAGTCAGGTGCGTGGTGCGGTGTTCCGTTCGCACACACCAATCTGCCGAGGGTCACTGTTGATCCGCTAACACCTCACTAACACCGTACGCGTCCGGACTGTTCGGCTGCCCGGAATGCTGCGGTCCGGGCCGGTTCACTCACCATTCCCGGGCGCGGGCCGCCACCGCCGCGTGCAGCGCGAGCTCCAGTGCGACGGGGTCGGTGAGCGTCCCGGTGCCGTCCGGCGGGACCAGCCAGCGCACCCCGCCGGTGGCCCGGCCGGGGTAGGGCACCACGATCCAGGTGCCGGGCCCGGCACCGCGGACCCCGGTGCCCAGCCAGCCGGCGGTGGTCCCCGGCGGGACGAGGAAGCCCGTGCGGGCGCCCCGGAAGTCGGACAGCACCGGCCCGGTGCGCTCCCGGCTCCGAGCCAGCGCCTCCAGCGCCGGACGGCCCAGCGGTCCCTCGACTATCAGGACGTCCCAGAGCCGGCCGGCCTCCAGGAGCGTCACCCCGAGCGGGTTGCGCTCCCATGCGCGGCGGCAGGCATCGGGGTCCGGTGCGGCCGACACCAGCCAGTCCACTGCGGCGTCGGCCCCCGTTGCGGTCATCGTCCCCTCCCCTTCCCGGCCCCGGGCGGGCCGTGTCACCCAGGGGAGAAGGGGGTGCCGAGTGATCCTTACACGGGTCGGCGAAAGAATTTCCGCACGTGGGCGGGTGTCCTCGCGAAAGGGGCGGGCGGCCGCGCGGACCGCCCGCCCCGAACGGGCCCAGGAGTGGCGCCGGTCAGCTGTCGAAACCCAGCCCCATCGCGTCCATGGCCTTGAGCCACAGGTTGCGCCGGCCGCCGTTCTCGTCGGCGCGGGTCATCGACCACTGGGTGATGCCGATGCCCAGCGAGCGCACCGGCTCGGGCGGGAACGGCAGCGGTTTGGTCCGCACCATCTCCAGCTCGGTCCGCTCGGTGCGCTCCCCCGCCAGCAGGTCCAGCATCACCTCCGCGCCGAAGCGGGTGGCGCCGACGCCGAGCCCGGTGAAGCCGAGCGCATAGGCCGCCCGGCCGCCGTGGGCGGTGCCGAAGAAGGCGGAGAAACGGGAGCAGGTGTCGATCGCGCCGCCCCAGGTGTGGGTGAAGCGGAGGCCCTCCAACTGCGGGAAGCAGGTGAAGAAGTGCTGCGCGAGCTTGCGGTAGGTGTCCGGGTGGTGGTCGTACTCGGCCCGGACGCCGCCGCCGTAGCGGTAGACGATGTCGTAGCCGCCCCACAGGATGCGGTGGTCGGCGGTGATGCGGAAGTAGTGGAAGTGGTTGGCGCTGTCGCTGAGGCCGGGACGGTTCTTCCAGCCGATGGCGGCGAGCTGCTCCTGGGTGAGCGGCTCGGTCATCAGGGCGTAGTCGTAGACCGGCGCGATGTACGGGCGGAGCCGTTTGACCGGCGAGGGGAAGGCGTTGGTGGCCAGCGCCGTGTGCTGGGCGAAGACCCGGCCGTAGGGGGTGCGGACCGCGACGCCCGGGCCGCGCGAGGAGAGGTGGGTGCCGGGCGTGTGCTCGTAGATGCGCACGCCCAGGGACAGCGCGGCCCGCTTCAGGCCCCAGGCGAGCTTGGCCGGGTGCACCATGGCGACGCCGGTGCGGTCCCACAGGCCGGCCAGGAAGGTGGGCGAGTCGACCTCGGCGCGCACCGCGTCCCGGTCGAGGAACTCCTGTCCGGCCAGGCCCAGTTGTGCGGCCTGATCGGCCAGTTCGCGGAGTTCGGCGACCTGGTGCGGGGCGGTGGCCACGTCGATCTCACCGGTGCGCTCGAAGTCGCAGTCGATGCCGTGGCGGGCGACGGCGTCCTCGATGGCGTCGAGGTTGCGGGCGCCCAGCTCCTCCAGCGTGGCCAGTTCGCCGGGCCAGCGGGCCAGTCCGTTGCCCAGGCCGTGGGTGAGGGAGGCGGCGCAGAAGCCGCCGTTGCGGCCGGAGGCGGCCCAGCCGACCTCCTGGCCCTCGATGAGGACGACATCGCGTTGTGGGTCGCGCTCCTTGGCGATCAGCGCGGTCCACAGTCCGCAGTAGCCGCCGCCGACCACCAGCAGATCGCAGTGCTCGTCGCCGACGAGGGCGGGTTCGGCGGCCGGCCGGGCCGGGTCCGCAAGCCAGAACGGCGTGCGGGCGGCGTCGGCCAGCGCGTGGACGGGGGACTTCGACATGGCAGCTCGTGCCATGGTTCTCAGCTCCTCTAGCTGCGTTTGCTGCGTTTGCGTCGGTTCCCGGCCAGTTGGCCGGCGAGCACGCAGACGACGGCGATCAGGAACATCGCCGTACCGATGACATTGATTTGAACGGGTGTGCCCCGCTGTGCGGATCCCCAGACGAACATGGGAAAGGTCACGGTGGAGCCGGCGTTGAAGTTGGTGATGATGAAGTCGTCGAAGGAGAGCGCGAAGGAGAGCAGGGCGCCGGCCGCGATGCCGGGCGCGGCGATCGGCAGCGTCACCCGCAGGAAGGTCTGCACGGGGGTGGCGTAGAGGTCCTGGGCGGCCTGTTCCAGCCGCGGGTCCATGCTCATCACGCGGGCCTTGACGGCGGTGACGACGAAGCTCAGGCAGAACATGATGTGCGCGATGAGGATCGTCCAGAAGCCGAACTGGATGCCCATGTTGAGGAAGAGGGTGGCCAGCGAGGCGGCCATGACGACCTCGGGCATCGCCATCGGCAGGAAGATCAGGGTGCTGACGGCGGCCCGGGTCCGGAAGCGGTAGCGGGCCAGCGCGAACGCGATCATGGTGCCGAGGGCGGTCGCGCCGACGGTGGCCCAGAGGGCTATCTCCAGGCTCAGCCCGAGCGAGCCGCACAGGCCGGCGACACCGCACGGGTCGGTCCAGGCGTCGGTGGAGAACCGCGTCCACTGGTAGTTGAAGCGGCCGTTGGGCTTGTTGAAGGAGAAGACCATCACCACGACGTTGGGCAGGATCAGGTAGGCCAGTGTGGCCAGTCCCGCCAGGGTGACGAGGTTGCGGCGCAGCCAGCGCAGGCCCGGGCCGGAGCCGCGCCGGGGCGGCGGGGCGGCGGACGGGGTCGCGGGGGCGTGCTGCGCGGTGGTGTCGGTGGCCGCCATCAGACCAGGTCCTCCGTCCCGGACTTGCGGATGTAGAACGTGACCATGGCGAGGATGGCCGCCATGAGGATGAAGGAGAGCGCGGCGGCGGTCGGGTAGTCCAGGACCCGCAGGAACTGCGACTGGATGACGTTGCCGATCATCTTCTGGTCGGTGGAGCCCAGCAGTTCGGCGTTGATGTAGTCGCCGGCGGCCGGGATGAAGGTCAGCAGGGTGCCGGCGACGACACCGGGCATGGACAGCGGGAAGGTGACCCGGCGGAAGGTGGTGACCGGGCGGGCGTAGAGGTCGCCGGCGGCCTCGTGCAGCCGCGGGTCGATCCGCTCCAGCGAGGTGTACAGCGGCAGGACCATGAACGGCAGGAAGTTGTAGGTCAGACCGCAGACCACGGCCAGCGGGGTGGCCAGCACCCGGTGTCCTTCGGTGAGGCCCAGGGCGTTGGTGACGTCCAGGACGTGCAGCGCGTTGAGCGCGCCGACCACCGGGCCGCCGTCGGCCAGGATCGTCTTCCAGGCCAGCGTCCGGATCAGGAAGCTGGTGAAGAACGGGGCGATGACCAGGATCATCACGACGTTCCGCCAGCGGCCCGCCTTGAAGGCGATCAGATACGCCAGCGGGTAGCCCAGCAGCAGGCAGAGCGCGGTGGCGACCGCCGCGTAGCCGACCGAGCGCACGAACTGCGGCCAGTATTCAGCCAGCGCGTCCCAGTAGGTGACGAAGTGCCAGGTGAGCTTGAAGCCCTCTTCGAGGGAGCCGGTCTGGAGCGAGGTCGACGCCTGGTAGACCAGCGGGGCGGCGAAGAAGACCAGCAGCCAGAGGATGCCGGGCAGCAGCAGCCAGTAGGGGACCAGCCGCTTGCGGACCGGGGACTTCCGTAGCGGCGGCGCCTCGTCCCCGTCCTGCTCCTGCGGTGGCGCGGGGGCGGCGGTGGCGGTCATGCGGCCTCCTCGTCGAGGTCCGCGCCGGCGTCGATGTCCTGGTCGGCATCGAGTCCGAAGGTGTGGTCCGGATTCCAGTGCAGGACGACGTCGGCGCCGGGGACCAGGCGGCCATCCCGCTCGATGTTCTGCTCGTAGACGGCCAGTTCGCCGACTCCGGGGACGTCGACGACGTACTGGGTGGAGACGCCGATGAAGCTGGCGTCCCTGACCCGGCCGGTCAGCCGGTTGTGGCCCTCAGGGACCGAGCCGGCGGCGTCGGAGTGCGCCAGCGCGACCTTCTCGGGGCGGATGCCGGCCAGCACCTTCCCGCCCGCGCGGGCCGGGGTGCCGCACCGGCGCGCGGGCAGGTGGAGGGTGGCGCCGCCGGCCTTGAGGACGAGTTCCGCGCCGCCGGCCTCGGCGACCTCGGCCGCGATGAGGTTGGAGGTGCCCAGGAAGTTGGCGACGAAGGTGGTGGCGGGGTTCTCGTACAACTCCGCGGGGGCGCCGAGCTGTTCGACCCGGCCGCCGTTCATCACGGCCACGGTGTCGGCCATCGTCATGGCCTCCTCCTGGTCGTGGGTGACGTGCACGAAGGTGATGCCGACCTCGGTCTGGATGCGCTTGAGCTCCAGCTGCATCTGGCGGCGCAGCTTGAGGTCCAGGGCGCCCAGCGGCTCGTCCAGCAGCAGCACCTCCGGGTGGTTGATCAGCGCGCGGGCGACCGCGACCCGCTGCTGCTGGCCGCCGGAGAGCTGCTGCGGCTTGCGCCGCGCCATCGGGCCGAGCTGGACCAGGTCGAGCATCTCCTCGACCTGCTTCTTGACGGACTTGATGCCGCGGCGGCGCAGTCCGAAGGCGACGTTCTCGTAGATGTCCAGATGCGGGAAGAGCGCGTAGTTCTGGAAGACGGTGTTGACCTGGCGCTTGTAGGGCGGCAGGGCGGTGACGTCCTGGCCGGAGAGTTCGACGGTCCCGGTGGTGGGCTCCTCCAGGCCGGCGATCATGCGCAGGGTGGTGGTCTTGCCGCAGCCGGAGGCACCCAGCAGCGCGAAGAACGACCCGGCGGGGATGGTGAGGTCGAGCGGATGGACGGCGGTGAAGGAACCGTAGGTCTTGCTGATCCGGTGCAGGCGGACGTCGCCGCCGCTGCTCTGCGGGGTCGCGGTACTGGTCATGTGGGTCGTCCCGTGGGTCGTAAGGGGGAAGTGCGGCCCGGCCGGCCCCGGCGTGCGGGCCGGGCGCCGAAGGGGCCGGCTCAGGCGCCGGTGAGATCGGCGAACTTCTGGTTGAACACCCTGTTCTCCGCAGGGGTCAGCGCACGGAAGGAGTGGGACCGGGCGGTCATCTCCTCGTCCGGCAGGATCAGCGGGTTCGCCGCCAACGTGCGGTCGATCCTGGCGAGTTCGGCGCGCACCCCGTCGACGGGGCAGGCGTAGTTGACGTACGCGGCGAGCCGGGCCGCCACCTTCGGCTCGTAGAAGTAGTCGATGAGCCGTTCCGCGTTGCCCTTGTGGCGGGCCTTGCTGGGCACCATCAGGTTGTCGGTCGACGTCATGTAGCCGGCTTTGGGGACGGCGTAGCGGATGTCGGGGTTGTCGCTCTGGAGTTGGACGACGTCGCCGGCCCAGGCGACGCACGCGGCGAGGTCGCCCTTGACGAGGTCGGTGGTGTAGTCGTTGCCGGTGAAGCGGCGGATCTGCCGGGTGTCGACGCCCTTCTGGAGCCGGGCGAGGGCGGCGTCGAAGTCGTCGGCGGTGACGTCCTCGGGCCGTCTGCCCATGTCGAGCAGGGTCAGCCCGACGGTGTCGCGCATCTCGGAGAGGAAGCCGACCCGCCCCTTGAGGCGGGGGTCCTCCAGGAGCTGGCCGATCGAGTCGACGGTCCGGCCGCCGGTGGCCCGGACGTTGTACGCGATGAGCGCGGGGATGCTCTGCCAGACGTAGGAGTGCCTGCGGCCCGGGTCCCAGGTGGGGTTGCGGAACTGGGCGGCGAGGTGGGCGCGGGCGTGCGGCAGCCGGTCCGCGTCGAGCGGCTGGATCCAGCCGAGCGAGATCATCCGGGCGCACATCCAGTCGGTGAGCACGATCAGGTCGCGGCCGGTGTCCTGCCCGTTGGTGAGCTGCCCCTGGATCTTGCCGAAGAACTCGTCGTTGTCGTTGATGTCCTCGGTGTACGAGACGGTGATGCCGGTGCGCCGCTGGAAGGCGTCCAGCGTCGGGTGGCGTCTGCCGTCGTCGCTGGTGTCCATGTACTGCGTCCAGTTGGAGAAGTGCAGGCGCCGCTCCGCCGCGGAGTGGTCCGCGGTCAGCGCGGCGTCGGTGCGCCCGGCCGGGGCGATCCCGCAGGCCGACAGCGCGGCGGTGCCCCCGGCCGCGGCGGCCAGGGCGCCGCCGGCGCGCAGCAGCGAGCGGCGGGTCATCGCGAGCCGGCCGCCGGTCAGGCTGCGGCGCAGGGCGGTGAGCTCGGCCGTGGAGAGGGGCGCCGGCGGTGCGGGCTGCTCGTGGTGCTCCATGGGCATGGCCTTTCCAGGGGGAGTGCCCGGCGTGCGGCCGGTGGTGGCGGTGGGGCGCGGCCCCGGCCGCGGGCGGTGGGGCGCCCCGCCGCGGGGCGCCCCGGGAGCGCGGGTCAGGCACGGTCCCCGAAGATCGTCCGGTGCCAGTCCTTCCTGGCCACCCCGGTGTTGTCGTACATCACGTGCTTGACCTGCGTGTACTCCTCGAAGGAGTACGCCGACATGTCCTTGCCGAAGCCGGACGCCTTGGCGCCGCCGTGCGGCATCTCGCTGAGGATCGGGATGTGGTCGTTGACCCAGACGCAGCCGGCGTTGATCTCGCGGGTGGCCCGGCCGGTGCGGTAGACGTCCCGGCTCCAGGCGGAGGCGGCCAGCCCGTAGGGGGTGTCGTTGGCGAGCGCCAGGCCCTCGTCGTCGCTGTCGAAGGGCAGCACGACCAGCACCGGGCCGAAGATCTCGGACTGGACGACCTCGCTGTCCTGCGCGGCCCCGGTGATCAGCGTGGGCAGGTAGTACGCGCCCTTGGCCAGCTGGCCCTGGGGGGCCGCGCCGCCGGTGACGACGGTGGCGTAGCCGCGGGCCCGCTCGACGAAGGCGGCCACCCGGTCCCGCTGGGCGTGCGAGATCAGCGGTCCGAGGTCGGTGGACGGGCCGAACGGGTCGCCCAGCCGCACGGTCGCCATCAGGTCGGCCACGCCGCTGACGAACGCGTCGTAGAGCGGCCGTTGGACGTAGGCGCGGGTGGCGGCGGTGCAGTCCTGGCCGGTGTTGATGAGGGCGCCGGCGACCGCGCCGTGGACGGCGGCCTCCAGATCGGCGTCGTCGAAGACCACGAACGGGGCCTTGCCGCCGAGTTCGAGGTGGATCCGCTTGACGGTCCCGGTGGCGAGCTCGGCGACCCGCTTGCCGACGGCGGTGGAACCGGTGAAGGAGGTCATGGCGACGTCGGGGTGGCCGACCAGGCGCTCACCGGCGTCCCGGCCGGCGCCGGAGACGATGTTGAGCACGCCGTCGGGCAGCCCGGCGCGCTGTGCGGCCCGTGCGAAGAGCAGTGAGGTCAGCGGGGTGATCTCGGCGGGCTTGAGGACGATGGTGTTGCCCGCGGCGATGGCCGGCAGCACCTTCCAGGCGGCCATCTGGAGCGGATAGTTCCAGGGCGCGATGGAGCCGACCACGCCGATCGGTTCCCGGCGGATCACCGAGGTGTGGTCGCCGCTGTATTCGCCGGCCGCCTTGCCCTCCAGATGGCGGGCGGCGCCGGCGAAGAACGCGGCGTTGTCGATGGTGCCCGGCACGTCGAACTCCGTGCTGAGCTTGATCGGCTTTCCGCAGTTCAGGGATTCGGCGGCGGCCAGCTCCGCGGCGTCCTCGGCGAGCGCCGCCGCGAAGCGGTGCAGGGTGTCGGACCGCTCGCCGGGGGTGGCCCGCGCCCAGCCGGGAAAGGCCCGCGCGGCGGCCGCCACCGCGGTGTCCACATCGGCGGTGCCGGCGAGTTCGTACCGCAGGACGGTCTCGCCGGTGGCCGGGTCGACGACGTCCTGGGTGCGGCCGGATGTGCCGTTCTGCAGGCTCCCGGCGATGAATTGCGCCCCCTCGGCGAATCGCTCGGTCGCATCGAATCGCTGGTCCATGGTGCTCTCCTCCGCCGGCGCCGGGGCCGCTCAGCGGCACTGCCAGGCGTAGCTCTTTCCGGAATCGATGGCCGATCCTGACAGAGCAGCAGTCGACCAACAAGTGATTCCGTTGTTGCCTTTTGGTTACGCGACGAATTCTGCGAATTCCGTAGCGAAAAACCCCGACACGTTGTCAGTGCCCACTGACAGAATCCCGGCATGATGCACAACGGCCCGGGGACGGCTCCGGGAATCACCGCCGGGCCCGCCGCGGACGGACCGCGCTCGGTCGAGGAGTTGACCGCGCTGACCGCCTCCGGCCGGCGCCTGGAGTACGTCCATTTCTGGGGCCATCGCCCGCCCCGCGGCGGCGGTATCGGCGCGAGCTGCTTCAGCCAGTGGTGGCCGGCCCCCTTCACCGTCGACGGCGTCCGGTACGCCACCGCCGAGCACTGGATGATGGCCGGCAAGGCCCGGCTGTTCGACGACGCGGCCGCGGAGCGGCGGGCGCTCGCCGCGGTGCACCCCCAGCAGGCCAAGGACGCCGGGCGGACGGTCCGCGGCTTCGACGAGGAGGTCTGGCGGCGGCACCGCTTCGCCCTGGTCGTCGAGGGCAGCCGGCACAAGTTCGGCCGGCACCCGCAGCTGCGCGCGTTCCTGCTGGGCACCGGCTCCCGCGTCCTGGTGGAGGCCAGCCCGCTGGACCGGATATGGGGCATCGGGCTGGCCGCCGACGACGACCGCGCCGCCGACCCGTCCCGCTGGCGCGGGCTGAATCTCCTGGGCTTCGCCCTCATGGCGGCCCGGCAGCAGCTGGCCGGCACCGGCGCCGACCCCGGCTGACCGCCCGGCCCCGCACCCCGCCTCCGGGCGGCCCCGGGGCCGCCCCGCCCCCGTCCTACGATGGCCGGACCGCCCCGACCGTCCCGCGCACCTCACCAGGAGGAACGTTGTCCGACCTCGACGCCTTCATCGCCGGCCTGCCCAAGGCCGAGCTGCACGTCCACCACGTCGGCTCGGCCTCCCCGCGGATCGTCGCCGAGCTGGCCGCCCGGTATCCGGACTCCGCCGTGCCCCGCGACCCCGAGGCGCTCGCCGACTACTTCACCTTCCGCGACTTCGCCCACTTCATCGACGTCTACCTCTCCGTCGTGGACCTGATCCGCGACGCCGAGGACATCCGCCTGCTGACGTACGAGATCGCCCGCGACATGGCCCGCCAGCAGATCCGCTACGCCGAGCTGACCCTCACGCCCTTCAGCTCGACCCGCCGCGGCATCCCCGACGTCGCCTACGTCGAGGCCATCGAGGACGCCCGGAAGGCGGCCGAGTCGGAGCTGGGCGTGGTGCTGCGCTGGTGCTTCGACATCCCCGGTGAAGCGGGGCTGGAGTCCGCCGAGGAGACCACCCGGATCGCCTGCGCGCTGCAGCCCGAGGGCCTGGTCTCGTTCGGCCTCGGCGGCCCCGAGATCGGCGTCCCCCGGCCCCAGTTCAAGCCGTACTTCGACCGGGCCCTGGCCATCGGGCTGCACTCCGTCCCGCACGCCGGCGAGACCACCGGCCCCGGCACCGTCTGGGACGCCCTGACCGCGCTGCGCGCCGAGCGGATCGGCCACGGCACCAGCGCCGTCCAGGACCCCGCGCTGCTGGCCCATCTCGCCGAGCACCGCATCCCGTTGGAGGTCTGCCCGACGTCCAACGTCGCCACCCGGGCGGTGCCCACCCTGGCCGAGCACCCGCTGAAGCAGATGGTCGACGCCGGCGTCCTGGTCACCATCAACAGCGACGACCCCCCGATGTTCGGCACCGATCTGAACACCGAATACGCCATCGCCGCCCGCCTGTTGGAGCTGGACACCACCGGCCTCGCCGCCCTCGCCAAGAACGCGGTCACCGCCTCGTTCATGGACGACGCCGCCAAGGCCCGCCTGTCGGCCGAGATCGACGCCTACGCGGCGGGGTGGCGCGGCTGACCGCCCGGCCGGCGCCGCGTACGGCCGCCCGCCCGCCCGGCGGCCGCACCGGCGGAACGGCCGTGGCGCATCGGCCCGTTACGCCGTGACCAGCCGCCGCGCCACACCGTGCGCCACCGACCGTGGCGGCCGCCGCCGCGGCGATGCCGCGCACCACGCCGCCCGGGGGTGGTGCGCCGCAGCCGCAGTCCCCGCCGTCGCCCGCGGCGGCTACAACCCCACGATCCCGTTCCACCGCTTGGCGAACTCGGTCCGCTCCTTGGGCGTGATGTCCCGCGCGATGGCCAGCCGCTTGCGCAGCTCCGCGTCGGGGAAGATCAGCGGGTCCGCCGCGAGTTGCGCCCGCTCCTTGTCCTTGGACGAGGCGAGCACCTCGCGCGCGGCCGGCACCGGGCAGACGTAGTTGACCCAGGCGGCGAGTTCGGCCGCGACCTCCGGCTGGTAGTAGTAGTCGATCAGCCGCTCGGCGTTCCGCTTGTGGGCCGCGAGGTTGGGGATCATCATGCTCTCCGCCCACAGCTCGGCGCCCTCTTCGGGGACCACGAACGCGATGTCCGGGTTGTCCGCCTGGAGTTGGATGACGTCGCCGGAGTACGCCTGCGCGGCGAGCACATCGCCGGAGTCCAGGTCCTTGATGTAGTCGTTGCCGGTGAACCGGCGGATGTGGCCCTTGCGGACCAGGCCGCCCACCTGGTCGATCATGCGGTGGAAGTCGTCGGCGGTCCAGCGGGTGATGTCGGCCCCGTTGCCCTGGAGCAGCATGGCGAACGCCTCGTCGAGCCCGGACAGCAGGGTGACCCGGCCGCGCAGGTCGTCCTTCCACAGGTCGGAGGTGTGCTTGATCTCCCGGCCGAGCTTCCTGCGGTTGTAGGCGATGCCGGTGATGCCGGACTGCCAGGGCACCGAGTGCATCCGACCGGGGTCGAAGTGCGGGGTGCGCAGCAGCGGATCGAGGTACCGGGCGACGTTCGGCTGGGCGGTGCGGTCCATCGTCTCGACCCAGCCCAGCCGGACGTACCGGGCGCACATCCAGTCACTGATGACGACGAGATCGCGCCCGGTGGGCTGGTGGTTCATCAGCGCGGGACTGATCTTCCCGAAGAACTCGTCGTTGTCGTTGATCTCCTCGGTGTACGTCACGGAGATCCCGGTGCGCTTCTGGAACGCGTCCAGCGTGGGGCGGCGCTGCTTGTCGTGGTCGTCGACGTCGATGTAGAGCGGCCAGTTGGCGAAGACCAGGGTGCGGTCGCGGGCGGAGCGGTCGGGGGCCTCGCGCTCGGCGGCCCTGACGTAGGCCGGCGGCACCCCGCATCCCGTCAGGGCGGCCAGCGCCCCGGTCACGCCGATTCCGCCCATGCCCCGAAGCAGCGAACGCCGCGAAAGATCAACCATGGCGAGCACTCTCACGTGCCGCGGGCGGAGGCGGCAAGAGACAGAGCGTCCACTGCCGGGCCTCCGCCCGCGACGGTGTGTCGAGCGTTCCGTGCCGCTCGACGGTGGGAATCCCCTTGCAGGGCCGGCCGGTTCAGCCGTCCAGCGAGGTCATCACGTGCTTGATCCGGGTGTAGTCGTCGAAGCCGTAGGCGGACAGGTCCTTGCCGTAGCCGGACTTCTTGAAGCCGCCGTGCGGCATCTCGGCGACCAGCGGGATGTGGGTGTTGATCCACACGCAGCCGAAGTCGAGGACCTTGGACATCCGCATCGCACGGGCGTGGTCCTTGGTCCACACCGAGGACGCCAGGGCGTACTCGACGCCGTTGGCCCACTCCACCGCCTGCTTCTCGTCGGCGAAGGACTGGACGGTGATGACCGGGCCGAAGACCTCGTGCTGGACGATCTCGTCGTCCTGCTTCAGGCCCGAGACGACGGTCGGGGCGAAGAAGTAGCCCTTGTCGCCGACCTGTTCGCCGCCGGCCTCGATCTTGGCGTGCGCGGGCAGCCGCTCGATGAAGCCCTTGACCTGCGCCAGCTGGCCCGCGTTGTTCAGCGGGCCGTAGAGCACGTCCTCGTCGTCGACCGCACCGGTCTTGGTCTCCGCCGCGGCCTTGGCGAGCGCGGCGACGAACTCGTCGTGGATGGACTCCTGGACGAGCACCCGGGTGGCGGCCGTGCAGTCCTGGCCGGCGTTGAAGTAACCGGCCGTGGCGATGTCCTCGACGGCCTTGGGGATGTCGGTGTCCTCGAAGACCACGACCGGCGCCTTGCCGCCGAGCTCCAGGTGGACCCGCTTGAGGTCCTTGGAAGCGGACTCGGCCACCTGCATGCCGGCGCGCACCGAGCCGGTGATCGACGCCATCGCCGGGACCTTGTGCTCGACCATCAGGCGGCCGGTCTCCCGGTCGCCGCAGACGACGTTGAACACGCCGCGGGGGTGGCCGAGTTCGTCCAGGACGCTGCCGATGATGTCGGCGATCAGCACCGTCGAGGCGGGGGTGGTGTCGGACGGCTTGAGGACCACGGTGTTGCCCGCGGCGAGCGCCGGGGCGAACTTCCACACGGCCATCATCATCGGGTAGTTCCACGGCGCGACCTGGGCGCAGACGCCCACCGGCTCCCGGCGGATGATCGAGGTGAAGCCGTCCATGTACTCGCCGGCCGAGCGGCCCTCCAGCATCCGAGCGGCACCCGCGAAGAAGCGGATCTGGTCCACCATCGGCGGGATCTCCTCGGAACGGACCAGGGCGATCGGCTTGCCGCAGTTCTCGGACTCGGCGGCGATCAGCTCCTCGGCGCGCTCCTCGAAGCGGTCGGCGACCTTGAGCAGGACCTTCTGGCGCTCGGCGGGGATCAGGTCGCGCCAGGCGGGGAACGCGGCCTCGGCGGCCGCCATGGCGGCGTCCACGTCCGCGGAGCCGGAGAGCGGGGCCGTGGCGTACGCCTCGCCCGTCGCCGGGTTGACCACCTCCGTGGTCCGCCCGTCGGCGGCGTCCCGGAACTCCCCGTCGATGTAGTTGCGCAGACGACGCAGTGCGGTGGTCACTGTGCGCCCCCTTCAATGTCAGATGTCCGGTGGTTGTGATCCCAGACTATCCGCGGTTACCACGTTTTCAACACACCCACACCCTTCGAACAACGGAATCAGTTAAATAGACGTCGTGAGACAACTGATTTCATTGATTCAGGGTTGCCATACCGTCGAACCTCGTGCACAGTGAGGGACGTGGCGTCTCCTCGTAACAGTCATGACAGAACCGGCACTCCGTCGATCGACTCCGTCTCCCTGGCGATCATCGAGCAGCTCCAGGAGGATGGGCGCCGTCCGTACGCCGCGATCGGCAAGGCCGTCGGCCTGTCCGAGGCGGCGGTACGCCAACGCGTACAGAAGCTGCTCGACCAAGGCGTGATGCAGATCGTCGCGGTCACCGATCCCCTCACGGTCGGTTTCCGACGGCAGGCAATGGTCGGCATCAACGTCGAGGGTGACCTCGATCCCGTGGCCGACGCCCTGACGACCATGGAAGAAGTCGAGTACGTCGTCATGACGGCAGGTTCCTTCGATCTCATCATCGAGATCGTCTGCGAGGACGACGACCACCTTCTCGAAGTGATCAACAAACGGATCCGCACGCTTCCCGGCGTCCGATCCACCGAGAGCTTCGTGTACCTCAAGCTCCGGAAGCAGACCTACACCTGGGGAACGAGATAGCAATGAGCGCCGACCTCTCCAAGACGGCGTACGACCACCTGTGGATGCACTTCACCCGCATGTCGTCGTACGAGAACGCCCCCGTGCCCACGATCGTGCGCGGTGAGGGCACCAACATCTACGACGACAAGGGCAAGCGCTACATCGACGGCCTCGCCGGCCTCTTCGTGGTCAACGCCGGCCACGGCCGGACCGAGCTCGCCGAGGCCGCCTCCAAGCAGGCCCAGGAGCTGGCCTTCTTCCCGGTGTGGTCCTACGCGCACCCCAAGGCCGTGGAGCTGGCCGAGCGCCTGGCGCACTACGCCCCGGGCGACCTCAACAAGGTCTTCTTCACCACCGGCGGCGGTGAGGCCGTCGAGACCGCCTGGAAGCTCGCCAAGCAGTACTTCAAGCTCACCGGCAAGCCGATGAAGCACAAGGTCATATCCCGCGCGGTCGCCTACCACGGCACCCCGCAGGGCGCCCTGTCGATCACCGGTCTGCCGGGCCTGAAGGCCCCCTTCGAGCCGCTGGTCCCCGGCGCGCACAAGGTGCCGAACACCAACATCTACCGCGCCCCGATCCACGGCGACGACCCCGAGGCGTTCGGCCGCTGGGCCGCCGACCAGATCGAGCAGCAGATCCTCTTCGAGGGCCCGGAGACCGTCGCCGCGGTCTTCCTGGAGCCGGTGCAGAACGCCGGCGGCTGCTTCCCGCCGCCCCCCGGCTACTTCCAGCGGGTCCGCGAGATCTGCGACCAGTACGACGTGCTGCTCGTCTCCGACGAGGTCATCTGCGCCTTCGGCCGCCTCGGCACGATGTTCGCCTGCGACAAGTTCGACTACGTCCCGGACATGATCACCTGCGCCAAGGGCATGACCTCGGGCTACTCCCCGATCGGCGCCTGCATCATCTCCGACCGCCTCGCCGAGCCGTTCTACAAGGGCGACAACACCTTCCTGCACGGCTACACCTTCGGCGGCCACCCGGTCTCCTCGGCCGTGGCGCTGTCGAACTTCGACATCTTCGAGCGCGAGGGCCTCAACCAGCACGTCCTCGACAACGAGGGCAACTTCCTGCGCACCCTCCAGAAGCTGCACGACCTGCCGATCGTCGGCGACGTCCGCGGCAACGGCTTCTTCTACGGCATCGAACTGGTCAAGGACAAGACCACCAAGGAGTCCTTCAACGAGGAGGAGACCGAGCGCGTCCTCTACGGCTTCCTCTCCAAGGCGCTCTACGACAACGGCCTCTACTGCCGGGCCGACGACCGCGGCGACCCGGTCATCCAGCTGGCCCCGCCGCTGATCGCCGACCAGCCGGTCTTCGACGAGATCGAGCAGATCCTGCGCTCCGTCCTCACCGAGGCGTGGACCAAGCTCTGATCATCGCGCCACCTCCTGGTGCACCGACGGACAACTGAACATCCAGCGGCCCGGATTCGCTCGCCCCACCCATGCGAGTGAATCTGGGCCGCTGTGGCTGCCGAGCCACAAATGACCGGGGACCCGATTCCTTACCGTGCTGGTGACCGATACCCTCCGTGTTCGTTCCCCCGGCCGGCGGAACGACCAGCGAACAAGCGAGAGGTGTGCAGATGGTGGCCCCGCCTGACAACGACGTTCTCTGGGCCCGCGGCCTGCACCACATGTACGGCGCCACCGCCGCCCTCACCGGGGTCTCACTCGGCGTCCGCGAGGGCGAGATCCTCGCCGTCACCGGCCCCCGGGGCAGCGGCAAGACCACGCTCCTCAAATGCCTTTCCGGACAACTCCTCCCCACCGAGGGCGAGATCTGGTTCAACAGCGCGCCCGTCCACACCCTCTCCTCCCCCAGCCGTGAACGACTGCGTCTGGACCGCTTCGGCTGGATCGACACCGAACCCCACCTCGTCCCCGAACTCACCGCCTGGGAGAACGCCGCCCTCCCGCTGCTGTTGCGCGGCACCGGCCACCGCGCGGCCAAGCACACCGCCATCGAGTGGCTGGAACGCCTCGACGTCGGCATGTGCGCCCGCCACCGCCCCGCCCGGCTCGACCAGTCCCAGCGCCAACGCGTCGCCGTCGCCCGCGCCCTGGCCGCCGCCCCCCGGGTGCTCTTCGCCGACGAGCCCACCGCACCGCTGCACAGCGCCGACGGCACGCAGGTGCTGCGCACCCTGGCCGCAGCGGCCCGCTCACACGACATCACCGTGGTCCTGACGACCTACGAACCCCAGGTCGCCGCACTCGCCGACCGGACCATCGCCCTCTTCGACGGCCGCCGCTCCGGCGCCGTCCCCGAGACCGCCGGCACCTCCGACAAGGAAAGCAGGGCAGCGTGCTCGCTCTCCGTCTAGCCCGCGGCGCTCACCCCCTCGTCCTGCTGCGCCGCCTCTTCGTCGTCGCCGCCGCGGCCGGCACCGGCTTCCTCGTGCTGGGCGCCCTGGGCCACGCCGCCGCGCACCCCGACACGGCCGGCGACTCCGCGGTCCGGCTCCTGTGGTGCGCGGCCCCGCTCGCGGCCACCGCGCAGCTCGCGGTGGCCGTCGCCCGTACCGACCCGGCCGCCCGTCTTCAACGCGGTATGACCGCCGCCGGCCTGGGCCCGTTCCGCCTCACCCTGCTCGCCACCGCCTCCACGGCACTCTCCTGCGTCCTCGGCGCTCTCCTCTCCCTCGTCGTCTTCCTCGCCCTCCGCGGCGACCTCGGCGGCGGCGCCGTGCTCGGCGGCTCCCGGCCCGGCGGCACCGGCCTGCTCGGTGCCGGCCACCCGGTGCCGCTGGTCGGCGCGCTCATGCTGCTGGCGGTCGTCCCGCTGACTGCCGCCGCGGCCACCGCCTTCGCGCTCCGCCCTCGCACCGAACCGGGCACCGTCGACACCGCGCCGCCCTCCGCCACCGAAGGTCCCTCCGGCCTCCCGTGGGGCATCGCCCTGACCGCGGCCGGCCTGGCCATCGAGGCGTACACCAGCCCCGCCGCCGACTCCCCCGGCGGGCTGCTCCCCCTCCCCGGCCGGCTGATCGGCAGCCCGCCCGGCCTCCTGGTCGGCTGGGCCCTCGCCGCCCTGGGCCTCGTACTGGCCGGCCCCGGCCTGGTGTATCTGTCCGGACAGCTGCTGTGCGCGGGCCGGCCCGGCGCTCTGCGGCTGCTGTCCGGCCGCGTCCTCCAGGAGGAGGCCCGCCGGCTGGGCCGCCCGATCGGTGTCCTCTGCGCGGTCGCCTCCGGCGCGTATGCCGCCGCCGCGGTGTACGGAGCCGCTCCCTCCCGTCCGCTCGGTCCCTTCACCGCGATCGGCGCGGCGATCGTCCTGGCCTGCGTCGGCGTCAGCGCCCTCAGCGCCGCATCGGAATCCCGGACGGCCCGCGCCCGCACCACGGCGGCCCTCCGTCGACTCGGCGCCTCGTCCGCCGTCCTCCGCCGCGCCACGGCCCTGCGCACCCTGGCCCTGCTCCTCATCCTCGGCCCCCTGACCTGGACCGTCGCCGAGATGGCCGCACGGCCGCTGGTGCACTGAGCCGGGGAGCGGCAGGGCGAGGCAGGGGTGGCGCCGCGGTGGGGCTCGTTTCGACAGGGTGCCGCCGAGAGGACTGCGAGCCGAGGGTGAGCTGCCCCGAAGTCCCTTTCCGCATAGGGGCGTTCGCCTCGCGGCCTCGCGCCCGAGGGCGGTGAGCCAACCGGTCTTCCGGCTGGAGCCGTCCGGCCCGACCCGCCGGGGCTCGCGCCTCGACCACCGGCGCAGCGTCCACGGCGTGGACACCGATGAGGGCGGCGAGCCGCAGAACGAGCCGCGCCCGGCGGAGAACACCGCACTGCCCATCGCTCTCGACGCCACCACCGAAGTCGGCCCGCTCGGCCCCTGGTGCGACGTCCGGGCAGCCCTAACATGGCGGATGTGCAGCCGAACGCAGAGCCCCCAACCCCCTTCGGCCCCCGCGAACACCGCGAACACCGCCATGAGATCAGCTCGCTCGCGGAGTTCGACCGCGTCGCGACGACCGGCAGCCTCGCCGGATACCGCCTCCAGTCCCTCGACCTGACGACCCGTACGTTCGCCCTGCTCGCCACGGACGCCACCGATTCCGTCTTCCTGGGCTGCGTGATGGAACCGGACGCCGCCGCGAAGGTGCGCGCCGGAGGCGCCCTGGTCTTCCCGCCGGTGCCGGGCCTGCCGTTCGACCCGTATCACCGCGCCCTGTACACCTCGGACGAACTCTTCTCGGGGCTGCTCGAAGCCGGTTACGACGCCACCCCGGACGCTCTTACCTATCGCTGGTTCCAGGAGACCAAGGCGGCCGACGATGTCGTCGCCGGCATGCTGCGGAGCATCCACGACGACGCGGTCTCGGACGCCCTGGACGAACACCTCGCCGGTGCGCACGTGGTGGGCATCCTCGGCGGGCACGCACAGGCACGTGGTTCCGACGCCTACGCGGGCGCGGCCAGGCTCGGGCGTCGTCTCAGCCGCGACGGCCTGACCGTCGCGACCGGCGGCGGCCCCGGCGCGATGGAAGCGGCGAACCTCGGGGCCTACACCGCGCCGTACGACGACACCGTGCTCGACGAGGCGCTGGAACTCCTCTCCACAGCACCGCACTTCAGCCCCTCGGTCACGGAATGGGCGCGCGCCGCCTTCGACGTGCTCCGGAGCCGGCCCGGCGGCGGACCGTCGGTCGCCATGCCCACCTGGTTCTACGGACACGAGCCGCCGAACGCCTTCGCAACCCATATTGCGAAGTACTTCGTCAACGCGCTGCGCGAGGAGGGCCTGCTGGCCCGGGCGAACGCCGGAGTGGTGTTCCTGCCCGGTGCCGCCGGGACCGTGCAGGAGGTCTTCGACGCGGCGACCTTGAACTACTACCGGCCGCAGGGCGACCCGACGCCCATGGTGCTGGTGAACCACCGGCACTGGACCGAGACGCTGCCGGCTTGGCCGCTTCTCCGGACCCTTGCCGCCGGCCACCCGATGGCGGGCAAGATCACTCTGGTCGATTCCGTGGACGCCGTCCCCGAGGCACTGGCCCATCTCACCGGCGAGGCCGCAGGCCCCGGCAACGGTTCGTGAACTCGTTCGTCGGCAGTGTGGAAAGGCTCTTCGCACGGTGACGCCCCGCGACCGCGGACATCGCCGCGCATCGGCCGGCCCGCGCTCGACGCCCCACAGGCGACCGAGCCAACCGAGCCCCCGGGGGTGCCGACAGCGGACTCTCCGTCGGCCCCGGCCGCCGCGGACTCCCTTGCGCCTCGGAGCGCCGACAGCGAACGAACTTTTTGCCCGTCGAGGCAACTCATGTCCCGAAAAGCGCGTCTGCCAGGCCAGGTAATGAAAAGGTAATGCAGCGCGCGAACGGAGCTCTCGGTGATCATCGGCCTTCTGACGGCCACAGCGGCATCCGCCTGCTACGGCACGGGTTCGGTCCTCCAGGCGGTGGGCTCGCGCAAGTCCGCACGCCAGGAGGCGGCGAAGGCTTCCAGCAGCGGCCTCACCCAACATGGCGGCCCAAGCCTGTCCTCGACCGCCAAGGCCGCGGTGACCTGGGAATTCATGGTCGGCACCGTGCTGGACTTCGTTGGCTTCGGGCTGGGCGCGCTCGCCGCGCGGCTGCTGCCGCTGTTCCTCTCGCAGACCGTGATCAGCGCGAACCTCGTGGTCACGGCCGTGCTGAGCATCAAGCTCCTGAACATCCGGCTCACCCGTCCCGAATGGGTCTCCATCGGCGTGGTCTGCTCGGCGCTGGTGCTGCTGGCCACCGCCGCCGGGCCGGAGGGCAGCGGTCATACGCCGATCGGCACCCACTGGTGGCTCCTGATCGCCACGATCGTGATCATCGGCGGAGGCACTCTGCTCGTGCGTCTGCTCGGCGGGCGGGCTGCGATCCTCGCGGGTCTGCTGTCCGGCCTTGGCTTCGGCGCGCTCGGCGTCGGCGTGCGCGTGCTGAACGGTGTCGATCCGTTCCATCTGCCGTCCCTTCTCGGCGATCCTGCGCTCTACGCGATCCTGGTTGCGGGCATCGGCGGGATGTACCTCCACACCGTCGCCCTGCAGATCGGTTCGGTGAACGGCGCCACAGCGGCGCTGGTGGTGGGGGAAACCGTTGTGCCCGGAATCCTCGGGGTGCTGTGGCTGGGCGACTCCTCCCGTCCGGGCTTCGCCTGGATGGCGATCCTCGGCTTCATGGTGGCGGTGGCCGGAGCCGTGGCGGTCGCCTGGTTCGGCGAACCGGAATCGGCCCCGGAATCGGACTCGGCCCCGGAATCGGGTGCGGAGCAGGAAACGGGTGCGGGTCACGAGCCGGATGCCGAAGGGGCGTCCAGGACAAGGCAGGGAGGCGTCCCGGACCAGGCACCCGGCTCGACGGGATCGGACGGTTTCGCGAGGGTTACGACTGTGGGTCCGCCGGCGGAGGGCTCGCGTCGCGCTGAGTCGTGAGGCCGGACCGCCGTCATCGGAGGGCCTTCGCTCAGTCCCGTCTCCGCGGCTGGCAGCCCTGCCGGTTCCTCGGCGGAGAGGTCTGAGTGGGGGCCGCCGCCTCCTTTCTCTGAGGTGGGGCGACGCGTACGTAATTGTTCTGCCTGCGTCCCCACGCTGCCTGCTCTGCATACGTCCTCCCTCTGTGTACGAGCTTCCTCAGTGAGGCCGCGGCGGGGTCCGGCGGTACACCGCCGCACGTGATCTCGTCACGGTCCGGGCCAGGCGCGGCCACGCCCAAAGCACCGCGGGGTAGACGAGGTACCCGAAGCGGGTGGCCGGCATCAGGGCCATGGCCAGTGCAAGGCCGAGGGCCAGTCGGTCGGCTGCCGTCCGCACCGTCCGCGGAGGGCGTATCAGCAGCGAGACGGCGGTACCTACGGCGGCAACCGCCAGCAGCACCATCGCGATCAGCGTCCCCCCGGGGACGTAGGCGGCCAGGAGATGCCCGGGCAGCGGGCTTTCGGCAGGGGATGCCGTCGCCCCCAGCCCCAGCGGGAACGCCAGGACGTTCTCGACGAAGGCGCCGGGAGAGGTGATCAGGAAGGGGACCACCGCTGCCGCCACCGTTATCGTGATCGCCGCGGCGCAGCTGAGAGCCCGGCGGCGGCCATGCCGCGCGGCCAGCAGCACAAGGGCGACGGGCACAGCGGGCCAGGCAGTCCACTTCAGCGCCGCCGCGGCGCCGAGCAGCAGCCCCGCACGCCCCGGCTTGCCCCCTCCGGCCGTGGCCAGGCCCCAGCACATCAGGCCGATCACGGGGAGGTCGATCCCACCGACGGCCAGCGGCAGGGCCACCAGCGGACAGGCGGCGAGCCACAGCAGTATGCGGGCGGTATGGCGAGGGGAAACGGTGCGGCGCCCGGGACGGTGATCGTGCTCGGTCCGCGCTCGGCGGACGAGCGTGGTCGCCGCGCCGGCCATCGTCAGGAGGAAGACGCCGGCCATCCACCATCGTGCGTCCGTCAGCGGTCCGTCACCGAACATCGCGTGCGGCAGCCCGAATACCGCCATGCCGGGCAGGTACGGGTTGAAGTCCGGGACCGTGGCGGGTGTGGGTATGTAGGGGCTGCCGGAGCTCAGCAGGAGGTCACCCGAGCGCTCGACGACCGCGACCTCAAGCTGTGCACTGTCGGTCAGCACGAGAAGCAGCAGCGGCAGGACCACGGCGCCCACCACGGCCAGTATCGCGGGCAGTTCGGCGATGGCAGTGGGGACGCGGTGTGTGAGCCGACCTCTTGCCCGCAGCGCGGCTGCCACTGCCGCGCAGCCGTATCCGGTCGCCGCGAAGAGGCCCCATGTACGGTGCGGGGGAAGGGTGGTGAGGAGCCCGAGGCCGGCCGCGGCGACCGCGCAGACGCTCCATACCCAGACCTCGTGGTTCCTGCGTCCGCGGTGCACGCCGCCCTCGCGTCGCGACGCGCTCGGCTCCCCCGCCGGCCCGCCACGAGGCTCCAAGTCCTTTGTTTTGCAGGTGAGTTGATTCTTCATGACGCTCCCGTCCTCGCCTTGATCACGAGGCTATGGACGGCCGTGGCGCGGAGCGTCAAACGAGCAACCGAACTTCGACGTCAACCCGTGGCATGACATGACCGCCAGGGTTCAACCCGTGCGGCGACGCCACCCACCACCGCGAGCCGAAAAGATATCGGCATGAGCACTTCTCTCCGGCAGCGGCTGAGCGCGTGGATCGCGTCACCCTTCTATCCCTGGCTCTCCGGCGCGGCACTCACCGCGTTCGCGGCTGTGGAACTCGTGGTCGTGCCGCGGCACTCGGCAGTGATCGCGGTCGGCGTGCTGTTGTCCACGGCGGCGCTGTCGTGGCGTCGTGCGCACCCGGCCTCGGCGGCAGTGTCGGCCGTCGCGGTGCTGGTGAGCTTCGCGGCCGGATCGGACCTCTATATCGCGGCGGCCGTCAGCGGACTCCTGGCGTGCTACGCCCTCGGACGTCACCGCGTCGCGCATCCGGCGTTGCTCGTCGGCGGCGGTTCGGTGCTTTCCCTGGCCGTGAACGCCTGGCACATCGCATCCTGGCATCCGCGGTTGTACTCCCTCGACCTGCTCGCCGAGTGGTTCGTCCTGACCGTGGCGATCCTGGCCGCGGTGTCGATGGGCGACGCGGTACGCGCGCGCGAGGAGACACAGCGCGAGCGGGCCGCCGCACAGGCCCGGGTCCTCGTGATGGAGCGACGGCAGGCCGCGGAGGCCGAACGGGCAGCGATCGCCCGCGAGTTGCACGATGTCGTGGCGCACTCGGTCTCGGTGATCGCGGTGCAGGCGGAGAGCGCGACCTACACCACACCGGATCTGTCGCCGCAGGCCCGCCAGGGCTTTCAGCAGATCGCTGCGTCCGCCCGCGCGTCGATGGCGGAGCTGCACCGGTTGCTGAGAGTGCTGCGCACGGGCCCCGGGGACCACGCCGGCACGGCACCGCAGCCGACTCTGGACGCCCTCGGTGATCTGATAGCGCAGCACCGGTCGGTGGGGGGTGAGGTGGAGCTGCGGATCAGTGGCGACCGGGTCGAACTGCCCACGTCCTGCGAGTTGTCCGCGTACCGCATCGTGCAGGAGGGGCTGACCAACGTGCGCCGGCATGCCCCGGGCGCCCATGCGCTCGTGGAGATCGGCTACCAGCCCGATCGGCTGGCGGTCCGGATCGCGGACGACGGGCCGGGCCCGCCCGGCGCGGTGCACAGCGGCCACGGCCTGGCCGGGATGCAGGAGCGGACAGCGCTGCTCGGCGGGACGCTGACCGCCGGACCCGGCCCGGACGGCGGCTTTCTCGTAGAGGCGGAAATCCCGTGGTGATCAGAGCAATCGTGGCCGACGACCAGGCCATCGTCCGCACCGGATTCGTCAACCTCCTCGGCACTCAGGACGACATCGAGGTGGTGGGCGAGGCGGAGGACGGCGTCCAGGCGGTCCGGGTCGCCGCGGAGCAGCGTCCCGACCTCGCTCTGCTGGACATCCGGATGCCCCACAAGAACGGCATCGAGGCCGCACGCGAGATCACTCAGGCATCCGGTGGCGCCACCAAGGCACTGATGCTGACGACGTTCGGCCTCGACGAATACGTGTATGACGCGCTCGCGGCCGGGGCCAGCGGGTTTCTGCTCAAGGACACGACGTTCCCCGAACTCCTGCATGCGGTCAGGGTGGTGGCGGAAGGCAATGCGCTGCTGGCGCCCGAACTGACCAAGCGGCTGATCGGAGAGTTCGTCAGGCAACGGTCGGCTCCGCTTCCCGTGCGCACGGTGCAGGAACTGACCGGCCGCGAAGTGGAGGTGCTCATCCACATCGCCCAGGGCATGTCGAACGCGGAGATCGCCGCGCGGCTGACGATCACCGACCACACCGTCAAGACCCACATCAACCGGCTCTTCGCAAAGATGGGCCTGCGCGACCGCGCCCAGGCGGTGATCCTCGCCTACGAACTGGGGCTGGTCGTCCCGCAGGGCCGTCGCCCCGACCCTCCCCAGCGCACCTAGGTCCTGTCGTCTGCCCGAAGGGCAGGCCGGGCGGAGTGCGTGCCGGACACCGCCCGGCAGACGGGAGTGTGACGACAGGGCCCAGTGGCACCCGGTCCGACAGGAGCGATCCATGGCACAACAGCGTTACGTGGCACGGCTATTCGTCCGCGGAGTCCAGCACCACCACGTCCTCGGCGGCGAAGGAGATCCCCACCCGGTCTCCCGTCTCCGGCGCCTCGCTCAGTGGGCAGGCCGCCTCTATCTGCGGTGCGCCCGCCGGCTGGAGCAGCAGCGCCACATGCGTGCCGCGGAAGGTACGAGCCGCGACCGTACAGGGCAGCCCGTCCGCCGGAGAGGTCAGCCGGACGCCGGCCGGGCGGACGAGCAGGCGGCAGGGGCCGTCCGACGTCCCCTCCGGGACGGGCACCTTGCCCCAGGGGGTGGCGGCGACCTCGCCCTGCACGGTCGCCTCGACCACGTTGTCGAAGCCGAGGAAGCGGGCGACGAAGGCGTTGGCGGGCCGCTGCCAGACGTCCAAGGGGGTGCCGCTCTGGGCTATCCGGCCGTCCCGCATCACCACGACCCGGTCGGCGAGCGCGAACGCCTCGCCCTGGTCGTGGGTGACGGCGAGCACCGTCGTCCCCAACTCGCGGAAAAGTCGCCGCAGTTCGACGATCAGCCGCTCGCGCAGCCCCCGGTCGAGCTGTCCGAGCGGCTCGTCGAGCATCAACAGCTGCGGGCGCGGGGCGAGCGCACGGGCCAGTGCGACCCGCTGCTGCTCACCGCCGGACAGCGAGGCCACGGCCCTGCGCTGCGCCCCGGGCAGGCCGACGAGTTCCAGCAGTTCGGCGACGGTGCGCTCCTGCTCGGTGCGGGAGGAGCCCCGCATCCGCAGCCCGAAGGCCACGTTCCCCGCGACATCACGCTGCGGAAAGAGCTGGTGGTCCTGGAACATCAGCCCGACGCCACGCCGGTGCGTGGGCACCCCCGCCTGGTCGCGTCCGTCCAGCAGCACGGCGCCCTCGTCGGTGTGCTGCAGCCCGGCCACCACCCGCAGCAGGGTGGACTTGCCGCTGCCGCTGGGGCCCAGGACGCAGACGGTTTCGTGCGCCGCGACGTCGAGGTCGACCGCATCGAGGGCGGGGGGCGCGCCAGGTGTGCCGAAGCGGACGGTGACACCGTCCAGCCGCAGCATCTTCGGTGTCGTGGCCCCGGTCTGGGCGGTCATCTAGAACTCCCCGGAGTGGTCGATGGGCGTGCCGCCGGCCGAGCCGGTTCGGGGCAGGGGACGGATGCGTTCCAGGACCAGCAGGGCACCCGCGCACACCACCATCAGCATGGTCGACAGGGCCATCGCCTGGCCGTAGTTGTACTCCCCCGCGCGGCCCAGCAGCCGCGCCACGGCCACCGGCAGGGTCGGCTGGTCCGGCCGTGCGAGGAACACGGTCGCACCGAATTCACCGAGCGAGACGGCGAAGGCGAAGCCCGCCGCGATGAGCAGGGCACGCCGCACCATCGGCAGGTCCACCTCGCGCCAGACCCGCCAGGGCGAGGCGCCGAGGACGGCCGCGGCCTCCCGCAGCCGGCCGTCGACCGCCCGCAGGACGGGCAGCATCGTACGGACCACGAACGGCGCGCCCACCAGGGCCTGCGCGAGCGGCACCAGCCACCACGACTCCCGCAGGTCCAGCGGCGGCTTGTCGAGGGTGATCAGGAAACCGAAGCCGACGGTCACGGCGGAGACGCCGAGAGGCAGCATCAGCAGCGCGTCGAAGCCGCGCAGGAGCCGGGTGATCAGCGGTGTGCGCCCCGACGGGCCGGGCACCGGCCGCGCCCGGGTGAGGGCGGCCGCCGCCAGTCCGCCGATCAGCAGGGCGATCGCGGTGGCCGCGGCGCCGTAGGCGAGGGAGTTCCAGAGGGCGTCGAGGGGGGCGACGGCGAAGGTGGTGTCGGCTGCCGCGGCGGAGTGCAGCGTCTCGTAGAAGACCAGGCCGAAGCCGTGCGGCCCGGCGAAGGACCGCTCGACGAGCACGGCCAGGGGCAGGACGAGCAGCACTACGATGACGGCGAGCGTGCCCCACAGCAGCGCCCATTGGCCACGGCCGTGCGGTCGGCGTGCGGTCCGGGAGGCGTCGACGAGCCGCAGGGTCGATTCGCGGCGCCGCACGGTCCAGGCGTGCAGTCCCAACAGGCCCAGTACGGCAGCGAACTGGATCACGGTCAGTACGGCGGCGGTGGGCAGATCGAGGAAGTCGGCGGTCTGCCGGTAGATCTCCACCTCCAGCGTGGAGAACGTGGGCCCGCCCAGGATCTGCACGACTCCGAAGGAGGTGAAGGTGAAGAGGAACACCATCAGCGCCGCGGCGGCCACGGCAGGTCCCAGCGCGGGCAGTGTCACCCTCCGCCAGGCCGCGAACCGCCCCGCTCCCAGGACCCGGGCCGCCTCTTCCTGCCGCGGGTCGAGTTGGGCC
Organism: Streptomyces sp. NPDC093097; assembly: GCF_044754325.1. Lineage (NCBI taxonomy): Bacteria > Bacillati > Actinomycetota > Actinomycetes > Kitasatosporales > Streptomycetaceae > Streptomyces > Streptomyces sp. NPDC093097. The sequence goes on from NZ_JBIVOW010000009.1 coordinate 98,984, forward strand.
CAGAGCCCACCGACGGTGCGGACGACGACGGCGTAGTTGAAGAAGACGTGCGCCAGCAGGATCGCCCACACCGAGGTGTCAAGCCGCACGCCCCACAGGTCGTCCAGCAGTCCGCCCCGGCCCACGAGGGCCAGGAAGGCCGAGCCGACGACGACGGTGGGCAGGACGAACGGCACCGCCACCACCGCCCGCAGCACCTGCTTTCCGGGGAAGTCGAAGCGGGCGAAGACATACGCGCCGGGCAGCGCGACGAGCAGTGTCAGCACGGTCGAGGCGGCGGCCTGCCACACGGTGAACCACAGCACGTGGAGGACGTCCGGATCACTGAGGACCGCACCGAACCGCCCGAGTTGCCACTGCCCGCCGTCCTTCAGCCCGCGCCCGACGATCGCGACGACCGGATAGGCGAAGAACGCCGCGAAGAAGGCGAGCGGCACGGCCATCAGGCCGAGCCGCACCGCCGTTGCGCGCGCGGGCCTCCTGAGGCGGGTGCGGGCTACTTCAGAACGAGCGAGGACCACTGCTTGATCCACTGTTCGCGGTTCTGCGTGATCGTCGCCGGTGCGAGCGTCGCCGGCTTGTCGATCGCGGTGCCGTAGTGGGTGAACAGTTCCGGCACCTTGGCGTCCTTGCGCGCCGGGTTGACGAACATCTGCAGCGGCATGTCCTCCTGGAACTTCTTCGACAGGAGGAAGTCGAGCAGTGCCTTGCCGCCCTTCTCGTTCTTGGCGCCCTTGAGCAGACCGCCGAATTCGATCTGCCGGAAGCAGGTGCCGGTCGCGACACCGGTCGGGGCCTCCTTGGGCGCGGGCTTCTTGCCCATCACCTCGGCGGGCGGACTGGAGGCGTAGGAGACCACCAGCGGCTTGTCCCCCTTGCCCTTGCCGGCCGCGGAGCCCGAGAAGCGCTCGTTGTACGCCTGCTCCCAACTGTCCACGACCTCGACGCCGTTGGCCTTGAGCTTCTTCCAGTAGTCCGGCCAGCCGGCCTCGCCGTGGGCGGCGATGGTGCCGAGCTGGAAGGCGAGCCCCGGAGAGGAGGTGGCGGAGTTCTCGGTGACCAGCAGGTTCTTGTACTGCGGCTTGAGCAGGTCGTCGAAGGTCTGCGGCGGCGCGAGCTGGTGCTCGGTGAAGTAGGCGCGGTCGTAGTTGACGCAGATGTCGCCGTAGTCGAGGGGTGTGACGCGGTGGGCGTCCTTGTCGAGTTGGAGGTCGGCCGGGACGTCGTCCAGTCCCTGGGCCTTGTAGGGGGTGAAGATGCCGGCGTTCAGGCCGCGCGAGAGCAGGGTGTTGTCTATGCCGAAGAAGACGTCGCCCTGCGGGTTGTCCTTGGACAGGATCGCCTGGTTGACGGCCTTGCCGGCGTCCCCGCCCCTGAGCACCTTGACCTTGTAGCCGGTCTCCTTCTCGAAGGCGGCCAGAACGGTTTTGGAGGCGTTGAACGAGTCATGGCTGACGAGCGTGACGGTCTTGGCGTCCGCGCTGCCGCCGCTGCCCGAGCTGCCGCACCCGGCGAGTGCGGTGATGCCGGCCGCGGCAGCGAGCGCTGCCGCGGTGATCCTGCTGGTGGTGCTCACTGATTTCCTCCTGGCTGGCCAGGAAGAGACGCGGCCCCGCCCGATGTCCGCTGCGCACTGCGTCGGTGACGTTCGGCAACGGGCGATGGGCGGGGCGCAACAGCATGAGTGACGACCGAACTTCCTACCCGGAATGACCCGGGCGAGGTTCAAGGGTCTGCGGGCGCCGTAGGGCTACGACGTGACCGCACTCTCAGCGCTGTGGCGCTCCCCTGTCGGAATGAATGTGCGTTTATTCCACGCCACCGTACCAGCGGGCGCTCAGCGCTCGGAGGCCGCGAGCTGACCGCAGGCGCCGTCGATCTCCTGGCCGCGGGTGTCCCGGACGGTCACGGGCACACCGTGTGCCTCGATGGCCCGTACGAACGCCCGCTCGTCCTCGGGCCGCGAGGCCGTCCACTTCGAACCCGGCGTCGGATTCAGCGGAATGAGGTTGACATGGACCCGCTTGCCCTTGAGCAGGCGTCCCAGCAGATCACCGCGCCACGCCTGGTCGTTGATGTCGCGGATCAGGGCGTACTCGATCGAGACCCGGCGGCCGGACTTCTCGGCGTACTCCCAGGCCGCGTCCAGCACTTCGCGGACCTTCCAGCGGGTGTTCACCGGTACGAGGGTGTCTCGCAGTTCGTCGTCCGGCGCGTGCAGCGACACCGCGAGCCGGCACTTGAAGCCCTCGTCGGCGAACCGCAGGATCGCCGGGACCAGCCCGACGGTGGAGACGGTGATCCCGCGCTGGGAGAGGCCCAGCCCGTCCGGCTCGGGATCGGTCAGCCGCCGGATGGCGCCGACCACCCGCTTGTAGTTGGCGAGCGGCTCGCCCATGCCCATGAAGACGATGTTGGACAGTCGCGCCGGGCCCCCGGGCACCTCGCCGTCGCGCAGCGCCCGCATCCCGTCGACGATCTGGTGCACGATCTCGGCGGTGGAGAGGTTGCGGTCCAGACCGGCCTGGCCGGTGGCGCAGAACGGGCAGTTCATCCCGCAGCCGGCCTGCGAGGAGATGCACATGGTGACCCGGTCCGGGTAGCGCATCAGCACCGACTCGACGAGGGTGCCGTCGTGCAGCCGCCACAGGGTCTTGCGGGTGGTGTCGTCGTCGCACGAGATGTGCCGCACCACCGACATCAGGTCAGGGAGCAGCTCGGCGGCCAGCTTCTCGCGCGCCGCCGCGGGGATGTCGGTCCACTGCGCCGGGTCGTGCGCGTAGCGGGCGAAGTAGTGCTGCGACAGCTGCTTGGCGCGGAACGGCTTCTCGCCGATCGCGGCCACCGCCTCGCGGCGCTCGGCCGGGTCGAGGTCGGCGAGGTGCCGAGGGGGCTTCTTGGCGCCGCGGGGGGCGACAAACGTCAGTTCTCCCGGGGCCGGGCGTGCCATGGGTGCAAACTCCTCTGTGCGACGAGGCCGGGCGGCTTCCGCCGACGCGGAGCCAGGGGCCGGACGGGGCCGGAACCAGGGGACCTCACGGATCGCCCCCGCGGTCGCGGAGACGGAAAGGGCGCGCCGCGAACGAGCAGCGCGCCCTCAAGGGTAACCGGCGGCGCTCAGCCGGATCCCACGAAGATCACGAACAGCAGCCAGACCACCGGGGCGGTCGGCAGCAGGGAGTCCAGCCGGTCCATGATGCCGCCGTGGCCGGGCAGCAGGGTGCCCATGTCCTTGATGCCGAGGTCCCGCTTGATCATGGATTCGCCGAGGTCGCCGAGGGTGGCACTGACCGCGACCGCCAGGCCGAGCAGCAACCCCTCCCACCAGGCGCCCCCCTTGATCAGGAACTCCATGCACAGCGCGCCCGCCACCATCGCGAAGAGCACCGCGCCGACGAGTCCCTCGCGGGTCTTGCCCGGGCTGATCCGCGGCGCGAGCTTCTTCTTCCCGAAGCGCCAGCCGACCGCGTAGGCGCCGGTGTCGCTGACGACCGTCAGCAGCAGGAATGTCAGCACCCGCTGCGGCCCGTCGTCCGCGGCCGCCAGCATCAGGGCCACGAACGTCGCCAGGAACGGGACGTAGAACGTCGCGAAGACTCCGGCGGTGACGTCCCGGAGGTAGTTCTGGGGCGCCTCCGTCATCCGCCAGACCAGGACGGCGAGCGCGGTGAGCGCCATCGCCACCCACGCCCCCTCGGCGCCGCGCACGTATCCGGCGATCACCATGGCGGTGCCGCCGACCGCGAGCGGCACCAGCGGCACCCGGATGTCCTTGCGCTCCGCCAGCCGCGAGGTCAGTTCCCACAGGCCTACGACGACGGCGAGCGCTATGACGCCGATGAACACCGGCTTGTAGACGAAGAGCGAGGCGAGGATGACCGCGCCGAGTCCGACGCCGACCCCTATGGCGGCGCGCAGGTTGCGCCCCGCGCTCTTCTTCTGCGGTTTCACTGGGTCGCTGTCGGACCCGGGGAGCGAGGTGGGCATGGGCTCCTGCGGCCTGTCGTCGCGGAACAGGGGGCCGCTCAGGCGAGCAGCCCCCCGGTCGTCCAGGTTTGCCTGGTCATCCCGGAAGTCCCGATGGTCGTCCTGGTGTCCGCCCGGCGCGGGCACGATGGGCATCGGCCGAGTCTGCGCCGCGCCGACCGTGTCGTGGACGGGACCCGCCGGGACGGGGGGCGCCGCCCCGCGCAGCGAGGCGGCCGATCCGTGATCGGGCGGTCCCCACCGGCCGGCGGCGGGCGGGGTCCCCCAGGATGACTCGTTCATCAGACCTCTAGGAGCTCGGATTCCTTGTGCTTGAGGAGCTCGTCCACCTGCGCGACGTACTTCGCGGTGATGTCGTCGAGCTCCTTCTCGGCCCGGCGGACCTCGTCCTCGCCGGACTCCTTGTCCTTGACGAGCTTGTCGAGCGACTCCTTGGCCTTGCGCCGCACGCTGCGGATCGAGATCTTGGAGTCCTCGGCCTTGTTCTTGGCGACCTTGATGAACTCGCGACGGCGCTCCTCGGTGAGCTCCGGGAACGTCACACGGATGATGTTGCCGTCGTTGCTCGGGTTGACGCCGAGGTCCGAGTCGCGGATCGCCTGCTCGATGTTGCGCAGCGCGCTCTTGTCGAACGGGGTCACCACGGCCATCCGCGGTTCCGGCACCGAGAACGACGCCAGCTGGTTGATGGGCGTCATGGCACCGTAGTAGTCCGCCACGATCTTGTTGAACATCGCCGGGTGCGCACGCCCGGTGCGGATCGCGGCGAAGTCCTCCTTGGCGACCACGACGGCCTTCTCCATCTTCTCCTCGGCCTCGAGGAGGATCTCTTCGATCACCACTTGCTCCTGGTCTTTTCGGTAAGAAGCAGAGCCTCGCCCCTGCCGCGCGTCTTCTCCTGCACGGTGTCCGACCGGCAGGCGGTTGTCCATCCCCGTACCGAGGTCTTCCCACGACCGGGGGTTGCCGCCCCTACGGGCCGACGCCCGTACGGAATCACGGCAGTTGAGGCCGTCAGGCCCGGGTGTTCTGATCGCTGACGAGCGTGCCGATCTTCTCACCCTTCACCGCACGCGCGATGTTCCCCTCGGCGAGCAGTTCGAACACGAGGATCGGGAGCTTGTTGTCCCGGCACAGCGTGATGGCGGTGGCGTCGGCGACCTTCAGATCCCGGGTGATGACCTCGCCGTATTCGAGGGCGTCGAACTTGACCGCGTCCGGGTTCTGCTTCGGGTCGGAGTCGTAGACCCCGTCCACGCCGTTCTTGCCCATCAGCATGGCCTCGGCGTCGATCTCCAGGGCACGCTGGGCGGCGGTGGTGTCGGTGGAGAAGTACGGCATGCCCATACCGGCGCCGAAGATGACGACCCGGCCCTTCTCCAGGTGGCGCACCGCGCGGAGCGGGATGTACGGCTCCGCGACCTGGCCCATGGTGATGGCGGTCTGGACGCGGGAGTCGATGCCCTCCTTCTCCAGGAAGTCCTGGAGGGCCAGGCAGTTCATGACGGTGCCGAGCATGCCCATGTAGTCGGAGCGGGCCCGGTCCATGCCGCGCTGCTGGAGTTCGGCGCCGCGGAAGAAGTTGCCGCCGCCGATCACGATGGCGATCTCGTAGCCGTCACGGACCACCGCGCCGATCTCGCGGGCAATGGCGTGCACGACATCGGGGTCGACACCGAGTCCGCCGCCGCCGGCGAACGCCTCACCCGACAGCTTCAGCAGGAAGCGTCGCCTTCCGCCCTTGCCGGCTTTGTGTGTGTCTGCGCCGTCGGCACCGTGATTCATTGAGCTCTCCTCGTGCACATACGAAGAAGGCCATTGCCGTGGGTCTGGGTCAGATCCCTGTCCGGCAATGGCCTCCTCGTCACATCTGCGGCCGACCGATGAGCGGCCGACTGCGTACGACCCTAGCGGGGCCGTAGGTCATTCGCTGCCTTCGCGGCAGGCTCAGATGCCGACCTTGATGCGCGAGAAGCGCTTCAGGGTGACACCGGCCTCCTGGAGGACCTTCTCCACGGACTTCTTGTTGTCGAGCGCGTACGGCTGGCCGAGCAGCGTCGCGTCCTTGAAGAAGCCGTTGAGGCGACCCTCGACGATCTTCGGCAGCGCAGCCTCGGGCTTGCCCTCGGCGCGGGTGGTCTCCTCGGCGACGCGACGCTCGGCCTCGACGACCTCGGCCGGGACGTCCTCCTTGGAGAGGTACTTCGGGGCGAACGCGGCGATGTGCTGCGCGATGCCCTTGGCGACCTCGGTGTTCTCCTTGTCGAGCTCGACGAGGACACCGATCTGCGGCGGCAGGTCAGGCATGGTGCGGTGCATGTACGCCGTCACGTAGCCGTCGGAGAACTGCGCGAAGCGGTCCAGGACGATCTTCTCGCCGAGGTTGGCGTTGGCCTCGTCGACGTACGCCTGGACGGTCTTGCCGGCCTCGATCTCGGAGGCGAGCAGGGCCTCGATGTCGGCCGGGTTGGTCTTGGCGACGTGCGCGGCGAGGGCGTTGGCGACGGCCTGGAACTTCTCGCCCTTGGCGACGAAGTCCGTCTCGCACTTCAGCTCGAGGATCAGGCCGGAGGCGTTGTCGTCGGCGATCAGGGAGACCACAGCGCCGTTCTCGGCGGAGCGGCCCTCGCGCTTGGCGACGCCCTTCTGACCCTTGACGCGCAGGACCTCGACGGCCTTGTCGACGTTGCCCTCGGCCTCTTCCAGGGCCTTCTTGCAGTCCATCATGCCGGCGCCGGTGAGCTCGCGGAGCTTCTTGACGTCAGCGGCGGTGTAGTTCGCCATGGTCTGTGAATCTCTTCTCGGAATCGCGAAAGTCGAAAGATCTACGGGTGGACGGCGGGGGTGGCGCTGCCAGCGCCCTCCCCCGCCGTCACCGACCGGTTCTGAGGTCAGCCCTGCTCGGCCGGCTTCTCAGCCTCGGCGGCCGGAGCCTCGGCGGCCGGCGCCTCGGCCTTGGGGGCCTCCTCGTCAGCCTTCTTGTCGCCTTCGAGCAGGTCGCGCTCCCACTCGGCCAGCGGCTCGCCGGCCTTCTCGCCCGGCTTCTGGTCGCCGGTCGCGGCGCCGGAGCGGGCGATGAGGCCCTCGGCGACGGCGTCGGCGATCACACGGGTGAGCAGGGTGACGGAGCGGATCGCGTCGTCGTTACCCGGGATCTTGTAGTCGACCTCGTCCGGGTCGCAGTTGGTGTCGAGGATCGCGACAACCGGGATGTTGAGCTTCCGCGCCTCGCCGACGGCGATGTGCTCCTTCTTGGTGTCCACGATCCAGACGGCGCTGGGCACCTTCTGCATCTCGCGGATACCACCGAGGGTCTTCTCCAGCTTGGCCTTCTCGCGGGAGAGGACCAGGAGCTCCTTCTTGGTGAGGCCGGAGGCGGCCACGTCCTCGAAGTCGATCTGCTCGAGCTCCTTGAGGCGCTGCAGACGCTTGTAGACGGTGGAGAAGTTGGTCAGCATGCCGCCGAGCCAGCGCTGGTTCACGTAGGGCATGCCCACGCGGGTCGCCTGCTCGGCAATGGCCTCCTGGGCCTGCTTCTTCGTGCCGACGAACATGACCGAGCCGCCGTGCGCGACGGTCTCCTTGACGAACTCGTAGGCGCGGTCGATGTACGACAGCGACTGGAGCAGGTCGATGATGTAGATGCCGTTGCGCTCGGTGAAGATGAAACGCTTCATCTTCGGGTTCCAACGGCGGGTCTGGTGACCGAAGTGGACGCCGCTCTCCAGCAGCTCCCGCATCGTGACGACGGCCATGGCCGTACTCCTTGTTTTCTCGGTTCCACCACGACCGGTTGATCGCAGTGCCTGACGCCCCGACGCGCCTGCCTGGGGAGGAACCGGAGGGAACCTTCCGAGGACCGAGGAGCGCGGCCGACGTGCTGCCCGAATGGGACTGCTGCACTGGCGGCGGGGCGTGCGAAGTCGACCCGGTGACCCGGATCGCCATCAGAAGTGTACGGGACGGGCGATGCGCCGGGCGACACGCACCATTTCGCACCCGTGCAGGGTGACGCCGTTATCCACAAGCGGCCCGTCGTCCACAGCTTTTGACCAAGATCCGCGCGCCGGCCGCGCCTCCGCCATCGTCAAGGCATGCGACGACTCACCGGCCCCGCCAAGCGGCGCCCCCACACCCCGCGCCCACCGACCCCACAACGCACCGTGACGCCTGCACAACGCCCCGGCCCGACACGAAAGCGCCACCTCGCACGAAGGCAACGCACGGCACACGGCACCCTTCGCCACCGCCCCAACCGCCAGGACCCCGGCCACCTACAGCCCCCGGACCACCACACACCCCCTTCGGGCCACCACGGACCGTCCGCAGCAGAGACGCCGACGGCAACGGACACACCCGAGGAGGCCGCGCCTGCGGAACCTCCACCCCGCACCGGGGCGGCACTGCCCCGCCCCTCCGCCCCGACGCCGGATCGCGCTTCAGCTCCGGCGCGGGCTCTGACGCCCAGGTCCGCTCCGCCTCCCGGAGCGGCTTCAGATTCGGCGCCCACCTCGACTCAAGATCGATCCCAGCCACCTGTCCCGAGCCGGCCGGCGCGCGGGCAGGAACGGTCCAGACCCCGAACCCCCCGAGACGGTAGACAGCGCTCGCGCCGACCACTCGCCCAGCGCGCTCTGCCCCTGCTGTGCTCTCTGTGCGTTGCGTCGACGGCAGGGGTGGCCGGCACGCCAGGCGCGGCCGGTGCGGCGCCCCCGATAACTGGTGCGGTGGCCTCACTGGCGGAGGCCGATCCGACCGCTCGACCGACGGGTCCGACGACGGACCGTTCCTGGCCGGTCGACGGCGCCAGCGGTGCGCCGCCCATGGTGCTGCGCGGCTGGGAACCACCCCTGACACCCTGGGCGGCTGGACACAGAGGAGTTGACCTGGCGGCACCCGACGGCGCCGTCGTCAAGGCCGCCGCGCCCGGACAGATCACGTTCGCCGGCACCGTCGCCGGCCGCGGCGTCCTCACCATCGAGCTGTCCGAATCCGGCCATCCGCCCTTACGCACCACGTACGAACCGGTCCACGCCACTGCCCACAAGGGCCAGCAGGTCACCGCCGGCCAGCCCGTCGGCGAATTGGGCCACGGCCCGTACCACTGCCGTGCCCCGTGCCTCCACTGGGGCCTGCTGCGCGGCACGACATACCTGAACCCGCTCTCGTTGCTGCCCCCGGCCCTACTCCACGGCGGACCGTCACGTCTGCTGCCGGTCTTCGGCATCCCCGAACCCGACGGCGTACCAGAACCCGGACAGCCCCATCCACATCGTGAACGATCGGCACCCGCAGCTCGTGAAGGAGCAGGCGCACCAGCGGGCTCTACTGGCGCGGCTCTGCTCGGCGCACTCGCTCTCGCCATCGCCGCACTGTGGTCACTGGGACGCCTCCGCCGAGCCTCAGAGAGATAGGAACGAACGACCCAAGCGGCAGGCGCCGCCGCGCGTGTGGACTGGGAACGAGGAGCAGAAGTCGGGCCCGCTACGGCGAGCCGGCGGGCTGACCGGCCGAAGCCGTGAAGAGCGAAACGCAGGTGACGGAACGCACGTGAAGGAGGCGTGAGGCAAGGCCGACACGATGTGCGTTGACCAGTACAGCCAATCGGTACGGCTCAGTTGGGCCCGTTGACTCTGCCCTCGCGATGACGCAGCAGCGCCAGCCCGATGCGCGGCTGCGGGCTGCGGGCTGCGGGCTGCGGGCTGCGGGCTGCGGGCTGCGGGCTGCGGGCTGCGGGCTGCGGGCTGCGGGCTGCGGGCGAACGACCTGGCTGAGGACGGTGGCGGCGGAGGAGGTGGGCGGGGGTGGGGGGGTGGGCGGGGTGGGGACGGGGCCCCCGGGGGGGAAGAGAGGGAGCAGAGCTCAGGAGCCACTCCGGAGCCGAGCCCCACCCCCGGCGAAAACCTCACCGCCCCGCCAAAACACCCCCACGCAACACCGGAATTCAGCCACGCACCCCGCTGAGGGCCATCGCCACCGCTGCCTCTGTGATCTCTTCCGGGTTTTCCGCGGCGCCGAGTTCGATGCGGCGGACCGCGGCGTCGACAACACCCTGGAGCAGCATCGCGGCCAGGCGGGGCTGCGTGTGCCCAAGGGCAGCAAGCGCCTCGACGATCATGGTGATCAGGCCACCGTGCGCCGCCCGGATCTTCTCCCGGGCGCCGGCGTCGAGTTCCCCCGCGGAGATGGCGACGACAGCACGGTGGCGACGGTCACCGACCAGCGCCAGCTGCTGGCGCACATACGCCTCGACCTTCGCCTCGGGGGTCCCGGCACGCTCCATCGCCGACTCGACCTCTGCGGCCCACACGGGGAAGTCGACGGCGCACAGTTCTTCGACGACGGCCGCCCGGGAGCGGAAGTACTCGTACACGGAAGAGCGCGCGAGTCCCGTGCGCTCGGCGAGGGCGGGGAAGGTCAGCGCCTCCGTTCCGCCTTCGGACAGCAAGGTGCGGGCGGCGTCCAAGAGGGCGCCACGTTGCATCGTCCGGTGCTCGGCCACCGAGGCCGCTCGAATCCTGGGCACGCCACCACTTTACGGATGGCGTCCCCGTCGCGGCACTCCGCATCACGACACGGATCGCTGCGATGCGGATCACGGCGGCAGGAATCCGTCCGGGACAGCCCGCCATGCCTGGCCGGGATGGCGACCTCGGACGAGAAAGAGGAAGACGGCACCAAGGCGGCGCCGTGGCGACCAACCCGCGTGTGCCTGGCCTTACTGCGTAGTCCGAAGCATCGTGTCACGCCGCGCCCTTGAGCCGGCCCACGACCTCTCGCCCCAGCAAGCCGAAGCTTCCGCGAGCCTGCGAATCCGCGCACCCATGCGGCCTCTACGGCCGGTTGCCGCCTGTCCGACCCGCCGTCCCCGACGTGCACCGCTTCTCACCGCCCGACGTCCGCCAGCTTCGCGCGGAGCTGAAGCACGGACTTGGTGTGGATCTGGCTGACCCTGCTCTCGGTGACGCCGAGGACATTGCCGATCTCGGCGAGGGTTAGGCCCTCGTAGTAGTAGAGGGTGACCACGGTCTTCTCGCGGTCGGGCAGGGTGTTGATGGCGCGGGCCAGCAGTCGCCGCAGTTCGCGGTCCTCGGCGATCTCCACAGGGTTCTCGGCGGCGGTGTCCTCCAGGGTGTCCATCAGGCTGAGGCGTTCGCCGCCTTCGCCGCCGACGTGGAGGAGTTCTTCCAATGCCACGACGTTGGCCAGGGACAGCTGGCTGAAGACGCCATGGAGCTCTTCCAGCGGGATGCCCATCTCGCCGGCGACCTCCGCCTCGGTCGGGGTGCGGCGGAGCTGCGCTTCGAGGGTGGCGTAGGCGCGTTCCACGGCCCGGGCCTTCTGGCGTACGGATCGTGGGATCCAGTCCAGGGCGCGCAGTTCGTCGATCATCGCGCCGCGGATGCGGGTGATGGCGTACGTCTCGAACTTGATGGAACGTTCGGGCTCGAACTTCTCGATGGCGTCGATCAGTCCGAAGACCCCTGAGGAGACGAAGTCGGCCTGCTCGACGTTGGGTGGCAGTCCGACACTGACGCGGCCGGCGACATATTTGACCAGCGGCGAGTAGTGCAGGATCAGCTGTTCCCGCAGGCGTCCGTCGCCTGACGCCTTGTAGGAGCGCCACAGCTCGTCGAGCGAGGTGGGCGGGGCGGGGCGCACGCTGCCGCGCGCGGCAGGTGATGCTGCCGCGCGGTCAGACCCGGAGGTGTGCTGGGGCATTCGTCGCCTTGAGCCGTTCTGCCGAGACGGGGATGGATGGGTGTATGTGGCGTGAACTGTTGTGAGCGTAGCGTGACCGTGGCGTTGCGGTGTGCGAGGAAGGTCGGTTGGGTGTGCGCAGATACGTTCCGCTGCCCGCACCCCAGGGTTACTTCGTGCGGCTCGGCGGCACCCTGAAGGTGCGCCGGAGCCGAATACGCCGGGAACGCGCCCCTGGAGGGCGGCGCGGACGTTGGGGTGCCGCGACGGCCGGGAACCTGTGCGTGCGCCGTGCCGCGCCGCGGGCGCCCAACTGGCCGGCCACACACCACGAAGCACAGCAAATCTGGATTCTGCGGTCATTCCCCTCACCCTTTCACCCGTTCGCGCCAGGTCAAGTACCGCCTCGCCGGGAACCTTCGGTCGAGTGGGCACCTCGCACCAACTCCCAGCGCTCACCGCACCTTTGAACGAATCCGAGGGAGTGGAGCTCAAAGAGCTTGCCCTGAGCGAGATCGCGGGGCGTGCCCGACTCCCGGGCAAGATGGGCGACATCCGCGCCACCGCGCGCGGGAAGCGCTTCGAGTACGCGGAGGGCGACCGGGTCCAGCAGATCGCGGGCGAAGGTCGGGCCGCGGCGCTCGGGGGCGAGCTCGCCGATGCTGCCGACGAGTTCGACGACCTCGTCGGCGTCGGTGACCACCGCCGCCTCGCCGCGCAGGAGTTGGTGCACTCCTGCGGAGAGTCCGCTGGTGATCGGGCCCGGCATGCCCATCGTGAAGCGTCCGAGGGTCTGCGCTCGCCGGGCGGTGACCAGTGACCCGCTGCGGAGTTCGGCCTCCACGACGACCGTCCCCCGGGTGAGTGCGGCGATGACGCGGTTGCGCTGGATGAAGCGGCTCCGGGTGGGGTGGTCTCCCGGCGGCAACTCGGCTACGACCAGCCCCTGTTCGGCGATCCGGTCGATCAACTCGGTGTGTCCGCGCGGATAGGGGTGGTCGATTCCGGAGGCGAGCACGGCGACGGTCGGGCCGTTCGCGGCGAGCGCGCCACGATGGGCCGCGCCGTCGATGCCGTAGGCCGCTCCGGAGACCACGGTCCAGCCGCGTTCGGCGAGCCCTGCCCCGAGGGTGGCGGCGAGGTGGGCACCGTAGTCGGTGCAGGCTCGCGCCCCGACGACGGCGACCGAGCGGAGTGCCCAGATCCGCAGGTTGGCTGCGCCGCGTACCCAGAGGCCGATGGGGCGGGCGTCGCCGAGGTCGTCCAGTTGGCTGGGCCATTCCTCGTCGCCCGGGCAGACGAAGCGGCCGCCGAGTGCGGCGACGGCGGCGAGGTCGAGAGCGGGGCGGGCCCGTGCGGCACGTAAGCGGAGGCCGGCGAACTTGGTCGGGCTGGCGCCGAGGGGCGGGGGTGCGTCGTCTTGGGAGAGTGCGTGCCAGAGGGCCACGGGGCCCGACTCGCGCAGCCAGCGGCCGGCCGTTTCGTCACCGGGTTCGAGGATCCGGGTGAGGGCGGCGCGGGCGGCTCGCAGCGGTTCGTAGCTCTCCTGGGCTGTGGGTTTCGCTCTGGTGGCGGCGTGTTTTCGGGGCGCGACGGTCGTTGCGCGTGGTGGCTTGCTGGGGGCGCCGGGGGCGCGGTTGGGCTGCGTCAGGAGGGTATGAGTGGGGCACCGCTCGGTGGGTGGCGCCCCGACTCCCGGCTCCGGTCCGCATTCCGGCTCCGGCCCGGACGCCGCCTCGGGCTTCGGTGCCCGATTCGGCTCCCGTCCCTCTTCGTCCGTGGCGAAGCCCCATTCGTCGAGGGCGTTCACCGCTCCTCCCGATCGTCCACCGGGCGGACGAGAGCGACCCTCGGGCGGGAATCCTGTGCCTTCCTGAGCCTCTCCACCAGGGCTTTGGGTGCTGGGCTCCCTGCCCTCGGCGCTGCTGTCGCCGCCCTCTCCGCTCCCGTCCTCATCCCGCTCTCCCCCGCCCCTGTCGTCTCCGTCCTTGCCCCCGGTTCCGCTTCCGCCTCGGCTTCCGGGTTGTGCGCTGTTCCTGCTGCCGGCCGGGGCTGTGCGTCGGCAGTGGTGCGCATGCTCGGCCCCACCGCGGCAGGGGCTCCCGCTCTGCCTCCCTTGCCGGTCGTTGTGCCGGCGTCCGCGCGCGTCGTGACGGCCCCGCGCCGTACGCCAGTGCGGAGTTCCAGCGCCCAGTTGACGTCCTCTTTCGTCGGACGGTCGCGGCCCGCGAGGTCGGCGGCGGTCCAGGCGACGCGCAGCACGCGGTCGAGACCACGGGCCGTCAGGAGACCGCATTCGAGGTCGCGTTCGGCGTGCGCGAGTGCACCGGGGTGTACGGGCCAGCGGGTTCGCAGTTCGTGGCCCGGTACTTGGCTGTTGGTCTGCCAGGGCGTGCCGGCGAAGCGGGCCGCAGCGCGTTCCCGAGCGGCGCGGACGCGGTCGGCGACGGTGGCGGTGGATTCGGCACCGCGACCGAGGGCGACCAGTTCGGAGCGGGCGATCGGTTCCACGGCGATTCGCAGGTCGACACGGTCCATGAGCGGCCCAGAGAGCCGGGCGCGGTAGCGGCGGATCGTGGAGGGCCGGCATTCGCAGGTGCCGGCGGTGGTGCCGTGCCGCCCGCAAGGGCAGGGGTTGGCCGCGAGAGCCAGGAGGAAGCGCGCGGGCATCCGCATCATGCCGCCGGCACGGGCCACGACGATGTGGCCGGATTCGAGTGGCTGACGGAGTGCGTCCAGAACACGGGGGCTGCATTCTGCGGCCTCGTCCAGAAAAAGTACGCCGTGATGAGCCAGGGACACGGCCCCCGGGCGGGGCAGTCCGGTCCCACCGCCGATGAGGGAGGCCATGGTCGCGGAGTGATGCGGTGCGCAGTAGGGCGGACGGTGGACCAGCGGCTGTCCCGGCGGGAGGGTGCCGGCGACCGAGTGGACGGCGGTGACCTCCAGGGACTCCTTGGGGGCCAGGGGTGGCAGCAGCCCCGGGAGGCGCTCGGCAAGCATGGTTTTCCCGGCGCCCGGTGGCCCCTTGAAGAAGATGTGGTGGCGTCCGGCGGCGGCCACTTCGAGGGCGCGGCGGGCGTTGTACTGGCCCGCGACATCGGTGAGATCGGGGGTGTGGTCGGCGGGTGGCAGACCGGCCGTGACGCCGTTGCCCGGCATGACGAGCCCGGCCAGGAGGGGGTCGGGGCGGCCCGTGTCGAGGAGGTCGTCCTCTTCGGGGACCGGTTCGTCGGTGAGGACGGCGATGAGTTGCCGCAGGCTGCGGATGCCGAGGACGGAGACGCCGGGGACGAGTGAGGCTTCGGCGACGGTCTGCTCCGGTACGACGACCTGGCGGTATCCGGCCTCGGCGGCGGCGAGGACGGCGGGCAGCACACCGCGGACGGGGCGGACGCGGCCGTCGAGGCCGAGCTCTCCGATCATCATGAGGTCGGTGAGCTCGCGGGGGTCGAGCCGCTCGGCGGCGCCGAGGACCGCGCAGGCCACGGCGAGGTCGAAGCCGCTGCCGCTCTTGGGGACGGATGCCGGGCTGAGACCGACGGTGAGCTTCTTCTGCGGCCATTCGGCACCGGAGTTGACCACGGCGGCGCGGACCCGGTCCCTGGACTCGGCCAGGCTCTTGTCGGGCAGTCCGACGAGGGTGAAGGCGGCCACGCCGGGCTCCAGATCGGCCTGGACCTCGACCACGACGCCTTCGACACCCACCAGTGCGACGGAGCAGGTGCGGGCGAACCCCATTTACGCCACCCCCCGTACGTGCTCGACCACGGGGGCGCCGCGGGCGGGGAGCAGGATGCCGATGACGTCGATGCGGACACCACCGGGCGGTGGGCCGCCGTGCCGTTCCATCCAGCGCTCGGCGAGCAGCCGCAGCCGGGCGGTCTTCTCGGGCCGTACCGCCGCCATGGGGTGTTCGTACCAGCCTGCCCGGCGGGTCTTGACCTCGCAGACGACGAGGGCGTCACCGTCGGCGGCGACGATGTCGATCTCTCCGTCGCGGCAACGCCAGTTGCGGTCGAGGATGCGCATCCCGGCTTCCAGGAGCCGCCGGGTGGCAAGGTCCTCGCCATAGCGGCCAAGGGCGTTGCGCGGCGTCGTCGGTGCGGGCGGTTGCGTGGTTTCCGATGCGGACGATCGTGTCGCGTTCCGTGCGGACGCTCGCGTGGCGTTCGGCCCCGGTGCAGAGGGTGTTGCCGACGTCGCTGAGCCCGCTTGCGGTGCTCGTGCCGTTCCCGGCATGCGTTCCGTTCGGGCTGCGAGCGCCGTTCGAGCCGCCGGCGGGCGATCGCCGCGCCGCCTTGCGCGCTTGCGGGCTGGGCCGTGGCGATCAGGGCCCGACTTCTTCCGCGGATCCTTCTTGGGTGCCGGGCCACCGTCTCCCGGCGTGCGCTTCGGGTGCGGGCGGTGCGTGCCGGTGTCTGCTGCCTCGACGTCCTGCCGGCCGGTCTGTGTGGCGTTCATGCGGTACCACCTCCGGCACCGACTGTGACGCCTCCGCTCAGATCTATTGGATCTTGGTGGATAACCGCCCGGCTGTGGACAACTCCGTCACCCGCCAGGGTGACGCGCGTCGGCGGCCGGGCACCCCCGGCCGCCGACGCCGGACCCGTATGAGGCGCTCAGCTTCCCGGAAGGTCCAGATCGCTCTTGTTGAGCTCTTCGATGTTCACGTCCTTGAACGTGAGTACCCGCACCTGCTTGACGAACCGGGCCGGTCGATACATGTCCCAGACCCAGGCGTCGGCCATCGAGACCTCGAAGAACACCTCACCCTGGACCGAGTGCACCTGCATCTCGTAATCGTTGGTGAGGTAGAAGCGACGCTCGGTCTCGATCACGTATTTGAACAGTCCGACGACGTCTCGGTACTCCCGGTAGAGCTTCAGCTCCATCTCGGTCTCGTACTTCTCGAGGTCCTCGGCGCTCATGGCAGATCCCCTTCAGCCGTGCGTCCCCCTATTGTGCGTCAGACCCTCTCGGTCTCCAGGAGCACCGGCGCACTCGGGGGCCCTTCGTCGAGCAGTGTGCGCAGCAGCTCGGCGAGTCTGGTCGGATACACCGTCTCATGCGCCGCCGACAGTTCCTCGAGGGTCCACCACCTCAGCCCCGAGACGCTGCGTCGTTCCAGGTCCGTGTGGCCGGCGGTGTCGGTGGTGGTCCGGTCGGTCCGTGCCAGGTAGTACCACTCGTCCTGTTCCCAGCGTCGCCCGTCGAAAGGGAAGGCGCAGCGGCGCTTCCACAGGAGGGGGCCGAGGGCGGCCCCCGTGATGCCGGTTTCCTCGGCGAGCTCGCGCAGCGCGGCTTCGCCGCGGGTTTCTGCACCCTCCAGACCGCCGCCGGGCGTGAACCACCAGGTGTCGGTCGGACGGTCCGGTTCGAAGCCGTGCAGCAGCAGGATCCGGTCGTCCGGGTCGAGCAGCACGACGCGGGAGACCCGGCGCACCGGTGTGCCCTCTTCGGATGGCGGGAGGTCAGGGGGCGTAGCGATCACGGTGGTCGCAGTGGCCTCAGGAGACGCGCTGGTAGACACTCCGGCCGCAGCAGCCACAGGGTTCGCAGCTGTCTCGCCGTCCCCCACCGCACCGGACGTCCCGCCCCTCCCCCGCTCACGGTCCCGTCCGGGCTTCCGCTCCGGCTCCCGTCCGTATGCACCCACGTCTTCACCTTCCCCGACGTCGTCACCCACGTCCGCGCCCCTTCCGTCGTGCGAGCGGCCCGTATGCCGCCCCTCCAAGGATGAGCACAGCCCCGGCGACGACCGCGAGGACGAGGGGCCGGAGTGGTCCCGGTTGCGAGGTGCCACCGGGGAGTGCGGCGAAACTCCCGGGGCGCTGGAGCATGCCGAGGCTGCCGAGCGGCCAGGCGCGGGCGTCGACCCGGGCGGCGACGGCGCTGCGCGGTACGGAACCGTGGTCGCCGTCGGTGAGGTGGACGCGGGAGTCGAGGGAGGCGCTGCGGTGATCGCCGAGGAGGAAGAGCTGGTCGGCCGGGACGGTGGCGCGGAAACCGACAGGCGCGGCGGGGCCGTGGCCCTGGAGGTACGGCTCCTCGACGGGGGTTCCGTTGACCGTCAGCAGGCCCTGCTTGGTGCAGCAGGCGACCTTGTCACCGCCGATGCCGACGACCCGCTTGACCATCGGCAGATCGCCCCAGGTGTCGTCCTTGAAGACGACGACGTCACCGCGGCGTATCTCCGAGCCGCCGACCTTCTCGGCCAGGACCCGGGCACCGGCGGCGATGGTGGGGGTCATCGAGTCGGTGGGCACGGTGTACGGGCGGTAGAGCAGCGCGCCCCACACGAAGCCGCCCAGGAACAGCACACAGCCGACGGCCACGGCCAGACCGGACAGGACGCTGCCCGTGGTCCGGCCGTGGCCGTCCGTCGCACGTTCCGTACTGCTGCTCATCCCAGCGCTCCCGCCCCGCGGGGCGAGCCCCGCGTCGAAGATCCGGGACGGCACCTTACCTGGGGTTACGCGCCGCGGTCAGCCTCTTGCGGCGCCAGATGACCAGGGGGACCGCACCCATCAGGCCGAGGGCGGCCGGGGCGGCGCCCATCGCCTTGTTGATGCCGGGCTGGTCGAAGGTGTCCGGTACGGGGAGGGTCGACCAGCGGTTGACGGGCCAGGCGATGGTGAAGGCGCGACCGACGACCTCGGATTCGGAGACCGTTCCGTTGCCCGGGAGGTTCTGGTGGTAGCGGGAGTCGAGGGAGTCGTCGCGGTGGTCGCCCATCACCCAGATCCGGCCCTTTTTGACGTGGATCGGACCGAACGGGCGGTCGCCGCACGGGGTGGCGCCGGGGTAGACGTAGGAATCTTCCTTGAGGGCCTTGCCGTTGACCTTCACCGGGCCGGTGCCCTGGCACTCGACGGTGTCGCCACCGACCGCGATGACCCGCTTGATCAGGTCCTTCTCCTCGGCCGAGGGCATCAGGCCGATGAAGCTGAGGACCTTCTGGACGGGGTTGGGCTGCGGAGTGGGGGTCTCGTTGAGCCAGCCGCCCGGGTCGTGGAAGACGACGACCTCGCCGCGCTGCGGCTTGGAGCCGAACCACGGCGTCAGCTTGTCGACCAGCACCCGGTCCCCGCGCTGGAGGGTGTCCTGCATCGAGTCGGACGGGATGGAGAAGGCCTGCACCAGGAACGTCTTGATCAGCAGGGCGAGGAGCAGGGCGATGCCGATGAGGATCGGCAGTTCCTTCCAGAAGGCACGCGGCTTCTTGCCTTTGGTCACGCTGCCGGTCGCCTCCTCGTCGGCCGTCACGTCCGACTGCTTCGATAGATCGGTCCCCGACCAGTCCGGCGCGGACCTGCCTGACTGGGCCTGTGGCTGGTCTACGGAGCTCACCACCTGCGACGTGGACTCACCGCGTCCCGCCGGCTCTTCGGGCTCTCCGGTTCCGGACCGCGCGCCGAACGCCAAGTCCCCCACATCCACTCCTTACTCCGCGCACTCGCCCGCCCGTCAACCGGCGCAGGCCCACCACTCCCATAACGAGCGGGAGTTCCGCAGGGGTCGGGAGTACGGTCAAACTCTCGGGGGACACCCTATGCGCTGCACCCGCCGCCGATGCCTCCGCGCCCGGCGCGTCGTGCACGCCGGCGAAGGTGTCGGACTCCTTGAGGAACCGCCAGTGGCTGAACGGCCAGGCGATCACCACCGCCTTGCCCACGACGTTGTCCTCCGAAACCGTGCCGCGGTAGGGCTCGTCCAGGTGGTAGCGCGAGTCCGCCGAGTTGGAGCGGTGGTCGCCCATCACGAAGATCCGTCCGGTGGGGACGTTCACCGTGAACTTCAGCTGGGAGGGCGGGTTTCCGGGGTGCACGTAGGACTCGGTGAGCGGGGTGCCGTTGACCGTGACCCGGCCCTGTGCGTCGCAGCAGCGGACGGTGTCGCCGCCGACGCCGACCACGCGCTTGATGAGGTCCTGCTCGTTGGCGGACGGCAGCAGCCCGATGAAGGTCATGAAGTCCTTGACCGGTCCGGGGTTGCCGGTGGACTGGTTCTGCTCGCCCTTGAGCCAGCCGCCGGGGTCCTTGAAGACCACGACGTCGCCGCGCTGCGGTTTGGAGCCGAACCACGGCGTCAGCTTGTCGACCAGCACCCGGTCCCCGATCTTGATCGTCTGCTCCATGGAGCCGGACGGGATCACGAACGCCTGGACCAGGAACGTCTTCAGGATCAGCGCGATGGCCAGCGCCACACCGATGAGGATCGGGATTTCCTTGAGGTAGGAGCGGCGCCTGCGGCGCTTGACGCGCTTGGCCAGACGGCGTCGCTCGGCCCGTCCGGCGGTCGCCCGGCGGGTGGCCGGTGCCTCGCGGACCCCCCCGGCCCCCTCTCCCTCTTCGGTGCCGGTCTGCGGGCCGGGGCCGGCGGTCGTCTCGTGCCCGCGGCGGGGGCGTCCGTGGCTACCCATGGGGGCCTGCCGGGGCCGGTATACGGGCGAAGGACCCTGGGGCATCAAGGGTGCTCCAGCGGCCGATCGGCCAGGTGATCAGGCCGGCGCGGCCGATGACCTTGCCGATCGGGATGGTGCCGCCGCCCGCTTCGCCGAGGTGGTCGCGGGAGTCGCTGGAGCGGGCACGGTGGTCGCCCATGACCCACAGCCGTCCCGTCGGCACCACGATGTCGAAGGGGACGGCGGACGGCGCGTCCCCGGGATGGAGATAGCCCTCGTTCACCGGCTCACCGTTCACTTCGATCCGCCCCTGTTTGTCGCAGCAGGTCACCCGGTCCCCGCCGACGCCGATGACGCGCTTGACGTAGTCGGTGTCGTCGGACCGGGCCAGGCCCAGCGCCGCGCCGGCCTTGCGCAGCAGTCCCGTGACGGGATTCTCCCCCTGCTCCCTGTGAACGAAAGATCCGGTGCCGTCGAAGACGATCACGTCGCCGCGCTGCGGGGCGGAGCCGAAGCGGTACGCCAGCTTGTTCACCAGGACCCGGTCGCCGACCTGCAGGGTGTTCTCCATGGAGGAGCTGGGGATCAGGAACGGCTGCGCGACGAAGGTGCTGAGCAGGAACAGGAACACCAGGCACAGCGCGAAGAGGGTGACCGGCCGGTACCGCAGCTCCGCCACCCGCTCCCGGAAACGCGCGGAGCGCGACCCCCGCTCCGTCCCCTGTACGGGGTCGGAAGAGGGATCGCGCTCCGTGAGCTCTGCGTCGGTGTCCATGAGGCCCAGAGCCTATCCGGCCGGGCTCGGGCACCGGTCGCGAGCGTGGCCTCGCGGTGCACCGGAACGGATCGTGGCCGCTCCGGTGCGGTGCCGGCTCAGCTCTCGCGCTTCTCCTTGATCTTGGCGGCCTTGCCGCGCAGCTCACGGAGGTAGTACAGCTTGGCGCGACGGACGTCACCGCGGGTGACGACCTCGATCTTCTCGACGATCGGGGTGTGCACGGGGAAGGTGCGCTCGACGCCGACCGAGAAGCTGACCTTGCGGACCGTGAAGGTCTCGCGCACGCCGGAGCCCTGGCGACGGATGACGACGCCCTTGAACTGCTGCACGCGGGAGCGGTTGCCCTCGATGACGCGGACGTGGACGTTGACGGTGTCACCCGGGCGGAAGGCCGGGATGTCGCTGCGCAGCGCCGCGGAGTCAATGGAGTCGAGGAGGTTCATGACCTACTGCTTTCTTCGCCGATGCCACAGGTCATCAGCGGAATGATTCGGAAAGAGGATGGTTCGCCGTCGGATCGCCGGGCGGACGTCGTTCCCCCTGTGGCAGGGGCGCACGCCGGACGCGGACAGCAGCGGCTCATTCTTCCACGGGGTGGTTCATCCGCCCAAATCGGCCGTCCTCGCGCTCGGCCCAGCCCAGCATGGAGAGCATCTCGCGGTCCTTCTTGTCGAAGGCGGCGGGGTCGGCGCGCTCCAGGAGGTCGGGGCGGTTGCGGTCGGTGCGGCGGAACGCCTCGTCGCGGCGCCAGCGGGCGATCTTCCCGTGGTGGCCGCTGATCAGCACCTCGGGGATGGCGCGGCCGCGCCACTCCGGGGGCTTGGTGTAGACGGGGCCTTCCAGGAGGTCGGCCATCGCCCCGGGGGCGAAGGAGTCGTCCTGGTGGGAGGCGGCGTTGCCGAGGACGCCGGGCAGCAGCCGGGCCACCGCCTCGACCATGACCAGGACCGGGGCCTCACCGCCGGCCAGGACGTAGTCGCCGATGGAGACCTCGCGGACGTCGAGGCGGTCGCCGTACTCCTCGATGACCCGGCGGTCGATGCCTTCGTAGCGGGCCGGGGTGAACACCAGCCAGGGCTTGGTGGAGAGTTCGACGGCCAGCTGCTGGGTGAACGGGACGCCGCTGGGGGTCGGGACGACGAGGACCGGTGCGCCCTCGCCGGACGCCAGGACGTCGTCGAGCGCCTCGCCCCACGGCTCGGGCTTCATGACCATGCCGGGGCCGCCGCCGTAGGGGGTGTCGTCGACGGTGTGGTGCTTGTCGTGCGTCCACTCCCGCAGGTCGTGGACGCGGACGTCGAGCTGTCCCCGGGCGCGGGCCTTGCCGACCAGCGAGACGTTCAGCGGTTCCAGGTACTCGGGGAAGATCGTGACGACGTCGAGCCGCATCAGCTGTCCTCCCGGCTGGAGGCGATCTCGGCCTGGGTCTCGTCGAGGAGGCCGGGCGGCGGCTCGATCACCGCGCGCTGCTCCTCCAGGTCGATCTCGGGCACGATCTCGGTGACGAACGGGATCATGACCTCGCTGCCGTCGGGCCGGGCGACGATCAGCAGGTCCTGGTAGGGCAGGTGGGACACCTCGGTGATCCGGCCGACGGCGGTGCCGTCGCGGGTCACGACATCGAGGTCGATCAGCTGGTGGTCGTAGAACTCCTCGGGATCCTCCGGGAGTTCCTCGGGGTCGACCTCGGCGATCAGCAGGGTGTTGCGCAGCGCCTCGGCGGCGGTGCGGTCCGCGACGCCCTCGAAACGCAGCAGCAGCCGGCCGCTGTGGACCCGGCCGGTGGCGATGGTCAGCGGCCCGACGGAGGACGGGTCGGTGGCCAGGACGGCGCCCGGGGCGAGCCGGAGCTCCGGCTCGTCGGTGCGCACCTCTACGGTGACCTCGCCCTTGATGCCGTGGGCGCGGCCGATCCGGGCGACTACCAGCTGCACTGTTCTCCCCTTTTGCGGCTAAACCGCCGCCGCTTTCGCGGACGTGGTTGCGGAACGCCGTGGTTCCTCAATGGATGGTTGCGGTGATGGGTCCGGTACGGGGGTGGCCGTGGGGTCGCCCTGGGGCGTCCTCAGGTGCCGCGCCCGCATACGGACGCGGGCCGGGGACGGCCCGAAGGCCCTCCCCGGCCCGAGCCGGTGTTCAACTTGATCAGCGAACTTGGTCGACGTCGACGAGGTCGACGCGGATGCCCCGGCCGCCGATCGCGCCCACGACCGTCCGCAGGGCGCGTGCGGTGCGGCCGTTGCGGCCGATCACCTTGCCGAGGTCGTCGGGGTGGACCCGGACCTCCAGCACGCGCCCGCGGCGCAGGGTGCGCGAGGCTACCTGCACGTCGTCGGGGTTGTCGACGATGCCCTTGACGAGGTGCTCAAGGGCCTCCTCAAGCACGCTCAGTCCTCGGTGGACTCGGAGGTGGACTCAGCCGCGGCCTCGTCCGCCTTCTTGTCGGCCTTCTTCGCCTTCGGGGTGATGGCCTCACCCTTCGGCTCGTCACCGGAAGCCTTGGCGGCGGCCTCGAAGAGGGCGCTCTTGTCGGCCTTCGGCTCGGCGACCTTCATCGGCGCCGGGGCGGGCAGACCCTTGAACTTCTGCCAGTCACCGGTGACCTTGAGGATGGCCAGAACCGGCTCGGTCGGCTGGGCGCCGACGCTCAGCCAGTACTGCGCACGCTCCGAGTCGACCTCGATGCGGGAGGGGTTCTGCACCGGGTGGTACAGGCCGATCTCCTCGATGGCGCGACCGTCCCGGCGGGTGCGGGAGTCGGCGACGACGATGCGGTAGTGAGGCGAGCGGATCTTACCCAGACGCTTCAGCTTGATCTTGACTGCCACTGGAGTGGTGTCTCCTGGTCTTGACGGGGTGGGGCACAACGAGATGCCACGTGGGGTTGCGGTACTCGGGGCCCCGATGGACGCGTCAGCCGGAGGAGAGAGGGGTCCTGTGCGGCTGTCGAGTACAGCTGGCAATTGTGCCACACGCCCGAAGGTCACCCGACCGCGGCCACCTCGGGGATCCGGAAGGGCTTGCCGCAGCCGCCGCAGACGATCGGCGCCTGCGCCAGCACCGACGGGACGACCCGGACGTTGCGCCCGCAGTCGCAGACGGCCTTGACGCGGACGCCGCCCCCGGAGGAGCCGTGCCGGGCGGCCGGCCCGCGGAAGCTGCGGGCGGTGTCGGTGGCGGTGGCGGCGCTGTGGGCCTTGAGGGCTCTGGTGAGCCGCTCGATGGTGGGACGGTAGCGCCGTCTGGCCTCGGGATTGAGCGTGACCAGCGAGAAGCCGCTGCTGGGGTGCGGCTCGTCGGTGTGGTCCAGGCCCAGCTCCTCCGCGATCGCCAGGAATCGGCGGTTGTGGTAACGGCCTGCCCGGGAGGTGTCACGGATGCCGCGGGCGGCGGCGATGCCGTGGACTGCCTCGTGGAGCAGCCTCTCGAAGGAGAGCTCGGCGCCGCAGGCGGACGAGGACTCTCCGATCAGGGATTCGGGCGCGGCCAGGTCCGGCAGCTCGGGGTGGTGCCGTTGAATGTCGGCCCACGCGAGCGCCAACTCGGCGGCGAGAACAGGCGGTGTCGTGCTCACGTCGTGACAACGAGCCGGAGTCGCCCAGTGTTCCGATTCCGGGGCATCCCAAATAATTTGCACGTACCGGTCAGTTTCTGGGCAGGGGGCGTGGCGGGGGCGCGGTGGGCCGATCTGCACAGAAGGCACCCCGCAGGCGGCAAGCCGGTACGCACGACCCGTATCCCCGCGTACGCCGCATGGCGTACGCCGTCCGCGCGCTGGGGCGCGGACGTGCGGCGATGTTACCGATGGTAGGAATTGCGCCGCGCACGGGGCTCGTCCCGGCCACGGTAGGGCAGCGGGGCGGGGTGGCCCGGCGGGCGGTACGTGCAGCGGGGCGCCGGGCGGCCGACGCTGGCGTGGCGGGACCGTGGCCCCCGGGGCACGCTGGAACGGCGCTCCGGGAGTGTGTGGCCCGGCGCACACAGGGGCGCGCGGGAGCCATCCTCGGCGCACCCCTGGACGCCCGGTCGGTCGCGCGGTCGTCCGGTCGCGGGGGCGCAGCGTTCGGAAACACGGGGGCGGACTGTACTGATCAGCTTCGGGTTCTCGGCGGATAGGGGCGCTATCGATGTCACCCACGCTCGTGCGGCACCAGCTTCCGAACACCGGGTCCGCCCGCTGCACCGCCCCGGACGCGCCGACCGGCACCCGCGCCCGCGACTGGGCGGAGATCCAGGAGCCGATGCTGGTCCCCCTCTACGAGGCCGCGTACGACCGGCTGGGCGTCGGGCCCGGCACCCGGCTGCTGGGGCTGGGCTGCGGGTCCGGGCTGGCCCTGCTGCTCGCGGCGGCGCGCGGGGCGCAGGTCAGCGGCGTGGACGCGGACGAGGGCCGGCTGGAGCTGGCCCGCCGGCGACTCACCCCGGACGGGATGCCGGAGGTGACCCGGCTGGTCAGCGGCGGGCTGGCGGACGCGGCACCGCCGGGCGCGGCGTTCACCGTGATCACCGCGTTCCACCCGGCGGGTTGCGGCGGGGGTGTACAGGAGCCGGCCGGAGCGCTGACCGCGGCGGCGGCGATGGCCGAGCGGGGCAGTGCGGTGGTGCTGGGTGGCTGGGGCCCGGTGGAGCGGTGCGCGGCGGCCGGGGTGCTCGGGGTGGCGCGGCGGCTGGCGGATCCCTCGGCGGGGCTGGGCGGCGGCTGGCGGCCGGCCGGGCGGGACGACCTGGAGGAGCTGGCGGGCCGTGCGGGGCTGCGTCCCGACGGGTCGGGGCGGGTGGCCTGCCCGTTCGGTTACGCGGACCTGGCGGGCGCGGTGCGCGGGATGCTGTCGACCGGGCTGTTCGACGCGGCGCTGGAGGCGGCCGGGCCGCGGCAGGTGGAGCAGGAGCTGGCAACGGCGCTCCGGCCGTACCGGCGGGCGGACGGGACGGTCTGGATGGCGAACGTCTTCCGGTACCTGATCGCGCGCACCCGTTAGCCGCGATCCTGGAGCGCAACGGACGAGCCCCCGGCCACCGGGAGGTGGGCGGGGGCTCGGCGTGCGGCACCGGGCGGGCGCCACGTCACCTCGATCGCGTCACTTCATGAACTTCTTGAACTCGTCGGGGAGTTCGAAGTCCTGCGGGTCCTGGCCGCCCTGCGGCAGGCCGAGCGGGTTGCCGGCCGCGGCCGCCTCGCGGCGCGCCGCCGCGGCCTCCTCGTCGGCCTTGCGCTTCATCGGGTTGCCGCTCTTGCGCTTGCCCTTGGCCTGCTTGATCTGCTTCTTCTTCCGGGAGGCGCCGCCGCCCATCCCGGGGATGCCGGGCATGCCGGGCAGTCCGCCGCCCTGGGCCATCCGCGACATCATCTTGCGGGCGTCGAAGAACCGCTCGACGAGGTTCTTGACCATGCTGACGTCGACACCGGAACCGCGGGCGATACGGGCCCGGCGCGATCCGTTGATGATCGTCGGGTCCTGGCGCTCGGCCGGGGTCATCGACTTGATGATGGCGGCGGTGCGGTCGACCTCGCGCTCGTCGAGGTTGTTGATCTGGTCCTTCATCTGCGCCATACCGGGCAGCATGCCGAGCAGCTTGGAGATCGAGCCCATCTTCCGGACCTGCTCCATCTGGGCCAGGAAGTCGTCGAGGGTGAACTCCTTGGGGCCCTTCGCCAGCTTGGCCGCCATCTTCTCGGCCTCTTGCTGGCTGAAGGTCTGCTCGGCCTTCTCGATCAGCGAGAGCATGTCGCCCATGCCGAGGATGCGGGACGCCATGCGGTCCGGGTGGAACGCGTCGAAGTCGTCCAGCTTCTCGCCGTTGGAGGCGAACATGATCTGCTTGCCGGTGACGTGCGCGATGGAGAGCGCGGCACCACCGCGGGCGTCGCCGTCCAGCTTGGAGAGCACCACGCCGTCGAAGCCGACGCCGTCGCGGAACGCCTCGGCGGTGTTGACCGCGTCCTGGCCGATCATGGCGTCGACGACGAAGAGGACCTCGTCGGGGCTGACCGCGTCCCGGATGTCCGCGGCCTGCTGCATCATCTCGGCGTCGATGCCGAGGCGGCCGGCGGTGTCGACGACGACCACGTCGTACTGCTTGCCGCGGGCGTACTCGATCGAGTCCTTGGCGACCTGGACCGGGTCACCGACGCCGTTGCCCGGCTCGGGGCCGTAGAACGCGACACCGGCGCGCTCGGAGACGACCTGGAGCTGGTTGACGGCGTTGGGGCGCTGGAGGTCGCAGGCGACCAGCAGCGGGGAGTGGCCCTGGGACTTGAGCCAGCGGCCGAGCTTGCCGGCCAGGGTGGTCTTACCGGCACCCTGGAGGCCGGCGAGCATGATCACGGTCGGGGGCTGCTTGGCGAAGCGCAGGCGCCGGGTCTCGCCGCCGAGGATGCCGATGAGCTCCTCGTTGACGATCTTGATGATCTGCTGTGCCGGGTTCAGCGCCTGGCTGACCTCGGCGCCCAGGCCGCGCTCCTTGACCTGCTTGATGAAGGCGCGGACGACCGGCAGGGCGACGTCCGCTTCCAGCAGGGCGATCCGGATCTCCCGCGCGGTGGCGTCGATGTCCGCCTCGCTCAGGCGGCCCTTGCCCCGGAGGTTTTTGAAAGTACTCGCCAAGCGGTCGGAAAGCGTATCGAACACGGCGGTCGTCGATCCTCGGGGTCGGGGGCTTAGGTCCAGTCGGGTTCTAGGGTATCCGGCCGTGCAAGCGATCCCGTCGTGGCCCGCTCCGGCCCGGTACGACGGGCGCCGGCCCGCGCGCCCCGGAGCGGGCCGTCCCCGGCACTACTGGAGCGCGCTCTCGACCGCCGCGGCCACCTCACGGGCCACCGGATCGGGCAGCGGCGCCCCCTCCGCGTCCGTGACGTAGAAGGCGTCCACCGCGTTCGCGCCCAGCGTGCTGATGTGGGCGCTGCGCACGCTGACACCCGCCGCGTCCAGGGCCCGCCCGATCCGGTGCAGCAGTCCGTGCGCGTCCTGGGCGCGGACCTCGATGACGGTGGCGGTGCGGGAGCTGCCGGCGGCCACGGTGGCGCGGGGCGGCGGGGCGAGGGCGGCGCGGGAGCGGCGGGCGTAGGCGCGCTCGCGTTCGGCGAGGCGGGCGGGGACGTCCAGGGAGCCGTCGAGGGCCCGGACGAGGTCGGCGCGGAGGTGGCCGGCCTCGGGGAGCGAGCCGTACTCGGCCGCCACCCGCCAGCTCAGCAGCAGCACCGGGCCGCGGCCTTCGGGGTCGAGGGCGCGCAGCTCGGCCGCGCGGACGGTGAGGCGGTGCAGGGCCAGCACACCGGCCGCCGCGGGGAGCACACCGGGCGACGGGTGGGCCGGGACGGCGATGAGGAGTTCCACACCGACCGGCTCCCCGGCGGCGTCCGGGCCCTCCTTGGCAGCGTCCGGCGGGCCGTTCTCGGGGCGGGTGTGCAGCGTCAGTGCCGGGGCGCCGGTGCGCTGGGCCTCGATGGCCAGCCGTTCCTGTGCGGCGGTGGGGGCGCCGGTCTCGCGCGGGTCCGGCGCGGGTTCGCCGGCGAGCCGGTCGGTGACGCGCCGGACGAGGCCGGCGACCAGGCCGGCGCGCCAGGGGCTCCAGGCGGCGGGCCCGGTGGCGAGCGCGTCGGCCTCGGTGAGGGCGTGCAGGAGCTCCAGGGTGCCGGGGCTGCCGACGGCGTCGGCGACCGCGCCGACGGTCTCCGGGTCGTCCAGGTCGCGCCGGGTGGCGGTCTCGACGAGCAGCAGGTGGTGCCGGACCAGGGCGGCGATCACCTCGGTGTCGCCGGGGCCGAAGCCGAGCCGGGCGGCCGTGTCGCGGGCGACGGCCGCGCCGGCCAGCGCGTGGTCGCCGGGCCGGCCCTTGCCGATGTCGTGCAGCAGGGCGGCGATCAGCAGGAGGTCGGGCCGCTGGACGCGGCGGGTCAGGGCGGCGGCCCGGACGGCGGTCTCGACCAGGTGGCGGTCCACGGTCCAGGTGTGCACGGGGTTGCGCTGCGGACGGCAGCGGACGTGTTCCCACTCGGGCAGCAGGCGGGCGAGGACGCCCTCGGCCTCCAGGGCCTCCCATACGGGCACGGCGGGCGCACCGGCGCCGAGGAGCGTGACCAGTTGCTCGCGGGCCTCCGCGGGCCAGGGCACCGGCAGCGGCGCGCCGGTCCGGGCGGCGGCGCAGCGGCGGATGGCGTGGGTGGCCAGCGGGAGGCCGGCCTGGGCGGCGGCGGCCGCGGCGCGCAGCAGCAGGACCGGGTCGCGTTCGGGCCGGGCGGTGCGGGCCAGCACCGCCTCCCCGTCGAGTTCGACGACGCCGTCGGCGAGCGGCCGGCGTTCACCGCGGCCGGCGGAACGGCCGTGCAGCAGCCCGCGCAGCACCGGTCGGACGGACCGGGCGCGCAGTACCCGGCCGACCTCGCGCCAGGTGACGTCGGCGGCGTAGGCGATGGTGCGGGCGGATTCGTAGGTGTGGCGGAGCAGGGCGTCCGCGTCGGGCAGGCCGAGGGCGCCGGCGACCTGGTCCTGGTCCTGGAGGGAGAGGCGGTCGGTGGCGCGCCCGGTGGTGAGGTGGAGGGCGTCCCGGGTGTCCAGGAGCCGGGCGCGGGCGGCCTCCAGTCCACTGCGCGGGGCGTCGGCGAGCCAGGAGGCGGCGACGGCCCGCAGTGCGGTGGCGTCCCGGAGGCCGCCGTGGGCCTCCTTGAGGTCGGGTTCGAGGAGGTAGGGGAGTTCGCCGTGGCGGGCGGCGCGCTCCTGGCAGAGTGCGCGGAGTTCGGGCAGCCGCCGGGGCGCGGACTCCCGCCAGTCGGTGTAGGCGGCGGTGCGGACCGCGGCGGTCAGTTCGGGGTCGCCGGCCAGGTGGCGGGCGTCGAGCAGGCCGAGCTGCACCTTGAGGTCGTCGCGGGCCGCGCGGCGGGCCTCGGCCGGGGTGCGGACGGCGTGGTCGAGGTCCAGGCCGAGGTCCCAGACGGGGTACCAGAGGCGGTCGGCGAGGGCGGCGAGGTCTGCGGTGGCGGCGCGGCCGTCGTGCAGCAGGAGGAGGTCGAGGTCGCTGCGGGGGGAGAGTTCGCCGCGGCCGTAGCCGCCGACGGCGACCAGCGCGGTGCCGCGGGCGACGGGGCCACGGGCGGCGGGGGCAGTCGCGGCGGCCAGCAGGGCGGCGAGCCAGTCGTCGGTGAGGCGGGCGAGGGCGGCCCGGCGGTCCGGGCCGGCGGGGGTGCCGTCCCGCAGGAGCCGCAGCCGGGCGGCGGGGTAGTCGCCGCCCGGACGGTCCGCCCAGGTGGCGGCGTCTGCGGGCTGTTCGGCGCGCTCGGTCAACTCGGGCTCTCCTTGGTCGTGTTGTCCCCCGCGGCGCCGCTGCCGCCCCCGCCGCCCGTGGCTCACAGCGCGTCGGGGCCGCGCTCCCCGGTCCGCACCCGCACCGCCTCCTCGACGGCCACGCTCCACACCTTCCCGTCGCCGATCTTGCCGGTGCGGGCGGCCTCGACCACGACCTCCACCAGCTCCTCGGCGTCCGCGTCCTCGACGAGCACCTCGATCCGGACCTTGGGCACCAGGTCGACGGTGTACTCGGCGCCCCGGTACACCTCGGTGTGCCCGCGCTGCCGCCCGTAGCCGCTGGCCTCCGTGACGGTGAGGCCGTGCACGCCGAATGCCTGGAGGGCGTCCTTCACCTCGTCGAGCCGGTGCGGCTTGATAACTGCCGTGATGAGCTTCACGCGTCCACCTTCTTGGTCGGGGATTCGCCCAGTGCCGTGGTCCTGCGGGCCGCGGTGCCGCCGCCCGCGCCGGCGAAGTCGTACGCGGTCTCGGCGTGCGCGGCCTGGTCGACGCCGGCGATCTCCTCGTCCTCGCCGACCCGGAAGCCCATCACCAGGTCGATCGCCTTGGCAAGGACGTAGGAGACGGCCAGCGAGTACAGCAGGACGCACACCACCCCGACGGCCTGTTTGCCGAGCTGCGCGAAGCCGCCCCCGTAGAAGAGACCCTTGGCGTGGCTCTGCACACCGCCGGTGGCGAACAGCCCGACCAGCAGCGAGCCGACGATGCCGCCGACGAGGTGCACGCCGACGACGTCGAGCGAATCGTCGTAGCCGAACCGGTACTTGAGGCCGACGGCCATCGCGCAGAGCACCCCGGCGACCGCGCCGACCGCGATCGCGCCGAGCGGGCTGACCGCGCCGCAGGCGGGGGTGATGGCCACCAGGCCGGCGACCGCGCCGGAGGCCGCGCCCAGGGTGGTGAACGAGCCGTGCCGGAGCCGTTCGTAGGCGAGCCAGCCGAGCATCGCGGCGCCGGTGGCGACCTGGGTGTTGACGAAGGCGACCGCGGCGACGCCGTCGTCGGTGCCCAGCCAGGAGCCGGCGTTGAAGCCGAACCAGCCGAACCACAGCAGACCGGCGCCGAGCATCACCAGCGGCAGGCTGTGCGGCCGCATCGGGTCCTTCTGGAAGCCGATGCGCTTGCCGACGACGAGGAGCACGCCGAGCGCCGCGGCGCCGGCGTTGATGTGGACGGCGGTGCCGCCGGCGAAGTCGATGACGCCCAGGCGGAACAGCCAGCCGCCGTCGGCCCACACCCAGTGGGCGACGGGGAAGTAGACGACGGTGACCCACAGGGCGGTGAAGAGCGCCCAGGCGCTGAACTTCACCCGGTCGGCGAGGGCACCGCTGATCAGCGCGGGGGTGATCACCGCGAACATCAGCTGGAAGACGGCGAAGACGTAGACGGGGATGGTGGAGGTGCCCCACAGCTCGGTCAGGCCCAGGTGGCCGAGGCCGACGAAGTCGCCGTTCCAGCCGATGACACCGCCGCTGTCGGTGCCGAAGGCGAGGGCGAAGCCGTAGAGCACCCACAGCAGCGTGACGATCCCGAGGCTGATGAAGCTCATCATCAGCATGTTCAGCACGCTCTTGACCCGGACCATGCCGCCGTAGAAGAAGGCCAGGCCGGGGGTCATGAGCATCACCAGCGCGGCGCAGACCAGCATGAACCCGGTGTTCGCCGGGCTGAGCACGGCCTTTTCCGCGAGGCCGTCTGCGAGCGGAAGGATGCCTGGGGGCATCGGCGTCTCCTCGTCGTCGATGCGGCCCGTGCGGGTGGGCCGGCTTCGCGATGAGGGTGTCGCGGCGCCGTTTCAGCCAAACCTTGCCGGTGTTTCACCGGGGTGACGAAGCCGTCCTCCGCGTTACACCCCGATGAACTCCCGGGTCCGGTCGCCGGAGCGGTCCGGTCAGATGGCGACGGCGGTCTCCGGGAGCTGGCGGCAGAGCTCGTCCCCGAGCGCGACCACCTCGCCGACGGTCCCGAATTCCCGGACCGCGGTGTCCACCGTCTTGCGCAACCGGTTGTTGACCCGTTCGGAGCGGACCTGGCGGGCGAACGGGATCGCCTTCTGGGCCATCTCGGCGCACGCCTCCGGCTCCTTCTGGAGCAGGTGGACGGTGGCCATGCCGATCAGGTTGAGGGCGTACGAGCGCTGGTGGTCGGGGTCCTTGCCGAACAGTTCGACGGCGCGCCGCATGGCCGGTTCGGCGAGCGAGGCGTAGGTGGGGCTGCGGCCGGCGACATAGGCGAGGTCGCGGTAGGAGTGGGCGTTCTCGGCGTTGAGTTCGCCCTCGGAGAAGAAGCGGATCCAGTCCGGCTCCGGTTCGCCGGAGGCGATGTCGCAGAAGGTGTCCTCGGCCATCCGCACCGCCCGCTTGACCTTGCTGGGCTGGCCCATGCCGGCGTAGGCCCGGGCCTCCATCGCATACAGCATGGCCTGGGTGCGGGCGGTGGCGGTCTCCCGGCTGCCGTACTGGGCGAGGTGGATCAGCTCCAGTGCGTCGTCGGGCCGGCCGAGGTGGATCATCTGCCGGCTCATGCTGGAGAGGATGAACGAGCCCAGGGGGCGGTCGCCGGCCTCCTTGGAGGCGTGCAGGGCGAGGACGAAGTACTTCTGGGCGATGGGCTGGAGGCCGACGTCGTAGCTCATCCAGCCGGCCAGCTGGGCGAGTTCCGCGGCGACCTTGAACAGCCGGCGGGCGACCTCGGGCGGTTGGGGCTCCTGGAGCAGGTCGGTGACCTCGTGGAGTTGGCCGACCACCGCCTTGCGCCGCAGGCCGCCGCCGCACTGGGCGTCCCACTGCCGGAACATCGCGGTGGTCGCCTCCAGCAGCTCCAGCTCGGGGCCGGAGAGGCGGGCCGGGCGCCGGCTCCGCTCGGCGTGCGCGCCGGACTCGCCCGGGGTGGCGGGCACCGGCACCAGCCAGCGCTGCATCGGCTCGATCAGGGAGGGGCCGGCGGCGAGCGCGAGCGAGGTGCCCAGGAAGCCGCGGCGTGCCAGCATCAGGTCGCTGCGGGTGAACTCGCTGATCAGGCTGATGGTTTGGGGCCCGGCCCAGGGGAGGTCGACGCCGGAGACGGACGGGGAGGGGTGCGCCGAGCGCAGTCCGAGCTCCTCGATGCCGACCACGCAGCCGAAGCGTTCGGAGAAGAGCTCGGAGAGGATCCGCGGGATGGGCTCCCGGGGCTGCTCGCCGTCCAGCCAGCGGCGCACGCGGGAGGTGTCGGTGCTGATGTGGTGGGCGCCCATCTGGCGCGCCCGGCGGTTGACCTGCCGCGCCAGCTCCCCCTTGGACCAGCCGCTGCGCAGGAACCACGAACCCAACTGCGCGTTGGGACGTTTGACGGCATCGGTGCCGTCCGTGCTGGTGGAGCCGGCGGTGCCGTCCGTGCCGCCCACAGGAATGCCCCCATTCCGATAGCGCTTGTCCGCGAACCCCCCACAGGATGCCGCCTGTTGCGGCGCCCGTTCCGCGGTACCTCTACCCGACCGCGGAATCCGGCCACACCTCCGGTCGCCCCTCCTCGCGCCGCGCCGCGGGCATACGCGTGCGAATACCGCCCCCGCGGGTCCGTGCACCGAAAGTAATCCTACGATCACGCTCACCGGGAGGGCGGCTACGGAAACGCCACCATTCGCCACCCCTTTGAATGAACTCCCCGGCACTCTCTCGCGATTGACTTGACACAGGTAGCCCGGGCGCGGGCGGCTCGGTGCACAGGAGGGCGTGCGCACCGAGCCGCGCCACCCGGCGCACCACCGTCACTGCGGACCGCCGACGGAGTGTGAACACCAGCGTGAAGAACCGTCTCCTCGTCAACGTGCTGACGCGTCGCCACTTACTCGCACCACCCGTTGGAGGGGGCATGGGTTTCACGATCGGCGGCATCCGGGACCTCCGTTCCGGCTCGCGCCGCCGCGCCCGCTCGGCCGAGGGCACCGCGGTGGCGGAGTACACCGGGCTGTGGGGGTGGGACGTCGTCCCCGGGGGCCGCGCGGTGCGGGCCGGCGGCCGGACGGAGTGCTCGTGCGGGGCCGCCGACTGCCCGTCCCCGGGCGCCCATCCGCTCTCCTTCGCCCGTGAACTGCCGGCCGGCGCAACGCTGGAGAAGGCGCTGGCCGCCTGGGCCGAGACGCCGGGCGCGGCCGTGCTGCTCCCGTTGGGCCGGTCCTTCGACGTCCTCGACGTCCCCGAGGACGCGGGCCGGGGCGCGCTGGCGCGGCTGGAGCGGATGGGCCTGCCGCTGGGCCCGGTCGCCGCCACGCCGACCGGGCGCGCGCTGTTCTTCGTCGCCCCGGGGGCGGCCGCCGCGCTCCCCGACCTCCTCTACCGCATGGGCTGGGACGACGCGGACCTGGACCTGCGTCCGCTGGGCCGCGGCGACCACATCACCGCACCGCCGTCCGACCTCGGCGGCCATGGGCCGATGCGCTGGCTGCGCCCGCCGGCCCTGGACACCGCCGGCTGCCCGCCGCAGGCCCGGCTGCTGCTGGGCACGCTGGCGTATGTGTGCAACAGATCGGTGGGGAGCCGGGTGGCCTCCGACGCGGCGGAGGCCGGCCCGCCGGTGGGCTGAGGCCGGCGGATCGTCGCGCCGCGGGACGGGCGTTCGGCGGCCGGCCCGGCGCCGGGCACGGGCCGTCGGCGCCGCCCACGGCCCCACCAGGCGATCGCATTGGCCGGATGTGACCGGTGACCGCAGCGGACCGGCCACCGTCTTGGCTCGATCCGGACGTTCTGGACAGGGCTTTCCCCGGACGCTCTCCGGGAACGGCGGCGGCCCCCGGCACCCGTCGTCCACGGGTACCGGGGGCCGCCGCCGTCGCGCCGTGCCGCCGCTTTTAGTCGATCAGCGCGTCCACGAACGCCTCGGGCTCGAACGGCGCCAGGTCGTCCGCGCCCTCGCCCAGGCCGACCAGCTTGACCGGAACGCCCAGTTCACGCTGGACGGCGATGATGATGCCGCCCTTGGCGGTGCCGTCGAGCTTGGTGAGCACCACACCGGTGATGTCCACGACCTCGGCGAAGACCCGCGCCTGCACCAGGCCGTTCTGGCCGGTGGTGGCGTCGAGGACGAGCAGCACCTCGCCGACCGGACCGTGCTTCTCCACGACCCGCTTGACCTTGCCGAGCTCGTCCATCAGGCCGGTCTTGGTGTGCAGCCGGCCGGCGGTGTCGATCAGGACGACGTCGGCGGACTCGGCGATGCCCTCCTTGACCGCGTCGAACGCGATGGAGGCCGGGTCGCCGCCCTCCGGGCCGCGGACCGTACGGGCACCGACCCGCTCGCCCCAGGTCTGGAGCTGGTCGGCGGCGGCGGCGCGGAAGGTGTCGGCCGCGCCGAGGACCACGGACTTGCCGTCGGCGACCAGCACCCGGGCGAGCTTGCCGGTGGTGGTGGTCTTGCCGGTGCCGTTGACGCCGACGACCATCACGACGCCGGGGATCTCGTCCCCGCCGTTGCCGATGCCGTTGGCGGTGTGCACGGTGCGGTCGGCGTCGGTGCCGATGAGGGCGAGCAGCTCCTCGCGGAGCAGCTGGCGCAGGTCCTCGGGCGTGCGGGTGCCGAGCACCTTGACCCGCTCGCGGAGCCGCTCGACCAGCTCCTGGGTGGGGGCGACGCCGACGTCGGCGGTGAGCAGGGTGTCCTCGATCTCCTCCCAGGTGTCCTCGTCGAGGTGTTCCCGCGACAGCAGGGTCAGCAGGCCCTTGCCGAGGGTGTTCTGGGAGCGGGCGAGCCGGGCGCGCAGCCGGACCAGGCGGCCGGCGGTCGGCTCGGGGACCTCGACGGCGGGCGCCGCGGGCGCCTCCGGCTCGGCGACCGGCGCCTCGGCCTCGGCCGCGGGGGCCTCGGCCGTGGGCAACTCGACTTCTTCGATCGTGCGACGTTCTTCGTCGCGCGGGGTTTCGGCCTCCTCGCCGACCTGCGGTTCGGCGGGGGGCGCGGTGACGGAGGGCTTGGGGGCGGCCGGCGGCGGCAGCTGCTTCTTCTTGCGGCCGCTGACGACGAGCCCGCTGATCGCGCCGAGCACGACCACTGCGATGACTACGGCAAGGATGACGGTTTCCATAACCCCTCCAGTATCAGCCACGCCCCACTGCGGACAGCCGCACGCGGCCGGGGATCCGACCCGGATCCCGGCGGGGCTTCCCGGGTCCCCGGGACCCTTGAGCGATCCCCCTCAGGACTCCCGGCGCTCCTCGGTGCGCCAGCGCTCCAGGGTGGGGTCGCGGTCGGAGTCGTACTTCCCCGAGCCCCGGCAGTGCCGGCACTCCCCGGCCCGCTGGACGGTCTCGTACGGGCCCTGGAACGGGTCGACACCGGGGGCGTAGGCCAGGGCCTGGGCCACATAGCCGGTGCCCTGGCACCACTGGCACGTCTTGGCGGGCACATCGGCCTCCTGTGCGGGTTCGCTGTCGTTCATCGGAATCACCTTGCACCAATTCCGGTGCGTCATGCCTTGGTCCCTGGTGACCGCCCTCCCGTCGTCGGCCCGGTGGACGGGCGTTCGACGGCGGGACCTGGAGGTGCGCGCCCCGGTGGCCGCCTCCCCTCGCTCAAACGAGACATACGTCTCTCCGACGGGACGGTGACGGGGGCGGGAACCGGCCCGGTGGCACGCGGGAGCGGACGGCGGGCGGCCGACCGCGTCGCGTATGTCCTGATCACGGGGGTGTGACTGGGTTCATCGACAGAGCCGGAAATTTCGTGCGATCGTCAAGGGGTCCAAGGGGACGGATCGAGAGAACTTGGACCAAAGTACGATGGTGGACGGCTGCGCGACGCGCGTAGAGTCCTGGCAACCACTTCTGGCCAGGCACCACAGCCGCTGCCTGCACCTCCTTTCCGGGGGGTGCCCCAGACCCCCCGCACGGAGACAGCTGCACCCATGGGCACCAGCACCACGTCCACATCCACGTCCACCCCCGACGCCGACGGCGCCGTCGAAACGCGCGGTATCGAGCCGGTTCCGGACCACGAACGCCGAGGACAGGTCAGGGAGCTCTTCCCGACCTGGGTGGCGGCGAACATCAGCGTGCTGCTGCTCACCATGGGCGCCTCCCTGGTGATCAACAACGGTCTGAACTTCTGGCAGGTCCTGGTCGTGGCCGCGATCGCCTCGACCCTCTCCTTCGGGATCGTCGGCCTGCTGTCGGTCTCCGGGAAGTGGGGCGGCGCACCGGGCGCGATGCTCTCCCGGGCCGCCTTCGGCGTGCGCGGCAACTACTTCCCGGGCGCGATCCTGTGGGTCGCCCGCTTCGGCTGGGAGACGATCAACGCGGTCAGCGGCGCCTACGCGATCCTGACCGTGCTCCGCCTGGTGTTCGGCATCCAGACCAACAACGTCCTGGTCGTGGTGACCCTGCTGGCCTTCGTCGCCTGCACGTTCCTGGTCAGCGGGATGGGCCGCAAGGCGCTCAACGTCTGCAACAAGTACTCCACGTACCTCTTCAGCCTCATCAGCGTCGTCGTCCTGGTCTACCTGATCGTCGAGATGCCGTGGGGCGCGATCTTCTCCAAGTCCCCGGGCAGCGGCGCGATGATGATCGCGGGCATCGGCACCATCGCGGCCGGCGGCCTCAGCTGGGTGCCCACCGGCCCGGACTTCGCGCGCTACCTGCCGCACTCCGCCTCGGGCAAGAAGATCGTCGGCACCACCGTCTCCGGTGCGGCCCTGGTGCTGGTCCCCATGGTGGTCATGGGTGGCGTGATGGCCGTCTCCAACCCGGAGCTGGCCAACCAGAACACCGACCCGATGTCCTTCCTCGGCCAGGTGCTGCCGTCGGCCATCGCGATCCCGTACCTGATCACCGCGCTGATCGGCATGATGCTGATCAACAGCCTGTCGATGTACTCCGCCGGCTTCACCGCGCAGACCATGGGCGTCAAGCTGCCGCGCGCCCTGGCGGTCAGCGTCAACGCCGCCATCAGCCTGGTCGGCGGGCTGTTCATGATGCTGGTGGCCAAGGACTTCGTGGGCCAGTTCATCGCCTTCCTGACGCTGCTCGCGGTCTCCTTCTCCGCCTGGATCGGCGTCTACGGCATCGACATGGCCCGCCGCCGCAACAAGGCCGTCCGCTACCACGCCGAGAGCCTGATGACCATCGGCCGCACCAGCCGCTACTGGTACAAGGGCGGCTTCTGCTGGCAGGCCCTGACGGCCTGGGCGCTCGCCCTGCTGGCGGGCCTGGCCTTCACCAAGGTGCAGTGGTTCACCGGCCCCCTGGCCGACACCTGGATCGGCCGGAACGGCCTGGGCTGGGCGGTCACCATCCTGATCGCCGCGGTGGTCTTCGCGGTCCTGCCGGCCGCCGAGGAGAACGGCGCCCCGGCATCCGACCCCGCCGCGGGGTCCGACGAGGAGCGGCCGGCCGTCACGGTCGACTGACCACCGGCCGGATCCCGGCACGAACCTGGTGAACTGACGTATCGTCAGCTACGGTCCCCTTCGCCACCTGCTCCGGCGAAGGGGACCTGCCATGTCCGCCGGCTCTGCCGCACCCACCACGGTCCTGCGCTTCAACCTCGCCGGCCCGCCGGCCGCGCCGGGGGAACTCTCCGCCCGCTACCGGGCCGCCGTCGAGATGGCCCGGTACGCCGACGACCACGGTCTGGCCATGATCCAGACCGAGGAGCACCACGCCACCGACAGCGGCTGGATGCCCTCCCCGCTCGCCTTCGCGGGCGCCGTGCTCGGCGCCACCCGCCGGATCGGCGTCACCGTCTCCGCCCTGATCACCCCGCTGCACGACCCGCTGCGGCTGGCCGAGGACCTCGCCGTGCTCGATCTGCTCGGCGGCGGCCGGCTGATCACCGTCGCCGGCCTCGGCTACCGGCCCGAGGAGTACGCGGCGCACGGCAAGGAGTGGCGCGACCGCGGCGCACTCCAGGACGAGGTGCTCCGGGCGCTGCTGGACGCCTGGACCGGCGAACCGTTCCGCTATCGGGGGCGCACGGTCCAGGTCACCCCGCGCCCGTACTCCCGGCCGCACCCGCCGCTGCTCATCGGGGGCGGCTCGCGACCCGCGGCCCGGCGCGCGGCCCGTCTGGGACTGCCGCTCTTCCCCAGCGCCCATCTACCGGAGCTGGAGCGCTACTACCACGAGCAGTGCGCCGCGGCCGGAACGGACGGCTGGGTGCTGCAACCGCCGCCGCGCACCTGCCTGCTGCACCTCTCCGAGGATCCGGACCGGAGTTGGCAGGCGTACGGCGGCCATCTGCTGTACGAGGCGCGGCGGTACGCGGCCTGGCAGTCCGCGGGGAGCCACTCGGCGGTGCGCTCCGCCGCGCAGGACACCGCGGCACTGCGCGCCGAGGGCGTCTACCGGATCGTCACGCCGGACGCCTGCGTGCGACTGGCCCAAGAGGACGGCACCCAGGGGATGTTGATACTGCATCCGCTGTGCGGCGGTCTGCCGGTCGAGGAGGGCTGGCGGTCGCTGCGGCTGTTCGCGGAACGGGTGCTGCCGCACGTGGCGGGCTGAGGTCGCAGCGGGCCGCGCCCGCGCAGCACGCGATTGTCAGTGGCGGGTGTCACGATCGGGGCATGAGCTTCTTCGACGGTCTGCCCGCCTCCGCACCACCCCCCGAACCCTCGCAGGACACCCTGGAGTTGGGCCCCTACGCACCCGGCGACGACGAGGAGTTCACGCCCTGCCAGTGGTACGTCCCGGCCCGGCTCCCGCAGGTCGCCGAGGCCGGCGCGGGCCCCGACGCGCGGATCCTGCTCACCGGGTGGGACGTCTGGCCGGGTTCGGTGACGATGCGGCTCTCGGTCTTCCTGCGGCGGATCCGTCCCGGCGGGCGAACGTCGCCGTACGGGCACCCGGGCGGCGGGGCGCTGCGCTGCGGTCTGCTGCTGGCCGACGGACGGAAGGTCACCACGCTCGACGGCGAGCCCTGGCCGCCGGCCGGGCGCCGCGGCCCGACCCTGCGGCTCAGCGGCGGCTCCGGCGGCGCCTTCCACTATCAACTGGAGCTGCACCTCTCGCAGTTGCCGCCGGCCGGCGCCACCCAGCTGGTGGTCGAGTGGCCGGACGAGCAGGTGCCCGAGACGGTCACCGTCTTCGACGCCGGGCCGCTGCGGGTGGCGGCCGGCGAGGCGCGGGAGGTCTGGCGGGACGCCGAGCCGGCGGAGGGTGCCCCGTCGCGGGGGTTGCGCACCGTCGGCCCGGGCCCCGCGGAGATCCTGGCCCGACCGCCCGAGCCGGCGGAGCGGGCGTGGGCCCCGCCCGCCCCCGATGCCGCGCGCGGCGACTGGGAGCTCCTGGGCCGGCGCCACTGGCGGGACACCGCGCTGGTACTGGCCCGTTTGGACCGCGGCGCCGATCCGACCGCCCTGGCGCCCGGCTCAGGGGAGACCCCGCTCCATCTGGCGGCCGCGCACGGCTCCGCCGAGGCCGTCGCCGCGCTCCTGGATCACGGCGCGGCGGTGGACGCACCGGACGGCGAGGGCTGCACCCCGCTGTGGCACGCCGTCTGCCACGGCTCCGAGGAGACCGCCGAGGTGCTGCTGCGCGCCGGCGCGGACGCCTGGCGCCCGCAGATCGGCGGCCGCTCCCCCGGCCGGCTGGCGCTGACCACACCGCTGGCCCCGCTGTTCGCCGGGCTGCCGGGGGCGGTGGAGCCGACACCCGAGGAGCGCGCCGCCCAGCGGGACGCGGACGAGCGGACCGCGATCTTCCGCGGCGTCCGCACCGGGGGCATGTCGGTGGCGTTCGTCGCCGGCATCGGCGAGGAGGAGGCGGTCCGCCGGCTGGGCCGCGACCCCGGCGACTGCCCGGTGTTCGCGCCCGGGCCCGGCGCGGATCCGTCCGACCCCGCCTCCTGGGGTCTCGATCCGTACGGCGCCGAGGCCCACCGCCGGGTCGGGGTGACGGGGGTGCCCGGCGGCTGCGTCCTGGTCCAGTGGTCGTCCTACGTGCTGAGCACCGACCCGCCGCTGGCCGCGCTCTCCCCCGGCACCACCGCGTACGGCCTGTTCGTCAATCCCATGGGCGGCACGTTCGGCACGCTCGCGCGCGACGGCCGCATCGAGCTGTCCGAGGAGATCGGCCTGCCCCCGTCCGACGAGGTGCCCGAGGCCCACTGGACCCACCGCTTCTGGAGCTGGGCGCTGCCCGACGACCTGTACGACGCCGCCGCGTTGGCGTACGCCTCCGCGGCGGCCGGGGTGCGCGTGACGGATCCGGAAGCCGTGACCGGCCCGCCCCGTCGCTGGGTGGAGATACCCGGGGGCAGCCCGCTCCTCCCGTAGGGGCGCGAGGCGGCGTGCCCGGCCGCGGAAACCACTGCTGCCCCGGCTCGGGTGAGCCGGGGCAGCAGTGAGAGCCGAGGAGTGGGCTGGCGGGGGGGTTAGCCCATCTCCTCCAACGCCTTGCCCTTGGTCTCCTTCACGAACTTGAGCACGAAGGGGATCGAGAGCAGGGCGAAGAACGTGTAGATCACGTAGGTGCCGGACAGGTTCCAGTCGGAGAGGCTGGGGAAGCTGGCCGTGATCGCCCAGTTGGCGATCCACTGCGCGGAGGCGGCGACACCCAGCGCGGCGGCGCGGATCTTGTTCGGGAACATCTCGCCCAGGAAGACCCAGACCACGACGCCCCAGGAGAGCGCGAAGAAGAGGACGAAGCCGTGCGCGGCGATCAGGGCCACGGTGCCCTGGAGCGCCGGCAGGGTGCCGGCCCCGGTCTTGGCGGAGAAGGCCCAGGCTTCCAGGGCGAGCGCGACGGCCATACCGGCCGAGCCGATCAACGCCAGCGGGCGGCGGCCGATCCGGTCGACGAAGATCATCGCGATCACGGTGCCGATGATGTTGATGATCGAGGTGGTGAAGCTGTAGAAGAACGAGCTCTCCGGGTTGATCCCGACCGACTGCCACAGCGTCGAGGAGTAGTAGAAGGCGACGTTGATGCCGACCAGCTGCTGGAAGACGGAGAGTCCGATGCCGACCCAGACGATCGGCAGGAAGCCCTTCCTGCCGCCGAGCAGGTCCTTGAAGGTCGACTTGTGCTCGCGGCGCATCGCGTCCTGGATCTCGGCGACCCGGGCGTCGAGGTTCACCGCGTGCCCCTCGACCTCACCGAGCACCTCCTTGGCGCGGGCGGTCTTGCCGACGGAGATGAGGAAGCGCGGCGACTCGGGGATCGCCAGGGAGAGCAGACCGTAGAGGATGGCGGGGACGACCATCACGCCGAGCATCCACTGCCAGGCCTCCAGGCCGCCGATCTTGCCGCGCTGCTGACCGTGGGCGAGGTTGAGGATGCCCCAGTTGACGAGCTGGGAGACGGCGATGCCGACGACGATGGCGGCCTGCTGGAAGGAGCCGAGCCGGCCGCGGTAGGCCGGCGGCGAGACCTCGGCGATGTAGGCCGGGCCGATGACCGAGGCCATGCCGATCGCGATGCCGCCCAGGACGCGCCACATCGCCAGGTCCCACAGGGCGAACGGCAGCGCGGAGCCGACCGCACTGATGGTGAACAGCACCGCGGCGATCTGCATCACCCGGATCCGGCCGATCCGGTCGGCGATCCGGCCGGCGGTGGCGGCACCGACGGCGCAGCCGATCAGGGCGATGGCGATCACCTGCGCGAGGACGGCGGACCCCACGTCGTAGCGGCTGCGGATGGCCTCGACGGCACCGTTGATGACGGAGCTGTCATAGCCGAAGAGAAAGCCGCCCATCGCGGCAGCCGCGGTGATGAAGATGACATGGCCGAGGTGTTCCGGCTGGGCCTTGCGGCCTTCCGGGACCGTCGGCTGCGCGGTGCTGGTCAACGTGAACTCCAGTGGCCCGGCTGCGCTGCCGGGCGTAGGGGGCTGGCCCTACAAGTGGTGCACACGTCGGGGGTACCCACCACTTGAAGGTAAAAGCAACGTTGCAGAGACTATGCGTTTAAGTTTCGAAGTCAATACCTCCGAGCTGACGCCTTCCTCACCTGCCCGGCGCGGCTTCCATTCAAGTTCTGAATTGATCTTCAGGAAGTGACGAGAAACCGTCACGGGCCCGCCGCGGGCCCACCCGGCGTGCTCAGCGCAGCCGTTGACTGATCACCTTCGAGACGCCGTCGCCCTGCATCGAGACGCCGTAGAGCGCGTCGGCGACCTCCATCGTCCGCTTCTGGTGCGTGATCACGATCAGCTGGGAACTCTCCTGGAGCTCCTCCATGATCCGGATCAGCCGCTGGAGATTGGTGTCGTCCAGCGCCGCCTCGACCTCGTCCATCACATAGAACGGGCTCGGCCGCGCCTTGAAGATCGACACCAGCAGCGCCACCGCGGTCAGCGAACGCTCCCCGCCCGACAGCAGCGAGAGCCGCTTGACCTTCTTCCCCGGCGGGCGCGCCTCCACATCCACCCCGGTCGCCAGCATGTCGTCCGGGTTCGTCAGCACCAGCCGCCCCTCGCCGCCCGGGAAGAGGCGGGCGAAGACACCCTCGAACTCCCGCGCGGTGTCGCGGTACGCCTCGGTGAAGACCTGCTCGACCCGCTCGTCGACCTCCTTGACCACGCGCAGCAGGTCAGCGCGGGTCTTCTTCAAGTCTTCAAGCTGCTCGCTGAGGAACTGGTGCCGCTCCTCCAGCGCCGCGAACTCCTCCAGCGCCAGCGGGTTCACCTTCCCGAGCTGCTGGTACGCCCGCTCGGCGGCCTTCAGCCGCTTCTCCTGCGCGGCCCGCACGAACGGCACCGGCTGGTTGCGCGGGTCGTCGGGGGCCTCGGGCAGCGTCTCGCCCTCGGCCGCCGGGGACGGCGGGACGGGCTGGTCGGGGCCGTACTCCGCCACCAGCGCGGCCGGCTCCACCCCCAGCTCCTCCAGCGCCCGGCCCTCCAACTGCTCGATCCGCAGCCGCTTCTCCG
This sequence comes from Streptomyces sp. NPDC093097, assembly GCF_044754325.1. Lineage (NCBI taxonomy): Bacteria > Bacillati > Actinomycetota > Actinomycetes > Kitasatosporales > Streptomycetaceae > Streptomyces > Streptomyces sp. NPDC093097. The sequence continues at coordinate 143,001 of NZ_JBIVOW010000009.1, forward strand.
CACCCAGCACCTCACCGCGGTGCACCGAGTCGGTCAGCTTGTCCAGCTCGCCGGCCAGCCCGCGGCCCTCCTCACGGGCGACCGCCAGCGCCCGCTCCCGCTCGTCCTTGGCCCGCTCCGCGGCGGCCCGCTCCTCCTCGGCCCGGACCACCGACACCTCGATATGCGCCAGCAGTTGCCGCGCCCCCGAGGCCACCGCCCCGGCCACCGCCGTCTCGTGGCGCAGCCGTGCCCGCCGCCGCTCGGCCCGCGCCCGCGCCTCGCGCTCGGCCCGCGCCGCCCGGTCCAGCGCGTCCGCCCGCCCGGCGAGCCCCTTGACCCTCTCCTCGTGCGTACGCGCCTGGAGCCGGGCCTCCATCTCGGTCTGCCGGGCGTTGGCGCCGTCCGCCGCCAACCGGTCGCGAACGGAGGTGTCCGGTTCCTCGTCGGCCGCGCCGGGCGCCTCCTCGGCCGCGGCGAGCCGGGCGGCCAGTTCCTCCGCCTCCTCGGTGGCCCGCGCCAGCGCCTCCTCGGCCCGGGCGGCGGCCGCGTCGGACCGTTCGGCCTCCCCCGCGGCGGCCCGCGCCTGCCCGGCCAACCGCCCCAGGTCCCCGGCGACCTGCGACTTCTCCCGGTCGCCCGCGCGCCGCCGGGCGTCCCACTCCTCGACCAGCGCGGCGCACTGCGCACGCCGCCGCTCCGCCACCTGCCGCGCCCGGTCCAGCCCGTCGCAGCGGGCCACCAGCTCCGTGAGCTCCGCGGCCGCCTCGTCGACGGAGGCCTGGACCTCCAGCAGGCTCGGCGCCCCCGCCGAACCGCCCTGCGCGAAGTGCGCCCCGAGCAGATCGCCCTCCGCGGTGACGGCGGTCAGCTCCGGCCGCGCCGCCACGAGCTCCTCGGCCTCCGCCAGCGTCCCGACCACCACCACGTCCCGCAGCAGCCGGGCCACCGAGGCGGTCAACTCCCGTGGCCCGCCGACCAGTTCCTCGGCCGGCACCGGCGCGCCGACCGGCCGCGGAGCCGGCGGCGCACCGCCGCTCCCGGCCCCGCCGGACGCCTCGCCACCGGCCCGCTCGGCGCCCTCCACCGCGGCGACGGCCGCCACGTCCTCCCGCGCCCGGGCCGGCGCCGGCACCCGCGCCGGCCGACTGCCGGCCAGCACCAGCGCCGCCCGCCCCGCGTCCTCCTTGCGCAGCAGCCGCAGCGCCTCCGCGGCCGCGGCCGGGTCGGTGACCGCGACCGCGTCCGCCGCGGCGCCCAGCGCGGCCGCCACCGGGACCTCGAAACCGGGCGCGACGGTGAGCAGTTCGGCCGCCGGCCCGAGCAGTCCCCCGATCCGGTCCCCGGCCGCCAGCAGCGCACCGGTGCCGTCCTTGCGGCGCAGCCCGAGGGCGAGCGCGTCGTGCCGGGCTGCGGTCGCGGCGCGCTCCCGCTCGGCCGCGGTCAGCGCCTCCCGCGCCGCGCCCAGCGCGGCCTCCGCCTCGGCCAGCTCCCGCCGGGCCGCCTCGTACCGGCCGGCGATCTCCTCGTCGTCCGCGGCCAGCCCGTCGACCTCGGCCTTGAGCTGCTCGTACTCCTCCTGGGCCGCGACCGCCCGGGCCCGGGCGGCGTCCCGGGCCTCGGCCAGCCGGCCGATCTCGGCCCGCGCCGAGGCGGCCCGGCCGTGGGCGGCGGTGACCTGCCCGCTCAGCCGGGCCAGCCCCTCGCGCCGGTCGGCCGACGCCCGGGCCGCGTCCCGCAGCCGCCGCTCCTCGTCGGCCAACTCCCGCTCCAGCACGGCCCGATGCTCGACGGTGTCCTCCAGCGCCCGGCTCGCCGCCTCCAGCGCGGCGGTCAACTCCGCCTCCTGCTCACGGATCCGGGCGGCCTCCCGCTCCAGGTCCTCCGGGTCCCGCCCGCGCCGCTCCTCCGGCGGGGCCGCCGCCGCACTGCGCACCCGGGCCTCGGCCAACGACACCGTCCCGCGCACCCGCTCGGCCAGCTGCGACAGCTCGTACCAGGTCTGCTGGGCCCGCTGCACCCGCGGCGCCAGCGCCCGCACCTCCGCCTCCAGCGCCGCCTCGTGCTGCCGGGCGGTGCGCAGCCGCGCCTCCACCGTCTCCTTGCGCTCCTTCAGCGCCGCCTCGTCGGCGATCTCGGCGGCCAGCGCCCGGCGCAGCGTGACGAGGTCGTCGGCGAGCAGCCGCAGCCGGGCGTCGCGCAGATCAGCCTGGATGACGGCGGCCCGCCGGGCGACCGCGGCCTGCCGCCCCAGCGGTTTGAGCTGCCGCCGCAGCTCGTCGGTCAGGTCCTGGACACGGGCGAGGTTGGCCTTCATCGCGTCCAGCTTCCGCAGCGCCTTCTCCTTGCGCTTGCGGTGCTTGAGCACACCGGCGGCCTCTTCGATGAACGCCCGGCGGCCCATCGGATCGGCGTGCAGGACGGAGTCCAGCTGCCCCTGCCCGACGATCACGTGCATCTCGCGGCCGATACCGGAATCGGAGAGCAGTTCCTGGATGTCCAGCAGCCGGCAGGTGTCGCCGTTGATCTGGTACTCGCTGCCGCCGTTGCGGAACATGGTCCGGGTCAGGGTGACTTCGGCGTATGCGATGGGCAGCGCACCGTCGGAATTGTCGATCGTCAGCGAGACCTCGGCGCGGCCCAGCGGCAGCCGCCCGGTCGTCCCGGCGAAGATGACGTCCTCCATCTTCCCGCCGCGCAGCGATTTGGCTCCCTGCTCCCCCATCACCCACGACAACGCGTCCACGACATTGGACTTGCCGGAACCGTTGGGGCCCACGACACAGGTGATGCCCGGTTCGAACCGCAGCGTCGTGGCGGAGGCGAAGGACTTGAAGCCTCGCAGGGTCAGACTCTTCAGATGCACGCCTTTGAACTCTACCGGCCGCTCCGCCCGCCCCCTCCGCACCATTCCGGCGGCCGCCGTTGCCTCATACGACCCCCACATGTCCGCCACCCTTCGCCACCGGTTCAACCGAGCTGTAAGAGGCCGGTTTCACCGGGTAAAGGGAAGGGCACATCATGCGGTAAGGACGACGCCGAGGGGCAGGGGAAACTCCCCGCGACGGAAGTGACCGGAGGGCACCCGATACCCGGCGGCCCGGAGAAGGAAAAGCGCGACCGGGCGGAATGACCGAGGGGCGGGACGACGGGGAAACGACGAAGGGACGCCGAAGCGTCCCTTGCAGATCTTGAAGTGCAGATCTTGAAGCGTGCGGTGCCTCAAGCGGCTGGCGTGCAGCCCGTCCGACCCCGGTCGGGGTCAGGTGAGCGCGGGCTCCGCCTGGGGTACGTCGATGTCGAGCACCGAGTCGTCGCGACGCGCGGCAGCGGAGAGCATGTCGTTCTCGGCCTGCATCCGAATGAGTTCGGATTCGAGGTCCTGTACGCGCTGCTGAAGCCGTCGCATCTCGGCGAGGACTCGGGGGTCGGAGCCGCCGACGTAACCGAGAAGCGCCTTTGCCATGATGGATGGTCCTCCACAATGAGTGACCGACCGAAGCGGTGTGGGTCGTGAGGGATTCGCACCCGCGGTGCTTGTCATTCTCCAGGTGTACTCAATGCCAAACAGCTAAGGTGCGCGGGGATTCCAGAGTCTCACCAAACGGATGGGGGGTCAACACGATCACACCCCGTATCCTCGGGCACCTGAGAGTGCGCGTGCCGCCAAAGCAGAGCGCGTTACTCCCCAGAAAGGTCCCATGGGGCGTGGAGATCATCCGTACAGCGGCAGCCTTGCACGGGTCGGCCGAGTTGGCAACCACCTGGGCTTATCTCCCGTAAGCCGCTCACGAACCGGCACCCGCGAGAGCGTCGGACGCGGCCGTCGAAGCGGCTTCCTCCCGGCCCGGTCAGCGGATCTCGAAGCCGTCGTAGCCGCCCCGCGGCGTGGCCCAAATCTCAGTGACCCCGGCGACGGCCCCGGGCGTGTCCCCGGTGCGGAGCCACTCCAGCAACTGCTCGCAGCGCTCCTTGGCGCCCTCCGCGACGACCTGGACGCGGCCGTCACCGAGGTTGACCGCGAAGCCGGCGAGTCCGCCGATGCGCAAGGCGTTCGCGCGGGTGAACCAACGGAACCCCACTTCCTGGACCCGCCCGCGTACCCACGCGGTCATCCGCACGTGCTCATCCATGTGTGCACGTTAACCGGCCAATTGCTCAGCAGGCACATCTGCCCCTGACGTCATGGCGTACAGTCCCCCGACAGCGAGGGCTCACCCTTATGGGTGAGCCGGTTTGACGCTGGACGGAAGGAACTTCTGCGGATGGGCCGCCATCGACGCTCTGCTCCCCACGCTTCGGAACCCGTTCGTACGGGGCCCGTTGACGGACCGGTGGGCGCGCCCGCGGCACGCCGGGGACACCGGGCGGCCCGCCGGACCGCGCCGGTGCGCACCGGACTGCTCGGTGCCTCCGCTGCGGTGGCGATGGGCGCGGTGGCGGTGACGACCGGACTCGTCCCGGGCAGCGGGCGGTTCGTGGAGGTCGGCAGCGGAGGCGACCGCACCGACCGGGTCGATGCCGGCGCCCCGACGGTCGGCATACCGCTGCAGACCTCCTCCGCGCCGGCGGTCGGCGTCCCGGACGCGACCGAGCGCGGCGGCGGGAAGCCCGCGTCCCGGGGCAGCGGGCGGACCTCTTCGGCCCCCTCCCCGTCCGCGCCCAGTGCCTCCCCCGCCGCGTCCCGGCCCGCCGCCTCCCCCTCCCCTCAGGCGTCCGACCGGCCCACCGCGCAGCCCACCGGCGAGCCGACCGCCACCGTGCCCGAGCAGTCCGCTTCGCCGACCGTCGGCCCGAGCGTCAGCGGCGGCACCGAGGCCTCGGCCGCGGCCGAGGTGGTGCGGCTGGTCAATCAGGAACGCGCCCGGGCGGGCTGCTCGCCGGTGACCGCCGGCGACGAACTGGGCGATCTGGCCCAGGCGTTCAGCGACGACATGGCGCGGCGCGACTTCTTCGGCCACACCGACCCGGACGGCCACTCGCCCTGGGACCGGGCCCGCGCACAGGGCGTCACGGACCTCGGCGGGGAGAACATCGCCCGCGGCCAGGCCGACGCGCAGGCGGTGATGGACACCTGGATGACCAGCCCGGGCCACCGCGCCAACATCCTCAACTGCGAGTACAAGACCCTCGGCGTCGGCGCCCACTTCGGCCCGGGCGGCCCGTGGTGGACCCAGGAGTTCGGCTTCTGAGGGAGCCCGGGCCGGTGGTGTGTCAGTGCGCCCGGGGCGGACGCTGGCAGCGCGGGCAGAAGTAGCTGGAGCGGTTCATCCAGGGGCGGCGGCGGATCGGCGTGCCGCAGCGGCGGCAGGGTTCGTCCTCGCGGCCGTAGGCGTCCAGGGAGCGCTCGAAGTAGCCGGACTCGCCGTTGACGTTGACGTAGAGGCTGTCGAAGCTGGTGCCGCCGACGGCCAGTGCGGCGGTCATCACGTCCCGGACGTGGCCGAGCAGTTCGGCGGTGCGGGGGCGGGTGAAGGTGGCGGTCGGCCGGTCGAAGTGGAGCCGGGAGCGCCAGAGCGCCTCGTCGGCGTAGATGTTGCCGACGCCGCTGATCAGGGTCTGGTCCAGGAGTGCGCGCTTGATCGTGGTCCGGCGGCGGCGCAGCGCGTCGTGGAAGGCGGCGTCGTCGAAGGCCGGGTCGAGCGGGTCGCGGGCGATGTGCGCGATCACGTCGGGGAGCAGGTCGGGGTCGCCGGGCACGGTGTCGTGCAGCGAGAGGCCGCCGAAGGTGCGCTGGTCGACGAAGCGCAGCTCGGTGCCACGGGCTTCGGCGGGGGTGCCGGCGTCGGCGAAGCGGACCCGGATCCGCAGATGCTTCTCGTCGGGGGTGTCCTGCGGCTGGACCAGCAGCTGCCCGCTCATGCCGAGGTGGGCGAGGATCGCCAGGCCGTGGGTGACATCGGGGGTGAGACGCGGGGCGATGCCCTCGGCAGCGCTCTGCGCGGCCGGGCCGCCGCCGGTCACCGGGAGCCACAGGTACTTGCCGCGGCGGCGGGCCGGGCCGACCCGCAGACCCGTGAGCCGGGCGGCGAAGTCCTCCGCGCCGGCGGTGTGCCGGCGGATGGCGCGCGGGTGGCGGACCTCGACGGCGGCGATGGTCCGCCCGCTGACCCAGCGCGCAAGGCCACGGCGGACGACCTCGACCTCGGGCAGCTCGGGCACGGGCGCTCCTCACGCTCTTCGGCGCCGCGTCATGAGGACCGCGCGTCGCAAAGGACTGTCGGAAAAGACCTCTGACCCCACCCGGGGCGGCCGATGGGGCCGTCCGGGAGGGGTCAGAAGCGTCGTTCTCAGTGTGTCGGCGACGAGGTGTCGCCCGAAGCCTGAGCCGGGTCGGCGCCGTCCGGCGTCTTCCCTGCCGCCTCGTCCGCCGCGGCGCGGATCGCACGCCACGCGGATTCGGCCGCCTGCTGCTCGGCTTCCTTCTTGCTGCGGCCGGTGCCGGTGCCGTACGAGACACCACCGACGCGGGCGGCAGCAGTAAAGGTCTTCTCGTGGTCCGGACCGGTCTCGGTGACCAGGTATTCCGGAACACCCAGCCCCTCGGTCGCGGTGAGCTCCTGGAGGCTGGTCTTCCAGTCGAGGCCTGCGCCCAGACTGGAGGACTTCTCGATGAGCGGGTCGAAGAGCCGGTGTACCAGCTCGCCGGCCGCATCGAGGCCCTGGTCGAGATAGACCGCGCCGATCACCGCTTCCAGGGTGTCGGCGAGGATGGAGGCCTTGTCCCGGCCGCCCGTGCCCTCTTCGCCCCGTCCGAGGCGGATGAAGGCGCCGAGGTCGAGGCCGCGGCCCACCTCGGCGAGCGCCCGCGAGTTGACCACCGCGGCCCGCAGCTTGGCCAGTTGGCCTTCGGGCAGGTCGGGGTGGATGCGGTACAGCGTGTCGGTGACCACCAGGCCGAGCACCGAATCCCCGAGGAATTCGAGTCGCTCGTTGGTGGGCAGACCGCCGTTCTCGTAGGCGTACGAGCGGTGCGTCAGTGCACGCACCAGAAGGGCGGACTCAAGTGTGTACCCGAGCCGCCCTTCCAGAAGCGAGAGGGACGAGGCCGTGTCCGCCGGTGCCGTTTCGTCGCCGCGCTTGCGGGGTGACGTCTGGCCGTCTGATGCCTTCTTGGGGCTAGACACAGTGCCTGTCACCAGCCGCTCAGACCGCGATGACCTGGCGCTTGTTGTAGGTGCCGCAGCTCGGGCACGCGATGTGCTGCTGCTTCGGCTCCTGGCAGCGCTCGCACGCAACCAGGGTGGGGACCGCAGCCTTCCACTGCGACCGGCGGTGGCGCGTGTTGCTGCGCGACATCTTCCGCTTCGGAACAGCCACGGCTACTTCTCCTGAGGTTCATCCCCACCGAGGCGGGGTTCGTTGTCCTTCTCGCGGTCCTGGTTGGACTCGACGAGTTCCTGCAGCGCCGCCCAGCGCATGTCGACGGCGTCGTGGTGGTGGTCCGGGTCGTCCGCCAGCCGTGCCCCGCAATCGGAACACAGGCCCGGGCAGTTCTCCCGGCACACCGGCTGCAGCGGCAGTGCCAGCACCACCGCGTCCCGCAGCACGGGTTCGAGGTCGAACAGATCGTCCTCGATGTAGAACGTGTCCTCCTCGTCCTCGGCGTCGTCGCCGGACTCGGTGGTCCGGGCATCGGCGTCGGGGTAGGCGAACAGCTCCTGGAAGTCCGCTTCGAGCATGCGCTCCAGCGGCTCCAGACACCTTACGCACTCCCCCTTCACGGTCGCACGGGCGGTACCCGTAACGAGCACCCCGTCCATGACCGATTCCAGGCGGAGGTCGAGCTCGACCGGCTCGCCCTGGGGCGCTCCGACGACCTCGTTGCCGAGGTCCGCGGGGGCCTCGACGGTGCGGGAGAGCCGCTTGAGCGTGCCGGGACGGCGACCCAGCTCGCGTGTGTCGAACACGAGCGGGGCACGGTGGTCGAGGCGGGCGCCCAAGGCTTTCCTGCTTTCTGTACTGCGGTATCAGCCGCGCACGGCCGGAGATCCGGTGTGCGGGCAGCGTTGATCGCGGGCATACACGCGACCGAACAGCCAGGATACTGGACCACCCCCGTTAGGCCCAATCCGCCCCAACCCTTCCCGGCCGCGGGCCGGTGGGCGCGGGGCCGGACCCGGTCTACCGGCGGCGCTCCTCGTACTGCCGCAGCTGGTCGAGGTTGATCAGGCTGGTGTCGAAGAGGCTGGTCTCGTCCAGGATGCCGGGCTGGGCGGCAGGGGCGTGCTGGGGCTGCGGGGGCACCTGCTGCGGCTGGTAGCCGACGGCCGCGTCGTAGCCCTGTGCGGGCACCTGGGCGGCCGGCTGCTGGGGCTGCTGCCAGTCGTAGCCGTAGGGGTCCTGCTGCTGGGCGTAGGCGGCCTGCTCGGGCTGCTGGTAGGCGAAGTCGGCCGGCTGCTGGTAGGCGGCTGCCTGGTCGGTGTAGTAGCCGGGCTGCGGCTGCTGGTCGCCCTGGACCGGGGGGAGGCCGGCCAGGCCGGCGAGGTAGTCGGCGTCGGCCTGCGGCGGGGCGGCGGACTGCGGATCGCTCTGCGCGGCGAGGTGGGCGGCGAGCTCGTCGATCGGGCGGGCGCCCTGGAGCTTGTCCCGGCCGCGGCCGACCGCCTCCAGGGTCTTGGTCAGCACGGCCTGGAAGGCGCCGAACTTGGTGTCCACGTACGCGTCGGCGCGCTGCTTGAGGGTCTCCGGGTCGGCGCTGCGCTCGGGGGCCTCGGTGTCCTCGAAGCCCTGCTCGTCCAGGCCCGGACCGCGGCCGAGCAGCTTCTCGCGGCCGCGGTCGACGGCGCCGATGGTCTTGGTGAGCACGACCTCGAAGTTGGCGAGCTTGCTGTCGACGTAGTCGTCGGCCTGGGCGCGGACCTCCTCGGCCTCCTGGCGCGCCTCGGCCAGGATCCGGTCCGCCTCGTCCTGGGCCTGCCGGGCCACCTCGGTGTCCGAGATCAGCGAACCGCGCTGGCTGTGCGCGGACTCGATGATCCGCTCGGCCTCGGCGCGCGCCTCCTCCACCATCTGCTCGCGCCCGCCGAGGAGTTCCTGCGCCTGCGCCAGGGAACCGGGCAGCGCGGAGCGCACTTCCTCCAGCAGGGCGAGCAGTTCGGCGCGGTTGACCACGCACGAGGCCGACATGGGCACGGACCGGGCGCTGCCGACGGTCTGGACGATGTCGTCGAGCTTCTTCTGGACGTCCACCTTGGACTCGCCACTCTCTGCAGGATCGGAAGGACGGAACGGGACGACTGTACGGCCAGGAACCCCCGTCCCGACACATGCTGACGACCCGTCAGAAGTGTGCCGGCCCCCTCCGCACCGGGATGCGGTCAGGACTTCTTGCGCAGCCGTTCGGTCAGTGCCTCCAGGACGAACGGCGGGACCAGGTGGGAGACGTCGCCGCCCCAGGCCGCGACCTCCTTGACCAGGCTGGAGGAGAGGAAGCTGTAGGTGGGGTTGGTGGGCACGAAGAGCGTCTCCACCCCGGAGAGGCCGTTGTTCATCTGGGCCATCTGGAGCTCGTAGTCGAAGTCGCTGACCGCGCGCAGGCCCTTGACGATGGCGGGGATGTCGCGCTGCTTGCAGAAGTCGACGAGCAGGCCGTGGAAGGCCTCGACCTCGACGTTGCCGTACTCGGCGGTGGCCCGCCTGATCAGGTCGATCCGCTCGTCGACGGTGAACAGGCCCTGCTTGGACTTGTTGATCATGACGGCGACATGGACGACGTCGTACAGCTTGGAGGCCCGGGCGATGATGTCCAGGTGCCCGTTGGTGATGGGGTCGAAGGACCCCGGACAGACGGCGCGGCGCAACTTGGTCTCCTCGCTCTCCGGTCCGTTCATGACACGGTTGCTGACGTCGGTTCGGCGGACGCCGAAGCGGCGCGACCGTACCAAAGCGTCCCCTCGCCGTAGCGACGGGCCCTGATCGCTTCGAATCCGTCCGGCCAGGCGAACGCGCCGCCGCGGGTACTCCGTTCCACGGTGACGAGTGCCTCCGCGGCAAGCCACCCCTGACCACGGAGTGTGAGCAGAATCTCCCGGAGGTCGTCGTCGGTGACCGCGTAGGGCGGGTCCAGGAAGACGATGTCGTAGGGCTCGCCGGGGGCCGGGGTCGCCGCGATCTGCTCGGCCTTGCCGGCCCGGACGTCGACGCCGGGGAGGCCGACGGTCTTGACGTTCTCCCGGATGGTGCGGACGGCGCGGGCGTCGGCCTCGACCAGCAGGACGTGCGCGGCGCCGCGGGAGAGCGCCTCCAGGCCGACCGCGCCGGAGCCGCCGTAGAGGTCGAGCACCCGGGCGCCGGCCAGCGGGCCGTCGAGCGACTCCCAGGTGGAGAACATCCCCTCGCGGGCCCGGTCGGAGGTCGGGCGGGTGCCGTTGCCCGGTGGTACGGCGAGGCGGCGGCCGCCGGCCGTGCCGGCGATCACGCGGGTCATGGGCCCGTCCTTACGTTGAGCGTGGTTCGGGGGCGGGGCCCGGGCGGGCACCGTCCTCCCCACGATATGTCCGTCTCCAACGGGGCGGACCCTTCGCGGGCGCCGCCCGCCCGTGATCGTTCTCACGACGGGCGGGGGGAGTTCGGCCGAGGGCCTAAGGCCTGGCACCGCACTCCTGCCGTCTGCCCGTAGGGCGGTGCCAGGGCGCCCTAGCCCTTGTCCAGGTACTGCTCCCGTTCCTCGTCCAGCAGGGCGGACAGCGCGGTCCGCAACTCGGGGCAGCCGGTCAGCTCGGGGTCGGCGGCCACCAGGGCGGTGGCTTCGTCGCGGGCCGCCTCGATGACCTCCTCGTCGTCGATGACCGCGAGCATCCGCAGCGAGGAGCGGACGCCGGACTGCGCCTGGCCGAGGACGTCGCCCTCGCGGCGCTGTTCGAGGTCGATGCGGGAGAGCTCGAAGCCGTCGAGGGTGGCGGCGACCGCGGCGAGCCGGGCGCGGGCCGGGCTGGCCTCGGGCATCTCGCTGACCAGCAGGCACAGGCCGGGCGCCGAGCCGCGGCCGACCCGGCCGCGGAGCTGGTGGAGCTGGGAGACGCCGAAGCGGTCCGCGTCCATGATCACCATGGCGGTGGCGTTGGGGACGTTGACCCCGACCTCGATGACGGTGGTGGCGACCAGGACGTCCAACTCGCCGGCGGCGAACCGGCGCATCACCGCGTCCTTGTCGTCGGGGGCCATCCGGCCGTGCAGCGCCGCCACCCGCAGGCCGGCGAGCGGGCCCGTCCGCAGCTGCTCGGCGATGTCGAGGACCGCCAGCGGGGGGCGCTTCTCGGCGAGGTCCTCCGGTGAACTCGGCTCCTCCTGGGCGCCGCTGGCCTTCTTCCCCTTGGCGGCCTTCCCCTTGGCCGCGCCGTCGTCCTCGTCGTCGCCGATCCGCGGGCAGACCACATACGCCTGGTGGCCCGCGGCCACCTCCTCCCGGACCCGCTCCCAGGCCCGGGCGAGGAAGTGCGGCTTGTCCTTGGCGGGCACCACATGGCTGGCGATCGGCGACCGTCCGGCGGGGAGCTGGTCCAGGACGGAGGTCTCCAGATCGCCGAAGACGGTCATGGCGACCGTCCGCGGGATCGGTGTGGCGGTCATCACCAGCAGGTGCGGCGGCTGTTTGCCCTTGGAGCGCAGGGCGTCGCGCTGCTCGACGCCGAAGCGGTGCTGCTCGTCGACGACGACCAGGCCGAGGTCGTGGAACTGCACCACGTCCTCGATCAGGGCGTGGGTGCCGATGACGATGCCGGCCTCGCCGGTGACCAGATCGAGCAGCGCCCGGCGGCGGGCCGCGGCCCCCATCGAGCCGGTCAGCAGCACCACTTTGGTGCCCTGCTCCGCGCCGCCCAGCATGCCGCCCTCGGCGAGTTCCCCCATCATCTCCGTGATGGAGCGGTGGTGCTGCTGGGCCAGCACCTCGGTGGGCGCGAGCATCGCCGCCTGGCCGCCGCTGTCGACGACGCCGAGCATGGCGCGCAGCGCGACCATGGTGTTGTGCGTGACCGTGAAGTGGTCGGTCACATAGGCGCGCGAGGGGTGGGCGACGCTGATGCACTGGACGGGCCTGCGGCCGACGTGCTCGACGGCGGTGACGGCGCGCCGGAAGTCCGCCCCGCCTGCGCCGTCCCCCGGGAGCCTCACGGTGACGGCGGCGGCGCCGTCACCGGCCGGAGCGATCCGGGCCGTGCCGCCCAGCGAACGCGTAAGCCAGGCGACATCGGCGGCCAGCGGGGCCGGGCCGGCGCGGAACACCCCGTCGGTGCCGCGCCGCTCGCCGCCGCCGTCCAGCAGGCCGTGCAGCAGCGCCCGGCGGTCCTTGACGGGGGCGTTGCGGTACGCGTCGGGGACGGTGCGGCCGGCCGGGCCGGCGCCGCCCGCACCCAGCGTCCGGCCCAACGCGTGGGGATCCAGGGGCCGGTGGCCTCCGTCGTCGAGATCCACGGGGGTGGCCGGGGCGATCGACCACCGCGGCCGGCCGTCGTCGTCCAGCAGGCGGGACCGCAGCTCGCGGGTGGTCCGTACGCACTCCCCGGTGGCGCGGGAGGAGACGATCCACAGGTGCTCGTCGTCGCATTCCACGGTGCTGCCGTCGGAGAGCACCAGCCGCCACACCTCCCGCTCGCCCTGCGGGAACACCCCGTCCACCAGGGCGGTCTCGCCGCTGGGCACCACCACTTCGACGCCCGGCGCCATCGCGCCCATGGGGCGGAAGCCGCGCGGGGTGAGCACCAGGGCGTCCAGCGGCTGGGCCTTGCCGGAGCCGACCTCGCCCTGGAGGAGGCGGTGCATCGGGTGCTCGGTGGCCAGGTCGTCGAAGATCTCCCGGCTGACCTTCGTCTGGCCCTCGGTGAGGGTGAACGGCAGCCGGGCGTCGAACGCGTCGAGGATGCCGCCGGGGATCAACTGTCGTGGCACGGCGGGGAGTTGGGTCTCGGCGAGGCGGCGGCGGGCGAGCGCGACCTGGAGGACGAACGCCTCGTCCCACTTCAGCCGGGCGCGGGCGTCGGCGATGTCGGCCTTGGTGCCGGGGCGGTGGATCTTCAGCAGCGCCTCGGTGAGCGGGACCAGACCGCGGCCCTCGCGCAGCGCCGGGGGCAGCGGGTCGACGGCGTCTTGGGCGCTGGGGAGCACCGCGTCGACCGCCTTGGCGATCTTCCAGGAGGCCATCTGCTGGCACGCCGGGTAGATCGGCATGAGCTGGTTGGCGAAGGCGTCGACGGCGCCGCTGTCGGCCTCCCGGTCGAGGAGTTCGTATTCCGGGTGGGCCAGTTGGAGTTTGCGGTTGAAGACCGAGACCTTGCCGGCGAACATCGCGCGCTTCCCGGGCAGCAGGTCCTTGTGCGGTTTGTGGCTGCCCCGGCCGAAGAAGACCAGCTGGAGGCGGCCGCTGCCGTCGGTGAGGTTCACCTCCAGCCGCTGCCCGCGGCCGTGGTTGAAGGTGAGGACGCGGGCGTCGGCGACCCGGGCGACGACCGTGACGTGCTCGTCCAGCGGCAGGTCCGCCAGCCGGGTCAGCTCACCGCGCTCGGCGTAGCGCCGCGGATAGTGGTGCAGCAGATCGCCGACCGTCTCCAGGCCGAGGTGCTCGGCCAGCACCTTCGCGGTGGTGCCACCGAGGATTTTCTTCAGGGGTTCGTCGAGCGCTGCCACGCGTTCCATTGCACACCACGCCACTGACAACGAGCCACCACCGCCGTTTTCCGCGGTCGGGAATTACCTTCCGGGAGGAATTGCCGGGCGGCGGATAGCGGCCGGGTGCGCGCTATTCCACGCCGATCAGCAGCGGCGCCGCGTAGGCGCCGCCGGCGTAGACGACCGTGTCCACCGCGAGATGGCGTTCCCGGACGTGCCGTTCCAGGTGTGCGGCGAGGGAGGCGGGGGCGTCCGCGCCGAGGACGAGGGTGACCAGTTCGCCGCCCGCGGAGAGCATCCGGTCGAGCACCGCCGTCGCGGTGCGGGCCAGGTCGGGCCCGATCACCGCGACGTCGCCGTCGATCAGCCCGAGCACGTCCCCGGCCTGGCAGACGCCGGCCATCGTCCAGGACCGGTGCTCGGCGACGGCCAGTTCGGCGTAGCGGGTGGCGCCGGCCGCGGCGGTCATCGCGACCACGTCCTGGTCGAAGCTGCGGCCCGGCTCGTGGACCGCCAGCGCCGCGAGGCCCTGTACGGCGGAGCGGGTGGGGATCAGGGCGACCCGGATGCCCTCGGCCCGGGCCTGCTCGGCCGCGGCCTCCGCGGTGTGCCGCAGCTCCGGGTCGTTGGGCAGCAGCATCACCTCACGGGCGCGGGCCTGCCGGATCGCCTGGACCAGTTCACCGCTGGCGGGCGGCTCCCCGGGGCGGACGCTCACAGCGGTCGCGCCGGCCTCTTCGCACAGCCCGGCCAGCCCGGCGCCGGCCACCACCGCGACCACGGCCCGGGCCGCCGGCTCGGGCTCCGCGGCCCGGGGGCCCGCGCCGAAGTGGGTGATCCGGATCCGGTACGGCCGGCCGGCCTCGATACCGGCCTCCACCGCGGCCCCCGCGTCGTCGACGTGGACGTGCACGTTCCACAGGCCGTCGCCGCCGACCACCACCAGCGAGTCGCCGAGCCGGTCGAGCCGGCCGCGCAGCCTGGCCACCTCGGCGTCCCCGGCCTCCAGCAGGTAGATCACCTCGAAGGCGGGGCCGCCGGCGTGCGGGTCGGCGCCGCCGTCCGCCTCCTGGCCCGCGACCCGGCACCCGCCCGCCACCGGCAGCGCCGCACCGGCCCCCACGGCGACGGGGGCGGCGGTGACCTCCCCGGACAGCGCGTCGGCGAGCGCGCCCAACAGGGCCACCAGCCCGCAGCCGCCGGCGTCCACCACTCCGGCCCGGCCCAGCACCGCGAGCTGCCCCGGGGTGGCCCGCAGCGCCTCCGCGGCGCCCTGGTGGGCGGCCCGCGCGACCGCGGCGGGCTCGGCGGCCGCGGTCCCGGCGGCCTCGGCGGCGGCCGTCGCCACGGTCAGCACGGTGCCCTCCACGGGGTGCGCCACCGCCTCGTACGCCGCCGCGGCGGCCCGCCGCAGCGCCGTGCGCAGGGCGTCCGCGGCGCCGCTCCCGCCGACCGGGGCGCCCGCCAGCTCCTGGGACATGCCGCGCAGCAGCTGGGCCAGGATGGTGCCGGAGTTGCCGCGGGCCCCGATGAGGGCGCCGTGCGCCATGGCGCCGACGGCGTCGGCGAGGACGGGCGCGGTGCCGGCGGAGGCATGGCCGTCGAAGGCGGCCTCGACCGCGCGGGCGGCCGACTCCAGCGTCAGGTAGAGGTTGGTGCCGGTGTCCCCGTCGGCGACCGGGTAGACGTTGATCGCGTCGATCCGCTCGCGTTCCCGTCCGAGCGCCTCCAGGGCCAGTCCGCACCAGGCGCGGACCGCGGTGGCGTCGAGCGGGTTTGGCACATCGTCCTCCTGGGTCGCGGGATGCACCCGCACAGTAGTCGCGGCCGGGACCGGGGGCCGGGGCGGGGGCCGGAGGGTGCGTGGTAGTTTCGTCCTGCAGGAGCGGTCGTTGTATGCTGCTCCGGTTGCCCGATGAAAATCGGGCCTTTTCCCCTCCTGTCGGCGTCGGCACGGCTATGCACTCGACCCGACCGGTTCTCACCGTAAGTGCATCTGAAGTCTTTGGAGTGACCCGTGGCTGCCAACTGCGACGTCTGCGGCAAGGGGCCGGGCTTCGGCAAGAGTGTTTCGCACTCGCACCGCCGCACCAACCGTCGTTGGAACCCCAACATCCAGACGGTGCGTGCAGTGGTCGGGCGCACGCCGAAGAAGCTGAACGCCTGCACCTCGTGCATCAAGGCCGGCAAGGTCTCGCGCTGACGCCTTAGCCGTAGCGCAGCCCCGCCGGTTGCTTGTGAAGCCGGTCCACCTCATGGGTGGGCCGGCTTCTGCCGTTGCCCTGGGCAGGGCCGCCCGCCCTGGGGCCCGGCCGCGGTCAGCGGGCGCCGCGCAGCCGCCAGCCGTGGTCGACCGGGCCGATGCCCGCGCCCAGTCGGAAGCCGGCCGCGAGCGCGCCGGTGACGTACTCCTTGGCCGCCGCGGCGGCCTGCGGGACGGTGTCCCCCAGGGCGAGCCGGGCCGCGAGGGCGCTGGCCAGGGTGCAGCCGGTGCCGTGGGTGTGCTGGTTGCCGTGGCGGGGGGCGCGCAGCCAGTGCTCCGCGCTGCCGTCGGTGAGCAGGTCCACGGCGCTGCCCGCGGCGTCGGCCGCGTCGGCCGGCAGATGGCCGCCCTTGATCAGCACCCAGCGCGGCCCGAAGGCCAGGACCGCGTCGGCGGCCCGCCGCATCTCCTGCGCGGTGTGCACGCGGACGCCGGTGAGCCGGGCGACCTCGTCGAGGTTGGGGGTGGCGACCGTCGCGGTGGGCAGCAGCTTGGTGCGGACGGCGTCCAGGGCCGAGGCTGCCAGCAGCGCGTCGCCGTGCTTGGAGATGCCCACGGGGTCGACGACGACCGGGGCGGTGAGGCCGGCGAGCAGCTCCGCGACGGTTTCCACGAGCACGGCCGAGGAGAGCATCCCGGTCTTGACGGCCTGGACGCCGATGTCGTCGACGACGCTGCGGAACTGGGCGCGCACCGCCTCGGCGGGCAGCTCCCACGCGCCCTGGACGCCCAGGGAGTTCTGCGCGGTGACGGCGGTGAGCACGCTCATGCCGTGGGTGCCCAGCGCCAGCATCGTTTTCAGGTCGGCCTGGATGCCGGCCCCGCCGCCGGAGTCGGAGCCGGCGACGGTCAGCACGCGCGGGGGTGTCTGCATGCCGCGAATCTACTCGGCGTCCCCGTTGTCGCCGAAGTGGTCCCAGCCGGCCTTGACCCAGGGGGCGCCGTCCACCGTCACCTGCGGCAGCGCCGAGGGGTGGAGGACCTCGCCGATCACCTTCCAGCGAGCGGGCAGCTTCACGTCGGGCGGGAAGGTGGCCACGATGGCGTGATCCTCACCACCGTTGAGGACCCACTGCATCGGGTCCACGCCGACCGCCGTGCCGATATCGGACATCTGCGAGGGGATGTCGATGCGGGGCGACCACAGGTCGATGCGGACCTTGCTGGCCTCGGCGATGTGCCCGAGGTCGGCGACGAGTCCGTCGCTGACGTCGGTCATGGCGGTGGCACCGAGCGCGGCCGCGGCCGGACCGGCGTGGTACGGCGGTTCGGGGCGGCGGTGGGCCTCCACGAAGGCGCGCGGGGAGCGGAAGCCGCGGGAGAGCACGGCGTGGCCGGCGGCGGACCAGCCGAGCCAGCCGGTCACCGCGACCACGTCGCCGGGCTGGGCGCCGCCCCGGGTCACCGGCTCCTGGTTGCGCAGGTCGCCGAGGGCGGTGATGGCGACGGTGATGGTGTCGCCGCGGACCACGTCCCCGCCGACCACCGCGGCGCCGGCCACCTGGCACTCGTCGCGCAGCCCGTCCATCAGCTCGGTCGCCCAGGTCGCGGGGAGTTCGGCGGGGACGACCAGGCCGAGCAGGATCGCGGTGGGCACCGCGCCCATCGCCGCGATGTCGGCGAGGTTCTGCGCCGCGGCCTTCCGGCCGACGTCGTAGGCGGTGGACCAGTCGCGGCGGAAGTGCCGTCCTTCGAGGAGGACGTCGGTGCTGGCGACCACCCTGCGGTCCGGCGCGGTGACCACTGCGGCGTCGTCACCCGGCCCGATCCGTACGGCGGGAGTGGAGGTGAGCCGGGCGGTGAGCTCTCTGATAAGCCCGAACTCCCCCAGCTCGCCCACGGTGCCCTTCATGCTGTTGCCCTTCCCATGTGTACGGACGGTCCGTACGTGGCTGACGACTGCGCCCCACCGGCCGTGTTCACCGCGCGGGTCTCCCCGCTCCGCCTGGTGACGCGGTACCGTGGCGTCCCTTCTTCCCACATGATCCTCGTAGCCGTCCTGGAGGTTCCGTGGTACAGGCTTACATCCTGATCCAGACCGAGGTCGGCAGGGCCTCGGCGGTGGCGCAGGTGATCGCGGAGATCCCCGGCGTGATCCAGGCCGAGGACGTGACCGGTCCCTATGACGTCATCGTGCGCGCCCAGGCGGACACCGTCGACGAACTGGGTCGCATGGTGGTCGCGAAGGTCCAGCAAGTGGAAGGCATCACGCGGACGCTCACCTGCCCGGTGGTCCATCTCTAGCTCCCCCGTATGCTCGGCCGGATGATACGCGCGAATCGCCGGTACCTGGCCGCTCTGCCCCTGCTCACCGCGGTGTGCGCGGTGGCGGGCTGCTCGTCCGCCCCGCAGGTCGCACCGCCCTCCCCCACGGGCGACGCCGCGCGGGCCTGCCGGGCACTCCACCAGAACCTGCCGCGGACCGTCGACGGGCTCACACGGGGTACCGCCGAGCCGGTCTCGGACTTCACTGCCATATGGGGCGATCCTGCCGTGGAGCTGCGCTGCGGGGTGCCCAAGCCGGAGGTGCTCAGACACGGGAGTGAACATTACAACCCCGACACCAACTCGGCGGAAGTCGACGGCGTCCAGTGGCTCTTCGAGAAGCAGGACGACGGCTACCGCTTCACGACGGTGCTGCGGAAGGTCAACGTCGAGGTGACGGTGCCGGGGAAGTACGCCCCCGAGGTCAATGTGCTGCCCGACCTCGCGGACGCGGTGAAGAAGTCCATTCCGGCCGGGGTGTAGCCGGTGCCCCGGGAGCCGGGGAACCGAAGCACCGGGGAGCCGAAGCGCCGTGGATGCTCCCGGCCCCCGGATCCGGAATACCGCCCGGCCCGCCCGCGTTGGGGCCCCGCAGGGGGCGCGCGCATCCCCTAGGGGATCTGTTCGCCCGCCCCCGATGCCGCGCTCAGCGCAGGCCGGTGGAGCGGCGCAGCGCCGCCTGGAGGAGCCGGTCGATCAGTTCCGGGTAGCTGACGCCGCTCTCCTGCCACATCCGCGGGTACATCGAGATGGGCGTGAAACCGGGCAGCGTGTTGATCTCGTTGATCACGAACTCGCCGTTGTCCTGGAGGAAGAAGTCCGCACGGACCAGGCCCTCGCAGGACGCCGCCTCGAAGGCCTGAACTGCCAGTTCCTGGACGCGGGCGGTCTGCTCCGCGGTCAGCGGCGCCGGCACGACACCGGCGGCCGAGTCGATGTACTTGGCCTCGAAGTCGTAGAAGTCGTGCGCGGTGACCGGCGGGATCTCGGCCGGCACGCTGGCCCGCGGGCCGTCCTCGAACTCCAGCACCCCGCACTCGATCTCGCGGCCGCGCAGCAGCGACTCCACGATGATCTTGGGGTCGTGGCGGCGCGCCTCCTCCACGGCCGCGTCCAGCCCGGCCGGGTCGTCGACCTTGCTGATGCCCATGGACGAACCGGCCCGGGCGGGCTTCACGAACAGCGGCCAGCCGTGCTCGCCGGCGAAGTCCACGATCCTCTTGCGGGCCGCGGCGGGGTCGTTCTCCCACTCGCGCGGGCGGATGACCTCGTACGGGCCGACCGGCAGCCCGAAGGAGGTGAACACCCGCTTCATGTAGTCCTTGTCCTGGCCGACGGCCGAGGCGAGCACACCGCAGCCGACGTAGGGCACCCCGGACAGCTCCAGCAGGCCCTGGAGCGTGCCGTCCTCGCCGTACGGGCCGTGCAGCACGGGGAAGACGACGTCGACCTCGCCGAGCGCCTTGGGGACCGAGCCCGGCTCGCTGTAGACGACCTCGCGGCTGGTGGGGTCCGCGGAGAACGTCACCGTGCCGTCGCCGCCCTCGGTGAGCTCGGCCACGCTCGGCAGCCTCCGGTCCGTGATCGCCATCCGCCCGGGATCGTCGGCGGTCAGCGCCCAGCGTCCGTCGGTCGTGATGCCGATGGGCAGCACGTCGTACTTGTCGCGGTCGATGGCGGCCAGCACGGCTCCGGCGGTGACCACGGAGATGGCGTGCTCGGAGCTGCGGCCGCCGAACACGACGGCGACGCGGGGCTTGTGGGAGGAGGTCTCGCTGCTCATATCGGCTTGAGGGTACCTGCTGGTAGGGGTTGCGGCAGTGCGGCGCCGGGCGCGGTACGAGGTGCCGCCGCGCAGCGGCGCCGTCGAGGGGCGGTGGTCGGGCGACGGATCAGGGGTCGGTGCCGCCGCGCAGTGGGGCCGTCGAGGGGTGGTGGTCGGGCGACGGGCGGGCGGTCAGTGCCGCTCCGGCTTGGCGCTGCGGGACATCAGCTCCTTGAGGGCCACCAGCGGCGGCTTGCCCTCGTGGACGATCTCCACCACGGTCTCGGTGAGCGGCATGTCGACGCCGTGCCTGCGGGCCAGATCCAGCACGGATTCACAGGACTTGACGCCCTCGGCGGTCTGCTTGGTGACCGCGATGGTCTCCTGCAACGACATGCCCCGGCCGAGGTTGGTGCCGAAGGTGTTGTTGCGGGAGAGCGGCGAGGAGCAGGTGGCGACGAGGTCGCCCATGCCGGCCAGGCCCGCGAAGGTGTGCGCGTCGGCGCCCATGGCCAGGCCGAGCCGGGTGGTCTCGGCCAGACCCCGGGTGATCAGGGACGCCTTGGCATTGTCGCCCAGGCCCATGCCGGTGGCGATGCCGACCGCGAGCGCGATGACGTTCTTGACCGCGCCGCCGAGTTCGCACCCCACCACGTCGGTGTTGGTGTACGGGCGGAAGTACGCGGTGTGGCAGGCGGTCTGGAGGCGCCGGGCGACGTCCTCGTCGGCGCAGGCGACCACGGCGGCGGCGGGCTGCTTCGCGGCGACCTCCTTGGCGAGGTTGGGGCCGGTCAGCACCGCGACGCGTTCCGCGGGGACCTTGGCGACCTCCTCGACGACCTCGCTCATGCGCTTGGCGGTGCCCAGTTCAACGCCCTTCATCAGGGAGACCAGGACGGTGTCGGAGGGCAGCAGGGGCGCCCACTCGGCGAGGTTGTCACGCAGCGTCTGGGAGGGCACGGCGAGGACGGTGAAGTCCGCGCCGCGGGCGGCCTCGGCCGGGTCGGTGGTGGCCCGTACGCCCTTGGGGAGTTCGACGCCCGGTAGGTAGTCCGGGTTGGTGCGGCCGGTGTTGATGGCGTCGACGAGGGCCGCTCTGCGCCCCCACAGGGTCACCTCGCATCCCGCGTCGGCGAGCACCATCGCGAATGCGGTGCCCCAGGACCCCGTGCCGAAGACGGCGCAGCGCGTCACTTGCCTTCATCCTCCTGTGCCTGCCGGGTGCTTCGGGTTGTGTGCGCGGGTGCGGCCGGTGCGGCGGACTCGGCCGGTTCCAGTACGGCGTCGCCGGTGGCGGCGGCCTGAGCGGCCCGCGCGGCCTCTCGGGCGGCCCGTCGCTCCCTGGCGATTTCCTTGCGGTAGTCGAACGGTTCGGCCGGCGCGGTCTCGCCGCGGATACCGGCGAGTTCCGCGGTGATCGCGGCCATGATCTTCTCGGTGACGGCCCGCAGCACCTCGGCGGTGGGCTCCCGGTCGTAGAACTCGCTGAGGTCGACCGGCGGTCCGGCCTTGACCCGCAGCGTCTTGCGCGGGAGGAGCTGGAGCTTGTTCTCCTTGGCGTACGGCGGCATCGCCTCGTTGGCGCCCCACTGGGCGACGGGGATGACCGGCGCCTTCGTCAGCAGTGCGACCCGGGCGGCACCGGTCTTGCCCTGCATAGGCCACAGGTTGGGGTCGCGGGTGAGGGTGCCCTCCGGGTAGAAGGCGACGCATTCGCCCTTCTCGATGGCGTTCACGGCGGCCCGGAAGGCGTTGGCGGCGTCGGTGGTTTCCCGGTAGACCGGGATCTGTCCCGTGCCCCGCATCACCATGCCGACAAAGCCGCTCTTGAAGAGACCGGCCTTGGCGAGGAATCGGGGGACCCGCCCGGTGTTGTACTGATAGTGCGCATAGGAGAGCGGATCGAGATACGAGTTGTGGTTGACCGCGGTAATAAAACCGCCGTCGGCCGGAATGTGTTCCATTCCCCGCCAGTCCCGCTTGAACAGAACCAAGAGCGGCGGTTTGCAGATGACCGCGGCCAAGCGGTACCAGAAGCCGATTCTGCGGCGGGACACTGGGACACCCTCCTTGTGGGATCTGCGGAGCTGCTGCGAGCCGGCAGCCGCACAAGTGTCGCCCCGTGTACCCGCTATGTCGAGAACACCGTAACCCCGTCGCTGAAGGAAAGGCCCGGCGGCAGGTGAGAATGATCCCGATGCGAAGAGACGGAGCGGATGTGGGCTGGAGCCTCGTGGTGCCGCTGAAACCGCTGGTGCGGGCCAAGAGCAGGCTCTCCCAGGCCGCCGGTGAGGAGTTCCGGCCCCGGTTGGCGCTGGCATTCGCACTGGACACGGTGGCGGCGGCACTGGCCTGCGCGGACGTGCGGGATGTGGCGGTTGTCACGGACGATCCGGTGGCCGGGGAGCACTTGGCGGGGCTGGGGGCGCGCATTGTGCCGGACGCTCCGGCCAACGGGCTGAATGCCGCACTGGCCCACGGAGCGGCCGTGGTACGGGCCCGGCGCCCCGAAGCCCCGATCGCCGCACTGAACGCCGATCTGCCGGCGCTCCGCCCGGCCGAGCTGGCCGTAGTGCTCCATTCCGCCGCGCTTTTTCCGCGCGCATTTCTCGCGGATGCGGCGGATATCGGGACAACACTTCTGTCCGCGACTTCCGGTGTGGAATTGGACCCGGCTTTCGGGGGCGCTTCGCGGGCCCGTCACCTGGCGTCCGGGGCGCGGGAGATCGTCGCGCCGAACGTGCCGTCGGTACGCCGGGACGTGGACACCGGGGACGATCTGCGGGCGGCGCTGGCGCTGGGCGTGGGCCCGCACACCGCGCGGCAGACCCCGCAGGTGCCGGGCTGGGCGGCCGTGCGGCGCCCGTCCGGCGCCCCCCTGGCCGCGGACGCCGCCCGCGCGCCGGGCGCGGCGGTGCCGCCGCAGGTCAGAGCGTCTGGAGCGTGACCAGGACGATCCGCCGGTCGGTGCCCTCGCCGGTGACCTCGATGCGCACCCGCTGACCGGGCCGCAGCAGGAGCAGGCCGCCGGCGTCGAAGGCGGCCGCGTCGAACGGCAGCGGGGTCCCGTCGTCCAGCAGCACGCTGCCGGCGCGGGTCGTCTCGTCGTAGGTGTACGCGGTGGCCTGCATGGGGTCAGCGTAGACGGGGCCCTGACGGGGCACGCACCGCGGGCCGGGCTCCCCGGAGGGAGACCGGCCCGGCGCCTGGCGTTGCGTTTGCCGCTGTGGAATTACCGCTTGCGGGCAGTGGTCTTCTTGGCGGTGGTCTTGCGCGCCGTGGTCTTCTTGGCGGGAGCCTTCTTCGCCGTGGCCTTCTTGGCGGGCGCGGTCTTCTTCGCCGTGACCTTCTTGGCGGTGGTCTTCTTGGCGGGCGCGGCCTTCTTCGCCGCCGCCTTCTTCGCGGTGGTCTTCTTCGCCGCGGTGACCTTCTTCGCGGTGACCTTCTTCGCGGTGGTCTTCTTCGCCGCCGCCTTCTTCGCCGGCGCCGCCTTCTTGGCCGCGGCCTTCTTCGCGGCCGCCTTCTTCGCGGCGGCCTTCTTGATGGCGACACCGCCGGTCAGGCTGCCCTTGGGGGCCTTCTTCACGGCCACCTCGCCGCCCTTGGGGAGCTTCTTCGAGCCGCTCACCAGGTCCTTGAAGCCCTGACCGGCGCGGAAACGCGGCACCGAGGTCTTCTTGACCCGCACGCGCTCGCCCGTCTGCGGGTTGCGGGCGTAACGGGCCGGGCGGTCCACCTTCTCGAACGAACCGAATCCGGTGACCGATACGCGGTCGCC
Source organism: Streptomyces sp. NPDC093097 (assembly GCF_044754325.1). Taxonomy (NCBI): domain Bacteria; kingdom Bacillati; phylum Actinomycetota; class Actinomycetes; order Kitasatosporales; family Streptomycetaceae; genus Streptomyces; species Streptomyces sp. NPDC093097. The sequence goes on from NZ_JBIVOW010000009.1 coordinate 166,656, forward strand.
GGCGACAACTGCACGGACGATTGCGTCCAGTACGGCGTCCACCGCTTCCGCGGCGTTCTGGCGGCCGCCGAGCTTGTCGGCAATGGCTTCTACGAGCTGCGCCTTGTTCACGTCTTCCCCTTCGGAGACATTGCTGGAACGAAAGATTCCAAGCTTTTTCGCACGTTAGGCAGATATATACCGCAAATCAAACACGAAACGGGCTAATCACCCTTGTGCCGCAACGGACTCGACCTTCACGGACTTCCGCCGGCATGCACATCTTCGGGATAACGACCTTCGTCAAGGTCATGCATGAACCACTCCAGACGCCTTGCTGCGTCTGCAAGATCGTGTTTAGCCGCGGCCGTGATGACGAGCAGCTTCCGGGTCAGCGCCATCCGTACGCCCTCCGGGACTTGCAGTGTCCGCACTCTTGCGTGTGCGTCCTTGAGTCGGTCGGCGACGAAACCGTAGAGCTCGAGTTGGTCGTCGCGTTCCATGCGCTAATTGTGCCATCTGCGCCGAGTTGTCGCTTCACGGGGCCTCAACACCGGCCTCAACACGGCGATGCGCCCCCTGCCAACTGCACAGGGGGCGCATCGTACGCAATAAGGCTTTGAGCCATAAAACCCGAGGTCAGACCTCGATGGTACGCGGCTTGAACCGCGGCCTGTTCGCCTCGTATGCGGCGATCGCGGACTCCTCCCGAAGGGTGAGACTGATGTCGTCCAGGCCCTCCAAGAGCCGCCAACGGGCGTTCTCGTCCAGCTCGAAGCCGGCGGTGATGCCCTCGGCGCGGACCTCGCGGCCCACCAGGTCGACCGTCACCTCGGCGGTCGGGTCGGACTCCGCCAACTCCTGGAGGCGGTCCACGGTCTCCTGCGGCAGGACCACCGTCAGCAGGCCGTTCTTCAGGGAGTTGCCGCGGAAGATGTCCGCGAAACGGGAGGAGACAACGGCCTTGAAACCGTAGTTCTGGAGCGCCCAGACGGCGTGCTCGCGGGAGGAGCCGGTGCCGAAGTCGGGGCCCGCCACCAGGACCGTTGCCCCCTTGTGCGCCTCCTGGTTGAGGACGAACTCGGGGTCCTTGCGCCAGGCCTCGAACAGGCCGTCCTCGAAGCCGTCGCGGGTGACCTTCTTCAGCCAGTGGGCCGGGATGATCTGGTCGGTGTCGACGTTGCTGCGCCGCAGCGGAACGGCCCGGCCGGTGTGGGTGGTGAAAGCTTCCATGGTGTTCAGACTCCCGCGGGCGTGGCGACGGTGGCGTCGGACAGATCGGCCAGTGAGGCCAGATGGCCGAGAACCGCCGTTGCGGCGGCGACCTGGGGCGACACGAGGTGCGTGCGGCCGCCCTTGCCCTGCCGGCCCTCGAAGTTGCGGTTGGAGGTGGACGCGGAGCGCTCGCCGGGCGCCAACTGGTCGGGGTTCATGCCCAGGCACATCGAGCAGCCGGCGTGCCGCCATTCGGCACCGGCGGCGGTGAAGGTCGCGTCCAGGCCCTCCTCGACGGCCTGGAGGGCGACCCGGACCGAGCCGGGGACGACCAACATCCGCACCCCGTCCGCGACCTTGCGGCCGGCGAGGACCGCCGCCGCCGCGCGCAGGTCCTCGATGCGGCCGTTGGTGCACGAACCTACGAAGACGGTGTCCACGGAGATCTCGCGCAGCGGCTGACCCGCCGTCAACCCCATGTATTCCAGGGCCTTTTCGGCGGCGAACCGCTCCGAGGGGTCCTCGTACGAACCCGGGTCGGGGACGTTCGCCGAAAGCGGCGCACCCTGGCCGGGGTTGGTGCCCCAGGTGACGAACGGCGCCAGCGACGCGGCGTCGATGACGACCTCGGCGTCGAAGACCGCGTCGTCGTCGGTGCGCAGCGTCTTCCAGTACGCGACGGCGGCGTCCCAGTCCTCGCCCTGCGGGGCGTGGTCGCGGCCCTGGAGGTAGTCGAAGGTGGTCTGGTCGGGGGCGATCATGCCGGCCCGGGCGCCCGCCTCGATCGACATGTTGCAGATGGTCATCCGGGCTTCCATCGACAGCTTCTCGACGGCCGAGCCACGGTACTCGATGACATAGCCCTGACCGCCGCCGGTGCCGATCTTCGCGATGATCGCCAGGATCAGGTCCTTGGCGGTGACGCCCTCGGGCAGTTCCCCGTCCACCGTGATCGCCATGGTCCGGAACGGCGCCATCGGCAGCGTCTGGGTCGCGAGCACATGCTCGACCTGGCTGGTGCCGATGCCGAACGCCAGCGCACCGAACGCGCCGTGGGTGGAGGTGTGGCTGTCGCCACAGACCACGGTGGTGCCGGGCTGGGTCAGTCCCAACTGCGGTCCCACGACGTGGACGACGCCCTGCTCGACGTCGCCCAGCGGATGCAGCCGGACGCCGAACTCCGCGCAGTTCTTGCGCAGGGTCTCCAGCTGGGCGCGCGAGACCGGGTCGGCGATCGGCTTGTCGATGTCGAGGGTGGGGGTGTTGTGGTCCTCGGTGGCGATGGTCAGGTCCGTACGCCGCACCTGGCGGCCTGCCTTGCGGAGGCCGTCGAACGCCTGCGGGCTGGTGACCTCGTGCAGCAGGTGCAGATCGATGAAGAGAAGGTCGGGCTCGCCTTCCGCGCGCCGGACGACGTGGTCGTCCCAGACCTTCTCCGCGAGTGTCCGTCCCATCGCTTTCCCTCCGGCCGGCCACAGTGCCGGCCTTGCTCGTATGTGCGCGGTGACCCGCGAATCTCCCCTGACGGGCCTGACGCCGGGCCCTGGTCGGGGGCCGCGAATACAGAGTGACGACTTCGCTGGAAAATTGAACTTGCGTTTCACACTGTGAGACGCAAGTATCGTTGCATGGACAACTCTAGCGGCGTCGGCGTTCTCGACAAGGCGGCTCTGGTTTTGAGCGCTCTGGAGTCCGGTCCGGCCACCCTCGCCGGGCTGGTCGCGGCGACCGGACTCGCCCGACCCACGGCCCACCGGCTGGCCGTGGCTCTGGAACACCACCGGATGGTGGCGAGGGACATGCAGGGCCGGTTCATACTCGGCCCGCGGCTCTCCGAGTTGGCCGCGGCGGCCGGCGAGGACCGCCTCCTGGCCACGGCCGGACCGGTGCTCACGCATCTGCGGGACGTGACGGGCGAGAGCGCCCAGCTCTATCGCCGCCAGGGCGACATGCGGATCTGCGTGGCGGCGGCGGAGCGGCTGTCCGGACTGCGGGACACCGTCCCGGTGGGCTCCACGCTGACCATGAAGGCGGGCTCCTCGGCCCAGATCCTGATGGCCTGGGAGGAGCCTGAGCGGCTGCACCGCGGCCTCCAGGGCGCCCGTTTCACCGCCACCGCGCTGTCCGGCGTGCGGCGCCGCGGCTGGGCCCAGTCGATCGGCGAGCGGGAGCCCGGTGTGGCCTCCGTCTCGGCGCCCGTCCGCGGCCCCTCCAACCGCGTGGTGGCCGCCGTCTCGGTCTCCGGACCGATCGAGCGGCTGACCCGCCACCCGGGCCGGATGCACGCCCAGGCGGTCATCGACGCCGCCGCCCGCCTCTCCGAGGGCCTGCGCCGCAACGGCTCCTAGAACGTCCTCCGATGACACAGCCGGCCGGCCCCGCTCCCCGCGGTGGCCGGCCGGCCCGCTCTCCGGCGCACACCGCCACCGCCCGCCCAACTGGCCGCCCCGCAAGGGCCGCTGCCGCCGGGCCGCGCCAACTCCCCCGCTTCACAGGGCGGTTGACCGCCGGAGGTGTTGTCCGGACACACGAGAAAAGCCCTCCGCATGAAGCGGAGGGCCTTTCCCTCAGGTACCCCCGACCGGATTCGAACCGGCGCTACCGCCTTGAGAGGGCGGCGTGCTAGGCCGCTACACAACGGGGGCCTTGCAGATGAGCTCTGCGAGCTGGCCTACCTGGACTCGAACCAAGACTAACTGAACCAGAATCAGTCGTGCTGCCAATTACACCATAGGCCATGGTGGTGTAGACCAGTACCCCCGACCGGATTCGAACCGGCGCTACCGCCTTGAGAGGGCGGCGTGCTAGGCCGCTACACAACGGGGGCCCTAGCGATCCTGCGTGAGTGGCAGTGGGTGCGACCCAGACTGCCTCCCCGAGAAGGATCTGTACCCCCGACCGGATTCGAACCGGCGCTACCGCCTTGAGAGGGCGGCGTGCTAGGCCGCTACACAACGGGGGCTTTGCAGATGAGCTCTGCGAGCTGGCCTACCTGGACTCGAACCAAGACTAACTGAACCAGAATCAGTCGTGCTGCCAATTACACCATAGGCCATCAAAGTGCAACCCCGTGCAGGGGGCTTCTCTTTGATCTGCGCTTTCCGTTCCGGCCTTTCGGCCCTCTCGGGCGGCGCAGGAAGAACATTACCTGATCGTGGAGGGTGCTCCAAAACCGATGACCCGGCGCACCAGCTCAGGCAGCTCGGCCAGCCCGCGGATGCGGTGCACGCCCGACGGAGGCTGCTCCTCGCTGCCCGCGCGGTCCAGCCATACGGGCACCAGTCCGGCGTCCCTGGCGCCCAGGCCGTCGACGTCGAGCCGGTCGCCGACGTAGAGCACGTCGGCCGGCGGCAGCCCGAGGGCCGCGCAGGCACCGCGGAACGCCTCCGGGGCCGGCTTGGCGTGCCCGAGGACGTCGGCGCACAGGACGGCCTCGAAGTGCGCGCGGATGCCCAGGACGGTGAGCTTGCGCTCCTGGTTGGCGGTGGAGGCGTTCGAGAGCACCGCCTGGCGGACCAGGGGCGCCAGCGCCTCCAGGGCCGGCACGGCGTCCGGGAAGAGCCGCCAGGCGGCCTCGTAGTGGGCGAGGTAGCGGCCGAACCAGGCGTCCGCCTCCGCGTCGCTCAGCGGGGCGTCCAGGAAGCTGCGGGCGCGGGCCCTGCGGTGCTCCCGAAAGCCCCGCTCGCCGGCGAGGAACCGGGCGAACTCGGTCTCCATGACCTCCCGCCAGCGGGCCACCGCGGCCTCCTCGCCGCCGTAGGCGGCCAGCAGGCCCTCGGCGCGCAGGTGCCGCAGCACGCCGGTGCGGTCGGAGCCGTCGTAGTCGAAGAGGGTGTCGTCGAGGTCCCAGAGGACGGCGCGGAGGGCCATGGCGGGAATCTAACGGCCGAGGGGCGGGGTGCGGCAAGGGGACGGCGGGAGGAAGAAGGGAACGGGCCCGGAAGCGCGGTGGCTTCCGGGCCCGTGGGTCCCGTGGGGTGCGGTGGGATCAGGCGGCCAGCTTGGCCAGGGCCGCGTCGATCCGGGCGAGGGTGCGCTCCTTGCCGAGGATCTCCAGGGACTCGAAGAGCGGCAGGCCGACGGTGCGGCCGGTGACGGCGACGCGGACCGGGGCCTGCGCCTTGCCGAGCTTGAGGCCGTGCTCCTCGCCGGCGGCGAGGACGGCCTGCTTGAGCGGCTCGGGGCCGGCGGTCCAGTCGGCGGCTGCCAGGTTGGCGCGGGCGGTGGTGAGCAGGGCCACCGGGTCGCCCTTCATCGCCTTCGTCCAGGACGCCTCGTCCTCGACCGGCTCCTTGCGGAAGAGGAAGTCGACGTTGGCGGTGATGTCCGAGAGGACGGTGACGCGGGTCTGGGCGTGCGGGGCGATCGCCTCCCAGGCCGCCTGGTCGAAGTCCGACGGCTCCCAGTTGGCGAACGGGGCCTTCAGCCAGGGCTCGCAGGCCGCGGTGAAGTCCTTGAGCTCCAGCCGGCGGATGTGCTCGGCGTTGATCGCCTCGGCCTTCTTGAGGTCGAAGCGGGCCGGGTTGGCGTTGACGTCCGCGATGTCGAACTTCTCGACCATCTCGGGGATGGTGAAGATGTCCTGGTCGGCGGAGAACGACCAGCCCAGCAGGGACAGGTAGTTCAGCAGGCCCTCGGGCAGGAAGCCGCGCTCCCGGTAGAGGTTGAGGTTGGCCTGGGGGTCGCGCTTGGAGAGCTTCTTGTTGCCCTCGCCCATGACGTAGGGCAGGTGGCCGAACTCCGGGATCGCGGTGGCGACGTCCAGCTCCATCAGGGCCCGGTACAGGGCGATCTGGCGGGGGGTGGAGGAGAGCAGGTCCTCGCCGCGCAGGACGTGGGTGATCCCCATCAGGGCGTCGTCGACCGGGTTGACGAGGGTGTAGAGCGGTGCCCCGTTGGCGCGGACGATGCCGTAGTCCGGGACGTTCTCCGGGGTGAAGGTCAGCTCGCCGCGGACCAGGTCGGTGAAGGTGATCGGCTCGTCGGGCATCCGGAAGCGGACGATCGAGGTGCGGCCCTCGGCCTCGTAGGCGGCCTTCTGCTCGGCGGTCAGATCGCGGCAGGCGCCGTCGTAACCGGAGGGCCGGCCCTCCTTGCGGGCGGCCTCGCGGCGGGCGTCGAGCTCTTCGGTGGTGCAGTAGCACGGGTAGGCGTGGCCGGCGGCGAGCAGCTTCTGCGCGACGTCCTTGTAGAGGTCCATCCGCTGCGACTGGCGGTAGGGCTCGTGCGGGCCGCCGACCTCGGGGCCCTCGTCCCAGTCGAAGCCGAGCCAGTGGAACGAGTCCAGCAGCTGGTTGTAGGACTCCTCGGAGTCGCGGGCCGCGTCGGTGTCCTCGATGCGGAAGACCAACTGGCCGCCGGTGTGGCGCGCGTAGGCCCAGTTGAACAGGGCGGTGCGGACCAGGCCGACGTGCGGGTTGCCGGTCGGGGAGGGACAGAAACGGACGCGGACGGGGGTCGCGTTAGCCACGCTTGATCACCTTGTTGGTGAGAGTGCCGATGCCTTCGATGGTGACGGCGACCGTGTCGCCGACGTTGAGCGGGCCGACCCCGGCCGGGGTGCCCGTGAGGACGACGTCGCCGGGGAGCAGCGTCATCGCCTCGGTGATGTGGACGATCAGGTCCTCGATCGGGCGGACCATGTCGCTGGTGCGGCCGAGTTGGCGCTGTTCGCCGTTGACCGTGCACTGGATGGTCAGGCCCGCGGCGACCGCCGCCGGGTCCAGGTCCGTCTCGATCCAGGGGCCGAGGGGGCAGGAGCCGTCGAAGCCCTTGGCCCGGGCCCACTGCTTCTCCTGGCGCTGGACGTCGCGCGCGGTGACGTCGTTGGCGCAGGTGAAGCCGAGGATGACGTCCTTGACCCGCTCGCGGGGCACCTCGCGGCACATCCGGCCGATGACGACGGCCAGTTCCGCTTCGTGGTGCACCTCCTGGGAGAAGGAGGGGTAGGCGAGGGGGTCGCCGGGACCGATCACCGAGGTCGACGGCTTGAAGAAGGTGACCGGGGTCTCCGGGACCTCGTTGCCCAGTTCGGCGGCGTGCTCGGCGTAGTTGCGGCCCACGCCCACGACCTTGTTGGGGAGAACCGGGGGAAGCAGCCGCACCTTGTCGAGGGGGACCTTCTGGCCCGAGCGCTCGAATTCCGCGAACGGATGTCCCTTGATGACGTCGAGTTCGTCTCCTTCGAGGACGCCGAAGCCGACGTTGCCGTCGATGGAGAATCTGGCGATGCGCACGGGTTGCCGCTGCCCCTCATGATCATTGGCCGGAGTTGACACTCCAGGCTAACGCGGAGGCCTGGGCGGACCGTCGTTCTTTTAGGCCGTGACGTCCTGTTTCGGGAGTTCGTTCAGGACAGTGCGGCGGGGGTTGGCGGTGTGGCGGGGCAGGTCGACGGGGTGCTCCTGGGCCTCCAGGGTGCCGAGGTCCTCGGCGTCCTCAAGGTGGGCCAGGGTGGTGCGCCGCGGGTTGGCTATGTTGCGGAACATCGTCGTCTTCACTGCGGTATGCCTCGCGTCTGGTGGGGAAGGGGTGCCGAACGGTGCATTTCTGCGCGTTGTCGTTCTGCGCAGCCATGTAAAGCGTCAGGCTAAGCGCGCTATTCCCTGTGGATCGGCGGGAAACTCGGCGATCATCCTGTGAGTTTCCTCACGAAGGGTGTGACATATGCCGCATTTCCCATGATCAACATCCGTGGTCGAAACGGACATTGACGGATTGAACCCCACGTTCCGATCCCGATCACCGCACCTGGGGCAGGACGCAAAGAGAGGCGACTCGCGGGCAAAAGTCCGAAATCGGGGGCGCCTTCTTCTACCGGTCGTCACACATTCCATACATTGCGTCACACATGTCACACCAAACCGCTCCGCCCTTGTTGGAGATCCGGCACTGTGCTGGAATTCCACGGACCGCCGCACGTTTCCGCCGGCGCGCAGGGCGTGAAGGAGCGCCGCGCGGTGGCGCCGCTCTCTCGGCCAGAGGGGGTGGCCCGCCGGTCACTCACGACCGCCATGGGGGCTTTCGCGGTCCCCTCCGATCGACACCGTCCCGCCGTTGGCGCGGTGGGACGCCTGGTCCAGAGGTTGCGACGCTAGTGCAGGGACGTTTCAAGAGGGATGGCAACGCTGCGGCGGACCCGGAGCTGCGCGGCGGGACAGACCGCGGCCAGTCACCGGGGGATGACGCCGCGGGCGGCGGCAAGCCCAAGAACGGCCCCAGCGGGCCCGGCAGTCGAATAGCGCTGCGCAACTGGCGCATCAGCACCCGTCTGGTCTCCCTGCTCGCTCTCCCCGTCGTCGCCGCGACGACCCTGGGCGCCCTGCGCGTCAACACCGAGCTGGAGAACATGGACCAGCTCGACAACATGCAGCTGCTGACGCAGATGACGCGGTACGCCACCGAGCTGGCCGACGCGCTGCAGGCCGAGCGGGACAAGTCAGCCGGCCCGCTGGCCGGCACCGGCAACGTCAAGGACGACGCCAACGTGGTCGCCCCGCGCCAGGCGACCGACCGCGCCCGGGTGTCGTTCAACCAGGCCACCGCGACCATCAAGACCGACGACGCCGCCATGGCGGGCGTCCGCGCGACCATCCTGGAGATCGGCCGCCAGCTCAACACCCTCAACGAGATCCGCAGCAACGCCTACAAGGACGACAACAACGTCACGCGGACCGTCACCTCCTACAACCAGCTGATCACCTCCCTGCTGGACCTCTCGCAGGACATGGCGCAGGCCACCAGCAACCCGGAGATGATCCGCTCCACCCGTGCGCTGGCGGCGTTCTCGGCCGCCAAGGAGTACGCGTCGATCCAGCGCGCTCTGGTCAGTGCCGGTCTGGCGCGCTCGGGCGGCCCGCAGCTCTCCGCCAACGACCGGCTGTCCGGCCGCACCGCCGAGGACGACGAGAAGGCGGCCCGGGACCGCTTCTCGCAGATCTACAGCGGCAACGCCGGTGCGCTCACCCGCGGCCTGGACGGCAACAACGACGAGATCAAGGCCGCCTACGCGTTCGCGCACCGCGCCTTCGCCAGCGCCGGCGGCATCCGCACCCAGGAGTACAAGTACCTCGACTGGTACGACTCCGACACCGTCAAGATCGACGAGATGTCGCGGATCGAGACCGCGCTGCTCTCGGAGATGGACCAGAAGTCCCGCGAGCTGCGGAACGCCGCGACCCAGGACGCGATCCTCAACGGTGCCGTGATCCTGCTGGTCCTCGGCGTCTCGCTGGTCGGCGCCTTCGTCGTGGCCCGGTCCATGGTCCGCTCGCTGCGCCGCCTCCAGGACACCGCCCAGAAGGTCGCCCAGGACCGGCTGCCCGAGCTGGTCAAGCAGCTCTCGGAGGCGGACCCGCAGGACGTCGACACCTCCGTCGAGTCGGTCGGTGTGCACAGCCGGGACGAGATCGGCCGGGTGGCCGCGGCGTTCGACGAGGTGCACCGCGAGGCGGTCCGGCTGGCGTCCGAGCAGGCGCTGCTGCGGGGCAACGTCAACGCGATGTTCACCAACCTCTCGCGCCGCTCCCAGGGCCTGATCCAGCGTCAGCTCTCGCTGATCTCCGAACTGGAGTCCCGTGAGGCCGACCCGGACCAGCTCTCCTCGCTCTTCAAGCTCGACCACCTCGCCACCCGCATGCGCCGTAACGGCGAGAACCTCCTGGTCCTCGCCGGTGAGGAGCCGGGCCGCCGGTGGACCCGCCCGGTGCCGCTGGTCGACGTGCTCCGCGCCGCCGCGTCCGAGGTGGAGCAGTACGAGCGGATCGAGCTGAGCGCGGTCCCGCAGACCGAGGTCGCCGGCCGGGTCGTCAACGACCTGGTGCACCTGCTCGCCGAGCTGCTGGAGAACGCCACCTCGTTCTCCTCGCCGCAGACCAAGGTCAAGGTGACCGGTCACGCGCTGCCCGACGGCCGGGTGCTGGTGGAGATCCACGACACCGGCATCGGCCTCTCCCCCGAGGACCTCGCGGCGATCAACGAGCGGCTGGCCAGCCCGCCGACCGTGGACGTCTCGGTGTCCCGGCGGATGGGTCTGTTCGTGGTCGGCCGGCTGTCGCTGCGGCACGGTATCCGCATCCAGCTGCGGCCGTCCGACTCCGGCGGCACCACCGCCCTGGTCATGCTGCCGGTCGACGTCGCCCAGGGCGGCAAGAAGCCGGCGCCGAGCACCGCCAAGAGCCCGTCGGAGGGCGGTGGCGCGCCCACCAGCCGACTGGCCGGGCTCCAGCCGCGCGGCCAGGTCGGCTCCGGCCCCGGCGGGCGGCCCGCGCTGCCCGGCCGCGGCGGCCCCGGCGGCGCCCCGAACGCCTTCGGTGTACCGGCGCCCGCCGGTCCCGGCGCGCCGTCCGCTCCGCAGGCCCCGTCCGCCCCGAACGCCCAGAACGCCCCGGGGCGCGGCGACGCCCGCCCGGTCGGCGACGGTGCGCGGCCGGCGCTGCCGGTGCGCGGCGCGGACGCCAACCGCGGTGCCGAGGACGGCCGTACCCCGACCGTGGCCCCGCCGGCCGGTCTGCCCCCGCGCGAGGAGCGCCCGCAGCTGCCCTCGCGGCAGACGGGGGCCGCGGCCGCGCTGCCGGACGGCGGAGCCGGGCAGCAGGGCCCCGCGGACGCCGGGCAGCCGGGCGACGCGCCCCTGGGCGTGCGCCGGGACCGCGGCACCGACGACGACTGGCCGGTGGCGCCCCGTGAGGCGCAGGACCGGCCGCGCGGCCACGAGGAGCCGGAGACCACCGGCACCTTCGAGCAGCCCGCGCCGGCCGCCGGCCCCGCCGACACCGGCCGGTTCCCCCAAGCCGAAGCGCACACCGGGCAGTTCGCGCAGCCGGACCTGCACACGGGCCAGTTCCCGCAGGTGGAGGCGCACACCGGCCAGCACCCGCGGCCGGACGGCCACACCGGCCAGTTCGCACAACCCGACAGCCACACCGGCCAGTTCGCGCAGCCCGACAGCCGCACCGGCCAGTTCGCGCGGCCGGAGCCGGACACCGGGCAGCACCCGCGTCCCGACTCCGACACCGGGCAGTTCACGACCGGGCAGTTCGACACCGGCCAGTTCGAGGCCGGACGGCCGGAGACCACCGGGCAGTTCCCGCACCCCGAGGGCGCGCAGGCGCGGCCGGCCGGTCAGGTCCCGCAGCCGGACGCCGGCCGGGCCCCGGCGGGCCAGAACCCGCTCGGCGCCGACCCGTTGAGCGATCCGCTCGGCGGTGCCGACACCGGCGCCGGTGACTTCCGCACCCCGATCTTCGACACCATCGAGTCCGACTGGTTCAACACCCCGGCCTCGGCGGCCGCGGGTGTGCCGCCGCAGCCGCACCAGGACGCCCCCCGGACCGGCGGGGCGCCGAAGGAGGCGCCGGCCGGGAACGTTCCGGCCGAGGAGGCTCCGGCGGGCGGTGCCCGTGCGGGCGCCCCGGCCGAATCCACCGGGCAGTGGCGGACCTCGCCCAACGACGAGGTGTGGCGGCAGGCGGAGCAGATCCGCCAGCCGGCCTCGGGCGGGGTCACCACGTCCGGGCTGCCCCGTCGGGTGCCGCGCGCCAACCTGGTCGCCGGCACCGCGCAGCAGCAACCCCCGCAGGGCGGTCCGCAGGTCTCCCGCGCACCCAGTGACGTGCGCGGCCGACTGACCAATCTGCGCCGGGGCATCCAGCAGGGCCGGCAGGCCGGGACGTCGTCCACCGGCAACCACGGCATTGTCGATCCCACTCACCAGCAGGAGCGTTAGTTGAGTCCGATGAGCCAGGCGGCGCAGAATCTGAACTGGTTGATCACCAACTTCGTGGACAACACCCCCGGGGTGTCCCACACGGTGGTGGTCTCCGCGGACGGACTGCTCCTCGCCATGTCCGAGGGCTTCCCCCGCGACAGAGCCGATCAACTGGCGGCGGTGGCCTCCGGTCTGACGTCGCTGACCTCCGGCGCGTCCCGCATCTTCGAGGGCGGGGTCGTCAACCAGACCGTGGTGGAGATGGAGCGCGGCTTCCTCTTCATCATGTCCGTCTCCGACGGATCGTCGCTGGCCGTGCTGGCGCACCCCGAGTGCGACATCGGCCTCGTCGGTTACGAAATGGCCCTGCTGGTCGACCGCGCGGGCACCGTCCTGACGCCCGATCTCCGCGCCGAACTCCAAGGAAGCCTGCTGAACTGAGTGCCCGCGGCGTCCGCAGCGCCGCACGCACCCGGTACAACTCACCTATCCGAGCCGCCATCCTCACCGGCCCAACCCGACGACCCAGGTCGTCCCGTCCGGAGGACCCATGACCCCGCCACCCCATACTTCCGGCCCGTACGGCGCCTACAGCCCCGCGCCGTACGGGGGCGAAGGTGACCAGCCGCTGGTGCGCCCGTACGCGATGACCGGAGGCCGGACCCGGCCGCGCTACCAGCTCGCCATAGAGGCCCTGGTCAGCACCACGGCCGACCCGTCCCAACTGCCCGGTCTGCTCCCCGAGCACCAGCGGATCTGCCATCTGTGCCGCGAGGTGAAGTCGGTGGCGGAGGTCTCCGCGCTGCTGCACATCCCGCTCGGCGTGGCCCGGATCCTCGTGGCCGACCTGGCGGAGGCCGGCATGGTGGCGATCCACCAGCCCGGCGGCAGCGGCGAGGCGGGCGGCACGCCGGACGTGACCCTGCTGGAGAGGGTGCTCAGTGGACTTCGCAAGCTCTGACGCCGGCCAGGCGGCCGCCCCGTCCCGCTCCACCACCTCGGCGAAGATCGTGGTGGCGGGCGGCTTCGGCGTGGGCAAGACCACGTTCGTCGGCGCGGTCTCGGAGATCAACCCGCTGCGTACGGAGGCCGTGATGACCTCAGCCTCGGCGGGCATCGACGACCTCAGCCACGTCCAGGACAAGACGACCACGACCGTGGCGATGGACTTCGGCCGGATCACGCTGGACGAGGACCTGATCCTGTACCTCTTCGGTACGCCGGGTCAGGACCGCTTCTGGTTCATGTGGGACGACCTGGTCCGCGGCGCCATCGGCGCGGTGGTCCTGGTCGACACCCGCCGGCTGTCGGACTGCTTCCCGGCCGTCGACTACTTCGAGAACAGCGGCCTGCCGTTCGTCATCGCCCTCAACGGCTTCGACGGGGCGCAGCCCTACACGCCCGACGAGGTGCGCGAGGCGCTCCAGATCGGGCCGGGGACGCCGATCATCACCACCGACGCGCGGCATCGCACGGAGGCCAAGAGCGCGCTCATCACGCTCGTGGAGCACGCGCTGATGGCCCGCCTGCGCTAGCCGCTCCGTACGGCCCATCCCGTCATCCGGCATGGGCCGTACGGCAGTTGTGCCCCCGGGGTGCCCTCGGGGCGGAACTGCCCGGGAGTGCCTCCGCTTGTGCCCCTGCGGTGCGCTGTGTCCTTCGACACGCCCGTCAAGGGGCTTCATAACGTTTCGACAGTGAATCGGCCCGCGCCGACCACGGGACGCGCACGCCCGGCTCCGCTGCGCTCACATTTCTCCCGCCTTTTGCCGCGCCTCGCCCTTAACGCCCCTTTTATCTTGCGTTCTTCAAGGGCCTTTAGGGGTCTTCTCAGTGTTTGGAACGCACAGCCCTGACGTGCTGAAATTCGCTGAACTCCGGAGTAGAAACGCCCAGAAGAAACGGCACTGCGCAACCGTGCCGGCGCCGAGAGGTTGTTGGTCGAGTGAGGCGAAGCACGACGAGCCCCGAGCCGCAGGAACCGCGGCGGGGCAACTTCACGCCGCCGCCCCGTGGTGGTGACGCACCGGCCGCCGATGCGCCCGAACACCCGGCCGCCAATCCCCCGGTCAGCGGCGGCAAGCACTCGCCGCGCAACTGGCGGGTGGCCACCCGGCTGAACGCGATCCTGCTGATCCCGGTCCTGGTCGGCCTGCTCTTCGGCGGCCTGCGGGTCAACAACTCCATCAGCACCTGGCAGGACGCCAAGGACGCCGAGAACACCGCCAAGCTCGTTCGCGCCGCGCTTTCCTACAGCAACGCCCTCATCGACGAGCGGGACCGCACCGCGGCGCCGCTACTGAAGGGCCGGCAGAGCGACCCGGTGGTCCAGGAGGCCCGGGACGCCACCGACGCCGCCGGCAAGGCGTTCCGCGAGGCCGCCAAGAGCATGCCGGACAAGCCCGGCCTCAACCGCCGCCTGGCGCTGTTCCAGAAGACCGAGCCCCAGCTGGCGCAGCTGCGCCAGAACGCGTACACCGCCAAGCTCACCGGCGTGAAGACCGAAGAGGGCTACGTCGAGATCCAGCACCCGCTGATGGAGTTCGCCAACGAACTCGGCCTGGGCACCGGCAACATCACCTCCTACGGGCGCACCGTCTACGCCGTCGCACTGGCGAAGGCCGCCGAGTCGCTGGAGCGCTCCATCGGCACCCACCTCCTGGTCGACCCGGCGTCCCCGCAGGGCGGCAAGGAGCACAAGGCGCAGCTGACCGCCTTCGCGTCGTACCGCTACCTGGAGGGCATCGCCATCGGCGAGTACACCTCCGGCGGTACGCCCGGCGACGTGGCGCGGCTGCACAAGGACGCGGCCAGGCTCCGCACCGCGGCGCAGGCCCAGATCGAACGGGCGAAGGCGCAGGCGGAGGCCGCGGGACAGACCTTCCGCACCCCGCCGTCGATCGACCAGATGTCCACTCTGATCGCCTCCGGCGCGGCACCGGCCGAGCTGGCCGCCAAGGGCATCACCCCGGACGCGTACTTCACGGCCGCCACCGGCAAGTTCGACATGTACCGGTCCATCGAGAAGGACCTGGCGGACAAGGCGGTGAACGAGGCCGCGCAGATCTCCTCGGACGCCATGCGGTCCGCCTTCGTGGACTCCAGCATCGCGGTGGCCGCGCTGTCCGTGGCGTTCGTGGTGGCCGGGCTGATGGCCCGCCGGATGAGCCGGAACATGCGCGAGCTGCGCAACGCGGCCTTCGGCGTCGCCGAGCAGCGGCTGCCGATGCTGGTCGACCAGCTCTCCCGCACCGACCCGGGCCGGGTCGACACCCGGGTGACCCCGATCCCGATCGCCACCACCGACGAGATCGGCGAGGTCGCCCGCGCCTTCGACCAGGTGCACCGCGAGGCGGTCCGGCTCGCCGCCGAGCAGGCACTGCTCCGGGGCAACGTCAACGCGATCTTCACCAACCTGTCGCAGCGCAACCAGGGCCTGATCGAGCGTCAACTGGAGCTGATCACCGGCCTGGAGAACAACGAGGCCGACCCGGACCAGCTGGAGAACCTCTTCCGGCTCGACCACCTCGCCACGCGCATGCGCCGCAACGGCGAGAACCTCCTCATCCTCGCGGGCGAGGAGCCCGGCCGCCGCTGGAACCAGCCGGTGCCGCTGGTCGACGTGCTGCGGGCGGCGACGTCCGAGGTCGAGTCCTACGAGCGGATCGAGCTCAGCGGGGTCCCGGAGAGCGAGATCCACGGCACCGCGGTGACCGACCTGGTGCACCTGCTGTCCGAGCTGCTGGAGAACGCCACCACGTTCTCCTCCCCGCAGACCAAGGTGAAGGTGGCCGCGACCCGGCTGCCCGACGGCCGCGTCATGATCGAGATCCACGACAAGGGCATCGGGCTGACCCCCGAGGACTTCGCGGACATCAACCACAAGCTGGCCAACCCGCCGAGCGTGGACGCCGCGATCTCCCAGCGGATGGGCCTGTTCGTGGTCGGCCGGCTGGCCGACCGGCACGGCATCCGCGTCCAGCTGCGCCCCTCGGGCGAGCAGGCCGGCACCACCTCGCTGGTCATGCTGCCGGAGGCGATCACCCACGGCGGTGGCGGCGGCGAGCAGTTCGACGACGACTTCACCGTCTCCCGGATCGTCCCCGAGCACCAGCAGGCGGCGTACGAGGGCGGCGCCCGCACCGCCGCGGAGCTCGGCTTCGACGACGCCCTCCAGGGGCCGGCCGGCGGCGCGGCGGGGCTGGACCCGGTCGGCCGTTCGCGGCTGCGCGAGGAGCGCCGGGCGGCCCTGGAGGCACTGGCCGCCGGGCAGACCGCGCCCGAGCAGATCGACAACCGGCCGCTGTTCCGCGACGAACTGCCGGGCGCCGCCCGGCAGATGCCGCCCGCGCCGTATGCGGAGCCCGGACAGCCGCTCTACGACGACCGCTCCTACGGAGCCGAGGCGTTCACCGAGCCGGCCCCCAACGAGACCACCGGCCAGTACCCTTACACCCCCCAGGACGCGGGCCGGGCGGACGGGTGGGCCGAACCCACCCCGTACCAGAGCCACTTCGGAACCGAAGCGGAATCTGACCGGAATCCCGGTGCCGCTCCCGCGGATGCGTCGGAGCGCGTAACATTCGAGCGTCCCGGCCCCTTCGCGAGCGTGACCGACTCGCTGACCGACGCCGGTCTTCCGCGCCGCGGAACCGACTTGTCGCACGGTGAGCAGTCCAGCGCACCGGAGGCCGGTCAGGGCGACGGCTCCGACTGGCACAGCGAGAACGACGATCGCTGGCAGCGGGCGGGGCGACTGCGCCAGCCGACGGCCGGTGGGGTCACCTCCTCCGGCCTTCCCCGGCGGGTGCCCAAGGCCAACCTGGTCGAGGGCACCGCGGAGCAGACCACGCAGGGCGGCCCCCAGGTCTCCCGCGCCCCGGAGGCCGTCCGCGGCAGGCTGAGCAATCTGCGCCGCGGTGTCCAGCAGGGGCGCAGCGCCGGCACCGGCACGGACCCCTCCTCGGGGGTCCCCCAGAATGACCAACAGGGCTTCGGCCCCGGCAGCACCTACGATCAGGAGCGTTAGTGTGAGCCCGATGAGCCAGGCGGCGCAGAATCTGAACTGGTTGATCACCAACTTCGTGGAGAACACCCCCGGGGTGTCCCACACGGTCGTGGTCTCCGCAGACGGGCTGCTCCTCGCGATGTCCGAGGGGTTCCCCCGCGACAGAGCCGATCAACTGGCGGCGGTGGCCTCCGGTCTGACGTCGCTGACCTCCGGCGCGTCCCGCATCTTCGAGGGCGGGAGCGTCAACCAGACCGTGGTGGAGATGGAGCGCGGCTTCCTCTTCATCATGTCCGTCTCCGACGGATCGTCGCTGGCCGTGCTGGCGCACCCCGAGTGCGACATCGGCCTCGTCGGTTACGAAATGGCCCTGCTGGTCGACCGGGCAGGCACCGTCCTGACCCCCGATCTCCGTGCAGAACTGCAGGGCAGCCTTCTCAACTAGCAGACAGGCAGTGCGTTTCTCGCCACCGCGCCATAAGGTTCGGTGGCGCGACCGACGTCAGACAGGCAAGTTGGAGGAGGAGACGTGGCAACGCCCCCGAGCGGCTACCCGTATGGATCCGGACAGCAGTCCGGTCCGCAGGGCGACACCCATCACAACCGCTTCAACTTCCCGTCTGCGCCCAGCCGCAGGCCGCAGCAGCACTCCGCTCCGCAGCAGGGTCCGTACAGCCCCCAGCCCTACGGACCCCCGCCGAGCGAGCCCTCGCCGTACCACCAGCCGCAGGCACCGCGCATCCAGCCGGTGCAGCCGCCGCGGCCGGCGCCCGAGCCCGCCCCCACCGGCGGGATGAACAACCCCCTCGTGCGCCCGTACGCGATGACCGGGGGCCGGACCCGGCCGCGCTACCAGCTCGCCATCGAGGCGCTGGTCAGCACGACCGCGGATCCCGCGAAGCTGCAGGGCCAGTTGCCGGAGCACCAGCGCATCTGCCACCTCTGCCGCGAAATCAAATCCGTCGCCGAGATCTCGGCCCTCCTCTCCATCCCCCTCGGCGTCGCCCGGATCCTCGTCGCCGACCTGGCGGAGGCCGGACTCGTCGCCATCCATCAGCCCGGCGGGGACGAGACCGCCGGCGGACAGCCAGATGTGACACTGCTCGAAAGGGTGCTCAGTGGACTTCGCAAGCTCTAGCGGTGCAGCCCGCTCCACCACCTCGGCGAAGATCGTGGTGGCGGGCGGCTTCGGCGTGGGCAAGACCACGTTCGTCGGGGCCGTCTCAGAGATCAACCCGCTGCGCACCGAAGCCGTGATGACCTCCGCCTCGGCGGGCATCGACGACCTCACGCACGCACCGGACAAGACGACCACGACCGTGGCCATGGACTTCGGCCGCATCACCTTGGACCAGGACCTGATCCTGTACCTCTTCGGTACGCCGGGTCAGGACCGCTTCTGGTTCATGTGGGACGACCTGGTCCGCGGCGCCATCGGCGCGGTGGTCCTGGTCGACACCCGCCGCCTGGCCGACTGCTTCCCCGCCGTCGACTACTTCGAAAACAGCGGCCTGCCGTTCGTCATCGCCCTCAACGGCTTCGACGGACACCAGCCCTACACGCCCGACGAGGTCCGTGAGGCGCTGCAGATCGGCCCGGACGCGCCGATCATCACCACCGACGCGCGGCACCGCAGCGAGGCCAAGAGCGCCCTCATCACGCTCGTGGAGCACGCGCTGATGGCCCGCCTGCGCTAGCGTCCGACGGCGCGGTCCCCGACCGCCCGCACGCCGAAAGGCCCCCGCACAGCTGCCTGGTGCGGGGGCCTTCGCCGTTGCCGATGCACCCGCGGTCAGCGCAGGGTCGTGCCGATCGCGGTGAGGATCAGGGCCAGGGAGACCGCGCCGGCGTCCGGGTGGCCGTAGCCGAGCGTGCCCATGCGGGCGGCGCGGCCGCGGGCCGGGGTGAGGCGGGCGGTGTCCGTGGCGGCCCGGGTGGCGGCCTCGGCGGCGGCCCGCCATGCCTTGGCCAGGCCCTCCACCGCGTGCCCGCGCAGCTCGCGCCGGAACGGGTCCAGGGCGTCCAGCATGGTCTTCTCCCCCACGGCGGCGCCACCCAGTTCGCAGACGGCCCGCTGCGCGGCGTCCACCGCCTCCGCCAGCACCGCGGTGCTCAGGCCGGCGTCCTCGGGGGCCCGGACCAGGACGGCGCCGGCCTCGGTGAGCAGGGCGCCGTAGAGCGCGCCGGACGCGCCGCCGGAGGCGTCGGCCAGCGCCAGCCCCGCGGCGAGCAGTGCGGCGCCGGCCGACCGGGGGTCGCCGGCCGGCCCCGGTTCGGCCGCCCGCGCCGCCGCGACGGCCGCCCGCAGCCCCCGGACGATGCCGATCCCGTGGTCGCCGTCCCCGGCGACCGCGTCCAGCCGCCCCAGTTCCTCCTCGTTGGCCGTGACGAGCTCCAGCGCGGCATGCAGCGCCACCGCCACGGGCAGACCCCCACCGGGGGGAAGCGGGCCCCTTAGGGGTCGCCGGCCGCCGCCCCGTACGGGTCGGCCGGTGCCCTTGGCCGCGCCAGCCGCCGTGGCCGCCGCCGCTGCGGCCTCGGTCGCCGCGGCCGCCGCCGCCGTGGCCGCGGTCGCCGCGGTCTCCGCCGCCGCGGTCGCCGTCACGAGCGCCGCCGTCGCCGCCCCCGCGGCCGTGCCGCCCGCCCCCGCCCGGTCCGTCCGCTCGTCCGCCCCGTCCGCGAGGGACACCGGCAGGCTGCGGAAGGCCGGGGTGTCGCAGGGGGCGTCGTGGAGCTCGGCCAGTTCGTCGTCGAGGAGCATCAGCGACAGGGAGACGCCGGCCATGTCGAAGGAGGTGACGAACTCCCCCACCTCCGGCCGGAACGGGTGCAGACCGGCCGCCCGCAGCCGCCGGTTGACCTGCCGGTAGACCACGAACA
This sequence comes from Streptomyces sp. NPDC093097, assembly GCF_044754325.1. Classification (NCBI taxonomy): domain Bacteria; kingdom Bacillati; phylum Actinomycetota; class Actinomycetes; order Kitasatosporales; family Streptomycetaceae; genus Streptomyces; species Streptomyces sp. NPDC093097. The sequence continues at coordinate 186,446 of NZ_JBIVOW010000009.1, forward strand.
TCTCCTCGCACTTGGTGCGGCCCAGGCCGTTGAGGAGGACCGCGACCCGGCCGTTGTTGCCGGCCGGGGGCTCGGGGAGCTCCGGCAGCAGGTTGCCGACGAGTTCGTCGGCGAGTTCGGCGGCGGTCAGGTGGCGGGTGGTGCGCAGGCCCGGTTCGCCGTGGATGCCCATGCCCAGCTCGGTGGTGCCGGCGTGGACGGTGAACAGCGGCTTTGCCGCGCCCGGGAGCGTGCAGCCGGCGAACGCGGCGCCGAAGGTGCGGGTGTGGGCGTTGGCGCGGGCCGCGATCCGGGCGACGGTGTCCAGGTCGTCGCCGCGCTCGGCGGCGGCGCCGGCGGCCTTGAAGACGAAGAAGTCGCCGGCCACCCCGCGCCGGTCCCTGGACGGGTCGACCGGCCGGCCCTCCTCCGGCGGCGGCCCGCTGGCCACGTCGTCGGTGACCAGCACCGTACGGGTCGCGACGCCCTCGGCGACGAGCCGGCGGGCGGCCAGGCCGAAGTGCATGGCGTCGCCCGCGTAGTTGCCGTAGGCGAGCAGCACGCCCGCGCCGCCGTCCGCGGCCCGGGCGGTGCGGTAGACCTGCTCGGCGCTGGGGCTGGCGAAGACGTCGCCGACCGCGGCGGCGTCCGCGAGCCCGGGGCCCACCAGTCCGGCGAAGGCCGGGTAGTGGCCGGAGCCGCCGCCGATGACGACCGCGACCTTGCCGGGGCGGGGCACCTGGCGGCCGACCACGCCGTAGGCGCCCGGGACCCGGCGGAGCGTGCGGGCGTAGGCGTCGGCCAGTCCTTCCAGCCAGTCCTCACGGAAGGTCTCGGGGTGGTGTCCGAGACCGGCGGTTTCGGTCGTCATCAGCGCCACGCTCCCATCGCACCCGGTCCGCCCTCACTCGCCGAAGGCGTGCAATGGCAGCATCACCTCTCCCCGGCCGGATCGGCATCCCGAAAGCCCTGGCCTTCGGCTATCCCAGCGCAACCACCCGCGGGGGAACGCCCCACGACACGGCGGCGGCCCCCACACCCGAAGGTGCAGGGGCCGCCGCCGGGCAACCGCTGGTGCCGCAACGTCACCGCTGCCAGCTCGTCGCCCCGTGGAAGCCGATCTGCCGCTCCAGACGGCGCCAGCGGGCGGCCGTGGCGCGCGGGCGGGCCGGCGCCGCCGGCTGGTGCGCGGCGCGGGCCAGCAGGACGGCGGTCAGGGCAGCGAGCTCCTCCTCGCTGGCCTGGCCCTTCTCGACGCGGATGGGAGCCGCGGCAACAGCACTGCGGTGGGCAGGATTCACGACAGTCTCGATTCTCCGTTGCGGGGTGAAAGGCAGAAAGAACGGCACGCGGCGGGCGCAGCGGCCGCCGCGTCGTGCGACGGCCGCGGCAGCCGCTACTGCGGCGGGTTGCCGTGCTTGCGGGCCGGCAGGTCCGCGTGCTTGGTGCGCAGCATCTCCAGCGCCCGGACGAGCGTGCGACGGGTCTCGGCCGGGTCGATGACGTCGTCGACCAGGCCGCGCTCGGCCGCGTAGTACGGGTGCATCAGCTCGGACTTGTACTCCTTGACCATGCGGGTCCGCATGGCCTCGGAGTCGTCCGCCTCGGCGATCTGCTTGCGGAAGATGACGTTGGCCGCGCCCTCGGCGCCCATCACCGCGATCTCGTTGGTGGGCCAGGCGTAGGTCAGGTCGGCGCCGATGGACTGCGAGTCCATGACGATGTAGGCGCCGCCGTACGCCTTGCGCAGGACGATGGAGATCCGCGGGACGGTCGCGTTGCAGTAGGCGTAGAGCAGCTTGGCGCCGTGGCGGATGATGCCGCCGTGCTCCTGGTCGACGCCGGGCAGGAAGCCGGGGACGTCCAGCAGCGTGACGATCGGGATGTTGAAGGCGTCACACATCTGGACGAAGCGGGCGGCCTTCTCGGACGCCTCGATGTCCAGGACGCCGGCCAGCGACTGCGGCTGGTTGGCGATGATGCCGACCACCCGGCCGTCGAAGCGGGTCAGCGCGCAGAGGATGTTGGTGGCCCAGCGCTCGTGGACCTCCAGGTACTCGCCGTCGTCGACGATCTCCTCGATGACCTTGCGCATGTCGTACGGCCGGTTGCCGTCCGCCGGGACCAGGTCCAGCAGGGTGTCGCAGCTGCGGTCGACGGGGTCCTCGCAGGTGACCGCCGGCGGGTTCTCCCGGTTGTTGGCCGGGAGGAGCGACAGCAGGTAGCGGACCTCTTCGAGGCAGGTGACCTCGTCGTCGTAGGCGAAGTGCGCGACGCCGGAGGTCTCGGCGTGCACGTCGGCGCCGCCCAGGCCGTTCTGGGTGATCTCCTCGCCGGTGACGGCGCGGACCACGTCGGGGCCGGTGATGAACATCTGCGAGGTGTCACGGACCATGAAGACGAAGTCCGTGAGGGCCGGCGAGTAGGCGGCGCCGCCGGCGCACGGGCCCAGCATGACGCTTATCTGCGGGATGACGCCGGACGCCTTGGTGTTCCGCTGGAAGATGCCGCCGTAGCCGGCGAGCGCGGAGACGCCCTCCTGGATGCGGGCGCCGGCGCCGTCGTTGAGCGACACCAGGGGCGCACCGGCCTGGATGGCCATGTCCATGATCTTGTGGATCTTGGTGGCGTGGGCCTCGCCCAGGGCGCCGCCGAAGATCCGGAAGTCGTGCGCGTAGACGAAGACGGTCCGGCCGTGGACCGTGCCCCAACCGGTGATCACACCGTCCGTGTACGGCTTCTTGGCCTCCAGGCCGAAGCCGGTGGCGCGGTGCCGGCGGAGCGGCTCGACCTCGTTGAAGGAGCCCTCGTCCAGCAGCAGGTCGATCCGCTCGCGGGCCGTCAGCTTGCCCTTGGCACGCTGCGCTTCGGTGGCTCGCTCGCTGGGGCCTCGCCGGACCTGCTCACGGATCGCGTGCAGTTCGGCGACGCGCCCGCGGGCGTCGGTGGCGCCGGCGGGCACATCTTCGACAGTGGTCATGTATCGACGGTACGTGGGCGAGGCCCCCCACACCGATGTCGGTTTCGTACAACGTCGGGCGCGATTTCGTGGGCAGGCGGTACAGAACCCCGCTGCACGCGGCCCGGCTACTGGGCTGTGGCGGGGTGGACGCGATGTCCAGCGTCTGTGCGGTGCCGACAAATGACAGCGGGGTCGTGTTGTGCCGGTCGGTGGTTGGCAGCGGTGCCCGGCACTCAGCGCAGCAGGACCGTGCAGGTGTGGGTGGCGCAGGCGGTGCCGGGGGTCAGGCGCAGGCGCAGGGTGGCGCCGGCGGCCAGGACCTCGACCGTGGCGTCGTGGTCGAGCACCGCGCGGACCGGCCGGGACCAGGTGAGCTCCAGGGGGGCTCCGGTGCGCTCGGGGGCCGCGGCGCACAGGGTGGCGGTGCGCCCGTCCCGGCCGGGGGTGCGCCGGGTGCGGACCAGGACGCTGGCCGGGCCGTCGGCGGTGAGCGGCCCGGCGGTGCCGGCGCGCCAGAAGTTGGCGGCGGTGACGCCGAGCGGGGCGACGGCGACGGCCTGCCGGTCGGCGTCGTTGGCGAGGACGGTCAGCCAGTGGCGGTCGGCGGCGCGGGCGGCGAGGGCGCGTCGGCCGGCGCCGGGCATGAGGAGGTAGGCGTAGGCGGCGCCGGCGGGGTCGGTGCCGTGGTCGTGCCAGAGGGTGAGGTAGCGGCGGGTGTAGGGGTCGGGGGTGGAGGTGCTGTTGATGTCGGACCAGTGGCCGGTGCGGTCCTCGCGCAGGGCGTGCAGGGGGGCGCCGCCGGGAAAGACCCAGCCGCCGTGGCCGGCGAGGTGGGCCCAGTGGGCGCGGGGGAAGACGGTGGTGCGGCCGGGGGCGGTGGGCCGGGGCACGCCGTCGACGGTGAGGGCGGCGGTGCCGCGCTCCCCGAGGTTGCGGTTGTCGACGACGGTCTCGGCCGGGACGCCGTCCTGTGCGGTGATGCCGGCGCCGAGGCAGACCACGCAGTCGGCGAGGGCGAACCAGGACTTCCTGGCGCGGAGGGTGGAGGCCAGGCCCCGGAGGTCCTGGCCGAGGCGGCGTAGGTGCCGTCGGTGGTGCCGCCGACCCAGCGGGCGGCGGGTTTGGGCTCGCCCCAGCCGCCGCCCTCGTTGTCGGCCAGGCGCTTGGTGGAGACGGTGGTGCCGGGGAGCCGGTAGGGGTCGACGGTGGGCCAGAAGGCGTCGGTGTACTGGTCGCCGGCCCGGCCTGCGGGCCACCAGTAGAGCATTCCGGCGCCGGTGTGCCAGCCGTGCTTGTTCTCGCCGTTGCCGTTCTCGTAGAAGGTGATGCGGTCGGAGGCCATGGCCAGGCCGGCGGTCCAGCCGGGGCGGCGGTGCACGGCGCGGTCCATGGCGGGGAAGAGCCGGTGGCCGACGGGCTCGGGGGCGGCGGGGGCGGGGCCGGCGTCGACGGCGGCGAGGCGGGCGAGGTCGGCGACCGGGAACTGGCGGTCGGTGAGCAGCGGCAGGGTGCGGTCGCGGGCGATCTGGCCCTTGACCAGGGCGTGCCAGCGGTCGCGTTCGGCGGTGCCGGCGCCCTCGGCGAGGAGGGCGATGGCGGCGATCAGGGCGTGGCCGTGGCGGTGGTCGCTGTGCAGGAGGTGCCGTTCGTCGTTGCGCAGGTAACCGCGGCTGACGGCGCGGCCGTTGACGCTGTCCATCATCAGGCCGTCGTGGAGCAGCGGGGCGTAGGCGTGCTCGACGCTGTCGAGGATGATCTGCCGGTTGGGGTCGGTGACCTCCCAACTGGAGCCGCGCAGCAGGGTGAAGAGCCGGCCGAGGCCGTCGAGGAGGACCGCGCCGTAGGTGCCGGAGTAGGCGACCCAGGTGTGCTGGATGAAGGAGCCGTCGGCGTAGAGGCCGTCGCCGCGGGTGACGTAGGGGAAGACCGGGGAGAGGGCGTCGCGGGCGAGGGCGATCTTGGCGGGGGCGCGGCCGAGGACGCCGCGGAGGGCGACGACGCGGCAGAGGTCGACGCGGTTGGCGCCGGTGCTGGTGCCGGTGTAGGAGCCCAGCGCGCTGTCGGGGACGAAGTGGTCGACGGCGGCGAGGCAGCGGGCGCGGAGGTCGTCGCCGGCGCCGCCGGGGAGGCGCTCGTCGAGGACGGCGAGGGTGTCGAGGAGGAGTCTGGGGCTGCCGATCTGCCATTCCCACCAGTTGCCGTAGGGGGTGGTGGCGGGGTGGTAGACGGTGCGGTCGAGGTGGTCCAGGCCGGTGCGGACGGCGGTGGCGAGGTCGGGGTCGCCGGTGTGGCCGGTGCCGGGCTGGGCGCAGGCCAGGGTCATGGTGGTGAGCCGGTCGTAGCTGCGGGTGAGGCCGGAGGGCGGGTCGTAGGGGCAGTCCGGCCAGAGGGAGCCGGCGGCCGGGTGCATGGTGCGCCGGAAGCCGGCGGCAAGGTCGCCGGTCTCGCGCAGGGCGTCGGCGTAGGGGGCGGCGGTGGGGTCGAAGCCGGTGCCGAGGGCGAGGTCGCACCAGCGGCGGCGGAGGGTGGCGTACGGGTCGGCGGGGTCCGTGGCGGCGGTCGCGGGGGCGGCGGCCGGGCCGAGGGCGAGGGCGAGCGCGCCTGCGGTGGCAGCGGTCAGCAGTCCTCGGCGCGACCAGGCGGGCGGGGCGGCGGGCGACATGGTCGCTCCTCTCCATGGCGTCAACTGGGGCGTGGAGCTGCGCACTTGGGAGTTTCCGATGGTCTAGCACGGGGTCGCACGGCGCGGCAATGACCGCGTCGGAAGCGGGTGACGGCACTCGTCCGGAGGAGTCACGGACCACAAAGGTTGAATATTGAACGAGATGCCGCTACGGTGAATCTCGTTGAACGTTAAACAAGGCCGGTTCAACGCCACGCGGCGCGCACCCCCTGCCCGCAACCCGTTCCCGAGGAGGAGCCATGTCCCTGTTCCGCAAGCGCACCGCCGCTGCCCCCGCCCCGGCCGCGACCGCCGCCGTCCTGGACGTCGACCCCGCGCTGGCCGCCCTGACCGGCGACTACGCCATCGACCCGGCCCACAGCAGCATCGGCTTCACCGTCCGGCACGCCATGGTCACCAACGTCCGCGGCAGCTTCGGCGAGCACGAGGGCACCCTCCACCTGGACGGATCCGACCCGGCCCGCTCCACCGCCCGCCTCGACATCAAGATCACCAGCATCGACACCGGCATCGCCGACCGCGACGCCCACCTGCGCGGTGCGGACTTCTTCGACGCGGAGAACTTCCCGCTGATGACGTTCCGTTCGACCGCCGCCCAGGCGACCGGCGGCGACGGCTACCGGATCACCGGCGACCTGACCATCAAGGACGTCACCAAGCCGCTCACCATCGACCTGGAGTTCCACGGCGCGGCCACCGACGTCTACGGCGCCGAGCGGGTCGGCTTCGAGGGCAGCGCCGAGATCCTGCGCTCCGAGTGGGGCCTGACCTGGAACGCGGCGCTGGAGACCGGCGGGGTGATGGTCAGCGACAAGGTGAAGCTGGTCTTTGACATTTCGGCGGTCAAGGCGGGCTGACCGCCGCCGCGCTCCTGGCAGGGGCCCCTCCCTCTCCCCACAACCCGGGGAGGAGACGGAGGGGCCCCGCCCGCTCCCCCCACCCCCGTGGCGAGGCCCCTCCCCCACCTCCACCACACATGCGGCGAAGGTAACGCTCCGCACCGGCCCCCGCCGATGCCTGTGGACAACCCCGGCCGGACGCCTCGGCCGAGTACCGGGTGGCCGGTCCTCTCAACCGGCCCCGCACGATCGGGACCCGTGGCGCGCGCACGCGCCCCGCCCCCTCAGCCCTGCGCCCCGCCCCCTCATCCCTGCGGCTCGACCCCGGCCCGCAGCAGCCCGTAGGCGTACGCGTCGTCGAGCGCCTGCCAGGACGCCGCGATGACGTTCTCGGCGACGCCGACCGTGGACCACTCCCCGCGGCCGTCGCTGGTGGAGACCAGGACCCGGGTGATCGAGGCGGTGCCCAGCGCGCCCTCCAGGATGCGGACCTTGTAGTCCACCAGCTCCATCGTGGCCAGCTGCGGGTAGATCCGTTCCAGGGCCACCCGCAGCGCCCGGTCCAGGGCGTTGACCGGGCCGTTGCCCTCGGCGGTGGAGACGATCCGCTCGCCCTTGGCCCAGAGCTTCACGGTGGCCTCGTTGGCGTGGGTGCCGTCGGGGCGGTCCTCGACGATGGCGCGCCAGGACTCCACGGTGAAGTAGCGCAGCGGCTTGCCGCCGGCGTCGGCCCGGCGCAGCTCGTCGCGGAGCAGCAGCTCGAACGACGCGTCCGCGGCCTCGTAGGTGTAGCCGGCCAGTTCGCGTTCCTTGACCCGCTCGACGACCCGGCCGACCAGCTCCCGGTCGCCGCTCAGGTCGATGCCGAGCTCCTTGCCCTTGAGCTCGATCGAGGCCCGGCCGGCCATGTCGGAGACCAGCATCCGCATGGTGTTGCCGACCAGGGCGGGGTCGATGTGCTGGTAGAGGTCCGGGTCCACCTTGATCGCGGAGGCGTGCAGCCCGGCCTTGTGGGCGAACGCCGAGACCCCGACGTAGGGCTGGTGGGTGGAGGGGGTGAGGTTGACGACCTCGGCGATGGCGTGCGAGATCCGGGTGGTCTCGGCGAGCTTGCCCGGCGGCAGGACCGGGCGCCCGTACTTCAGCTCCAGGGCGGCGGCGACCGGGAAGAGGTTGGCGTTGCCGACCCGTTCGCCGTAGCCGTTGGCGGTGCACTGGACGTGGGTGGCGCCGGCGTCGACCGCGGCCAGGGTGTTGGCGACCGCGCAGCCGGTGTCGTCCTGGGCGTGGATGCCGAGCCGGGCGCCGGTGTCCGTGCGGACGGTGCGGACCACCGCGGTCACCTGCGCCGGGAGCATCCCGCCGTTGGTGTCGCAGAGCACCACGACGTCGGCGCCGGCCTCGTACGCGGTGCGCACGACGTCCTTGGCGTAGGCCGGGTCCAGCGCGTAGCCGTCGAAGAAGTGCTCGCAGTCGAGGAAGACCCGGCGGCCGTGGGAGCGCAGGTACCCGACGGTGTCGCGGACCATCGCGAGGTTCTCCTCGGGCGTGGTGCGCAGCGCCAGTTCGACATGGCGGACGTGGGACTTGGCGACCAGCGTGATGACCGGGGCCTGCGAGTCCAGCAGCGCGGCGACCTGCGGATCGTCCTCGACCCGGACGCCGGCCTTGCGGGTGGCGCCGAAGGCGACCAGTTGGGCGTGCCGGAAGTCGATCTCGGCGCGGGCGCGCTGGAAGAACTCGGTGTCCCGGGGGTTGGCGCCGGGCCAGCCGCCCTCGATGAAGCCGACGCCGTAGTCGTCCAGGTGCCGGGCGATGGTCAGCTTGTCGGCGACGGTGAGGTTGATGCCTTCGCGCTGTGCGCCGTCGCGCAGCGTGGTGTCGAAAACGTGGAAGTCGTCCGGGACGGCGGCTTCAGGTACGTCCGTCATGCTGGTCAAGCTCCTGTCGGGTCTCGGTCTACCGGAATGCCCGGTTCCACCGTCCCTCCATGATCCCTCGCGCTCCGCCTCCGGTGAACGGGTGGGCCCCGGAAACGAAAAAACCCCTCGCGGGTGCGAGAGGTCTGCGCGCGGGTCTGGGACGACGGTGGCCGCGCCGTACTCGGGTCGTACGGGCGGTCACTGCGGACCGGCGCGCCTGCTGCCAATAATCATGGCGAACGAGAGCACGGGGGCAGTCTGGCACACGACCGCCCCCGCCACGTCGCCGTCTCAGGATGCGAGCACCCGGTCCGGGTCCGTGCCGCCGTCGCTGTGCGCCTTCCCCATGCGGTTCAGGTCGATGGTCCGGGTCTCCCGCATCGTCAGGTAGACGACCAGCGAGACCGCCGCGCAGCCGGAGACGTACCAGAAGAAGCCGGACTCGATGCCGCCGTTCTTGAACCACAGGGCGACGTACTCGGCCGTCCCGCCGAAGAGGGCGTTGGCGATGGCGTACGGCAGGGCGACGCCCAGGGCGCGGATGCCGGTGGGGAACAGCTCGGCCTTCACACAGGCGTTGATCGAGGTGTAGCCGGTGACCACGACCAGGGCCAGCAGCGACAGGCCCAGCGCCGGCCAGAAGGACCCGGCGTGCTTGAGCAGCGTCATGATCGGCACGGTCAGGAAGGTCGAGCCGAGGGCGAAGGTGATCAGCAGCGGGCGGCGGCCGATCCGGTCCGACAGCGCGCCGGCCAGCGGCTGGAGGCACATGAAGAGGAACAGCGCGCAGAAGCTCACCAGGGAGGCGGTCGGCTTGGACAGCCCGGCGGTGCCGGAGAGGTACTTGGTGAGGTAGGTGGTGTACGTGTAGTACGCCACGGTGCCGCCCATGGTGAGCGCGATGACCAGGAACGCCTCGCGCTTGTGGGCCCACAGCGCCTTCATGGTGCCGCGGTCGGGGTCGTTCTGGGCGTCGTCGTCCTCGGCGTAGACCTCGGTCTCCAGCATGCTGCGGCGCAGGTAGAAGACGATGCCCGCGCCGAGTGCGCCGACGATGAACGGGATCCGCCAGGCCCAACTGTGCAGCGCCTGTTCGGACATGCTGCGCTGGAGGACGATCTGGAGGGCCAGGCCCAGCAGTTGGCCGGCGGTCATCGAGACGTACTGGAAGCTGGAGGCGAAGCCGCGGCGGCCGGGCGCGGACGCCTCGGTGAGGTAGGTGGCGCTGGCCGCGTACTCGCCGCCGACCGAGAGCCCCTGGAGCATCCGGGCCACCAGCAGGACGGCGATGCCGCCGTAGCCGGCGGCGGCGTAGGTGGGGGCGACGGCGATCAGGACGGCCGAGGCGGACATCAGCGTCACGGTCAGGGTGAGCGCGGCCTTGCGGCCCCGGCGGTCGCCGACCCGGCCGAGCAGCCAGCCGCCGACCGGGCGCATGAAGAAGCCGACGGCGAAGATCCCCATGGTGTTCATGAGGTTGGCGGTGTCATTCCCCTTGGGGAAGAACGCGTCGGCGAAGTACACCGCGAAGCTGGCGTAGACGAACCAGTCGAACCACTCGACCATGTTGCCGGCCGAGCCGACCCAGATCTTCTTCCATTGCTCTCGTCCCATAGCGGATCACGGTCGCCCAGAGCGGGCCCGTCGGCAAGGGGCGTGGTGGCAACGATCGCGCGTACTTGCGTGCGTTGCGGTCGCGGTGCCGGCGGAACGGAACGGTCCGGTGGCGGTTCAGTCCGCGGGCGGGGTGAGCGCCTCGTCCAGGAAGTGCCGGACCTCGTCGCGGACCCGGTCGCGGTCGGTGCCGGGGAGGCCGACGACGAGGTGGGTGGCGAAGCCGTCGAGCAGGGCCCGGGTGCGGGTGGCGAGGCGCTCGGCGTCGACGGCCCGGAACTCGCCCTTGGCGGCGCCCTCGACCAGCAGGGCGACCAGGTCGCGGTGCCAGGCCAGCTCCAGGTCGAGTTGGCGCCGGCGGTTCTCGTCGTCGGCGTTCTGGGAGCGGACCCAGACCTCCAGCCAGAGTGTCCAGCGCGGGTCGCGGTGGCCTTCGGGGAGGTAGAGGTCGATCAGGGCGTCCAGCCGCTCGCGGGCCGGGACCCGGCGGGCGAGGGCGGCCCGGCGCTCGGCGCCCAGCTGCTCCTCGCTCCACTGGAGGGTCTGGAGCAGCAACGCGTCCTTGGTGCCGAAGTAGTAGAGGAGGTGGCCGCTGCTCATCCCCACCTCGCGGCCCAGTCCCGCCATGGTCAGCCGGTCCAGCCCCTCGGCGGCGATGGCGGCCATCGCCGCGGCCAGCACCTGCTCGCGCGGCGGGGCGAGCCGCCGGGGACGGCGTTCGGGACCGGGCACGGGGACCTCCGGGGTCGGGACGGATCGGGCGGCGGCGGGTCAGGCCGCCGGCTGCTGCTGGGTGATGCAGTGGATGCCGCCACCCGCCGCGAAGATCGTACGGGCGTCGACGAGGGTGACGGTGCGTCCGGGGAAGAGCCGGCGAAAGAGCGCGGCGGCCTCCGCGTCGCGCGGGTCGTCGAAGGCGCACAGCACGATGCCGCCGTTGCACTGGAGGTGGTTGAGGTAGGAGTAGTCGACCGGTTCGCCGTCCGCCTCGATGACGGTGGGCGCCGGGACCTCCACGACCTCGAGTCGCCGGCCGCGGGCGTCGGTGGACGCGCGCAGCAGCGCACCGAGCTCGCGGCAGACCGTGTGGTCGGGGTGGGCGGGGTCGGGCTGGGTGTGGAGCATCACCACACCGGGGCGGGCGAAGGCGGCGACGATGTCGACATGGCCGCGGGTGCCGAACCGGCCGTAGTCGGCGGACAGGCCGCGGGGCAGCCAGATCGCCTTGGTGGTGCCGAGGTGGGCGTGGATCTCGGCCTCGACCTCTTCCTTGGTGCGGCCGGGGTTGCGGCCCGGGTCGAGCTGGACGGTCTCGGTGAGCAGGACGGTGCCCTCGCCGTCGACGTGGATGCCGCCGCCCTCGTTGACCAGGGGGGTGGCGTAGCGGCCGGCGCCGGCGAGGTCGGCGACCTGTTCGGCGATCTTCGCGTCGTGGTCCCAGGTGGCCCACTCCTGGGCGCCCCAGCCGTTGAACCGCCAGTCCACGGCGGCCAGTCGTCCGGTGCCGTCGGTGAGGAAGGTGGGGCCGATGTCGCGCATCCAGGCGTCGTCGAGGGGGCGTTCGACCAGGTCGATGCCGGCGCCGAGGAGGGCGCGGGCGCCCGTCAGCTGGCCGGGTCCGGCGACCACGGTGACCGGCTCGTACTGCCGGACGGCGCGGGCGACCGCGGCCCAGGCGGCGCGGGCCGCGGTGAGCGCCTGGCCGCCCTCCGCGCCGAAGGTGGCGTTGGGGCCGGGCCAGGCCATCCAGGTGCGCTCGTGCGGGGCCCATTCGGGGGGCATGCGGAAGCCGTCGGCGGCGGGGGTGGGCATACGGGGTCCTGTCCTTGGGGCGCGGGGGCGCGGGGCGGTCGGGGCGTCACCGGTGTTCCGGGGGAGGTGCGGCACCGGGGGTTCAGAGGAAGTAGAGCCGGGACAGCGCGACCTCCTCGGCCGGTTCGGAGCGCATCGGTTCGCCGTCGAGGGTGACCAGTCCGGTGCGCGGGTCGACCTGGACGTCGCCGATCCGGGCGTTGTGGATCAGGTCGCGGGGGCCGATGCCGCGGGTGCCGCGGACGGCGACCCGGCGCCGCCGGGTGGGCAGGGTGTCGCCGCCCTGCTCGGCCGCGGCGCCGGCGACGAAGGCCACCGAGATCTCGGCCGGGGTCGCGCCGTGCGCCCCGAACTGCGGGCCCAGGACCAGGGGTTCGCAGGTGTCGGTGGCGGCGTTGGGGTCGCCGGTGACGCCGTAGGCGGGGAAGCCGGACTTGAGCACCAGTTGCGGTTTGGCGCCGAAGAACTGCGGTTTCCACAGCACGAGGTCGGCCAGCTTGCCGACCTCGATCGACCCGATCTCGTGCGAGAGGCCGTGCGCGATGGCGGGGTTGAGGGTGAGCTTGGCGATGTAGCGCAGGACGCGGGCGTTGTCGTCGTGGGCGCCGTCGCCCTCCAGCGGGCCGAGTTCGGCCTTCATCTTCCCGGCCATCGCGAAGGTGCGGCGGACGGTCTCGCCGGCCCGGCCCATGCCCTGGGCGTCGGAGGAGGTGATGCCGATCGCCCCGAGGTCGTGCAGTACGTCCTCGGCGCCCATCGTGCCGGCCCGGATGCGGTCCCGGGCCATGGCGGCGTCGCCGGGCAGGTCGGTCTTGAGGTCGTGGACCGAGACGATCATGCCGTAGTGCTCGGCGACCGCGTCCCGCCCGAAGGGGAGGGTGGGGTTGGTGGAGGAGCCGATGACGTGGGGGACGCCGGCCATCTTCAGGACGTTGGGGACGTGCCCGCCGCCGCAGCCCTCGATGTGGAAGGCGTGGATGGTCCGGCCCTCCAGGACGGCGAGGGTGTCCTCCACCGACAGGCATTCGTTCAACCCGTCCGAGTGCAGGGCCACTTGGACGTCGTGCTCCTCGGCGACCCGCAGTGCGGTGTCCAGGGCGCGGGTGTGCGCGCCCATGTCCTCGTGGACCTTGAAGCCCAGTGCGCCGCCCTCGGCCAGCGCCTCGACCAGCGGGGCCTGGTCGGAGGACGAACCGCGGCCCAGGAAGCCGATGTTGACCGGCCAGGCGTCGAACGCGCCGAAGGCGTGCCGCAGCGCCCAGGGGGAGTTGACGCCGACGCCCCAGACCGGGCCGAACTCCTGGCCGATGATCGTGGTCACGCCGGAGGCCAGCGAGGCTTCCATCACCCGCGGGGAGAGCAGGTGGACGTGGGTGTCGATGGCGCCGGCGGTGGCGATCAGGCCCTCGCCGGAGACGATGGAGGTGCCGGTGCCGACGACGACGTCGACGCCGTCTAGGGTGTCGGGGTTGCCGGCCCGCCCGATGGCGTGGATGCGGCCCTCGCGGATGCCGACGGAGACCTTGCGGATGCCCAGCACCGCGTCGATGACCAGGACGTTGCTGATCACCACGTCGCAGGTCTCGCGCAGCGAGGCGGCCTTGAGGTGCAGTCCGTCCCGGGCGGTCTTGCCGAAGCCGGCGAGGAACTCGTCGCCGGGCTTCTGGGCGTCCTCCTCGACCCGGACGACCAGCCCGGAGTCGCCGAGGACGACTCGGTCGCCGGCCCGCGGACCGTGGACCGAGGCGTATTCACGGGGGTCGATGTGCCGGCTCATGCCTGCTCCTTAAGCTCCCAGGTAGCCGCAGGCGGCGGCCCGCCGCAGCGCTTCGGCCCGGGCGCCGGGGGCGTCCAGCGGGCCGTCGACCAGGCCGGCGAAGCCGATCGCGATCCGGTCGCCGCCGATCGGCACCAGGCCGACCTCGCAGGACCCGCCCGGATCGAACCGCACCGACGAGCCGGCCGGGACGCACAGCCGCATGCCGTACGCGGCGCCGCGGTCGAACTCCAGCCGGGGGTTGGCCTCGAAGAAGTGGAAGTGCGAGGTGACGCTGACCGGCACGGTCGCGGTGTTGCGCACCGTGAGCACCCGTGCCGGTTCGGGCTCGGGGTCGGCCGGGCCGGGCAGTACGGCGCCGGGCGTGAGCGCCGTCCCCTCTCCGGCGTCCGGGGCGGGCGCGGCGCCGAACGGGTCGGTGACCACCGCGAGCCGGGAGCCGTCGTCGAAGACCGCCTCCACGTGCACCTCGGTGACGATGTCGGCCACTCCCGGCAGCACGTCCTGGTGCCCCAGCACGTTCCGGGCCGCCTCGATGGCCTGCGCGAGGCGGCGCCCGTCACGCGCCGCCTCGCAGACTGTGTCCGCGATCAACGCGGTCGCCTCGGGCACGTTCAGCTTCCGTCCGCGGGCCCGGCGTGCCCGCGCCAGTTCCGCCGCGCCGAACAGCAGCAGCCGGTCGCGTTCCGTGGGGGTGAGCCGCATCCTGCCACGTCCTCCCGTTCGGTTTTGAGCGTCACTCTAACCCGCGGTTCTCTCACCCGGAACCCCGAGTCCAGGAAATACGACGACGGTCCGGCGGCAGCCGTCACAGGGAACGGGCAATCCCGCTAGAGCGCCACTCAAAACCCTTCTCCGCTCCGCCCCCGCGGCGAAGCCCTGCGCCCCCTCCCCTCTCCCCCGCGCACGACGAAGGCCGCCCCGGCGGGGAGCCGGGGCGGCCTTCGAGGTGGCTGGGGACGCGTCGTCAGCCGAGGCGGTGCATCCAGCCGTGGGTGTCGGCGACCACGCCGCGCTGGATGTCCAGCAGCGCCTCGCGCAGCTTCATGGTGACGGTGCCCGGCTCGCCGCCGGACTGGGTCCACTCGGCGCCCTCGCGCTTGACCGTGCCGACCGGGGTGATCACCGCGGCGGTGCCGCAGGCGAAGACCTCGGTGAGCGCGCCGCTGGCGGAGTCGTTCTGCCACTGGTCGACGGAGATCCGGCCCTCCTCCGCCTCGTAGCCCAGGTCGCGGGCGACGGAGAGCAGGGAGTCACGGGTGACGCCGGCCAGCAGCGAGCCGGTCAGCGTGGGCGTGACGATCTTGTTGCCGTAGACGAAGTAGAGGTTCATCCCGCCGAGTTCCTCGACCCAGGTGTGCTCCACCGCGTCGAGGTAGGCGACCTGGTCGCAGCCGCGGGCCGCGGCCTCGGCCTGGGCGAGCAGCGACGCGGCGTAGTTGCCGCCGGTCTTGGCGTCGCCCATGCCGCCGGGGACGGCCCGCACCCGGTCCTCGGAGAGCCAGATGGAGACCGGCTTGACGCCACCGGGGAAGTACGCGCCGGCGGGCGAGGCGATGACGACGAAGAGGTACTCGTTGGCGGGCCGGACGCCGAGCGCCGCCTCCGTGGCGATCATGAACGGGCGCAGGTAGAGCGACTCCTCGCCGCCGTGTGCCGGCACCCAGTCCTGGTCCTGCCGGACCAGCGCGTCGCACGCCTCGATGAAGGTCTCGACGGGCAGCTCCGGCATCGCCAGCCGGCGGGCGGACGTCTGGAAGCGCCGGGCGTTGGCGTCCGGGCGGAAGGTGGCGACGCTGCCGTCGGCCTGGCGGTACGCCTTGAGGCCCTCGAAGACCTCCTGCGCGTAGTGCAGGACGTTGGTCGCCGGGTCGAGGGAGAGCGGACCGTAGGGCACGAGCTGCCCGTCGTGCCAGCCGCGTCCCTCGGTCCACTTGATCGTCACCATGTGGTCGGTGAAGTACCGGCCGAAGCCGGGGGCGGCCAGGATCTGCTCCCGCTCCGCGGCGGGCAGCGGGTGCGAGGAGGGCTTGAGCTCGATCGTGGGCGTCGTCATGTATGCGTGTCCTTCGCTGCGTGGTCCGATACCTGGGGGTACTCCCACCCAGCGTCCGCTGGGGAGGATCACCGGCCCGGCCCTCCGGCCGGGGGCGTTTCCCCACTCACGGCACCGGTGCGGTGGGGAGCGGCCGCGCACCGTCGTCGGCTCGGTCGTACCGGCGTCCCGGGACATCCGAGTTTCCGGCCGGACGGCGGCCCCGCGTCCGATTATCGCGCGCGGGCGTACGCCACTGGAACCGGTGTGCGCGGCCCGCGTGGGATGAGGGCATCCGCCCCGTCTGTAGCACAGCGGGGGCGGATGCGGACAGCGCCGGACCGTGGGCCGGCCCGGCGCTGTGGGAACTGCCGCGTCAGGCGTCAGCCCGCTACGCGTGCGGTGATCGCGTCACCGATCTGGTCGGTGGTGCGCTCCGCGCCGTCCCTGGCCTCCAGGTCGCCGGCGACCTCCACCTCGATGCGGGCGGCCTGCTTCTCGTAGCCGAGGTGGCGCAGCAGCAGGGCGACGGAGAGGATCGTGGCGGTCGGGTCGGCCTTGCCGGTGCCGGCGATGTCCGGCGCGGAGCCGTGCACCGGCTCGAACATCGAGGGGAACTCCCCGGTGGGGTTGATGTTCCCGGAGGCGGCCAGGCCGATGCCGCCGGTGACGGCCGCGGCGAGGTCGGTGAGGATGTCGCCGAAGAGGTTGTCGGTGACGATCACGTCGAACCGCTCGGGCTGGGTGACGAGGAAGATCGTCGCCGCGTCGACGTGCAGGTAGTCGGTGGTGACCTCGGGGTATTCCTGGCCGACCCGGTCGAAGATGTTCTTCCACATGTGGCCGGCGTAGACCAGGACGTTGTTCTTGTGGACCAGCGTCAGCTTCTTGCGGGGGCGGGAGGCCGCCCGCTCGTAGGCGTCCCGGACCACCCGCTCCACGCCGTAGGCGGTGTTGACGCTGACCTCGGTGGCGACCTCGGCCGGGGTGCCGGTGCGCAGGCTGCCGCCGTTGCCGGTGTACGGGCCCTCGGTGCCCTCGCGGACGACGACGAAGTCGATGTCGGGGCGGCCGGCGAGCGGGGTCGCGGTGTTCGGGAACAGCTTCGAGGGGCGCAGGTTGACGAAGTGGTCGAAGGCGAACCGGAGTGTGAGCAGCAGCCCGCGCTCCAGGACGCCGGACGGCACCGTGGGGTCGCCGATCGCGCCGAGCAGGATCGCGTCGTGCTCCTTGAGGGACGCCAGCTCGGCGTCCGGAAGGGTCTCGCCGGTCCGGTGCCAGCGCCTGGCCCCGAGGTCGTACTCCTTGGTTTCCAGCGTGACGTCCTGCGGGAGGACCGCGGTCAGGACCTTCAGACCCTG
This sequence comes from Streptomyces sp. NPDC093097, assembly GCF_044754325.1. Taxonomy (NCBI): domain Bacteria; kingdom Bacillati; phylum Actinomycetota; class Actinomycetes; order Kitasatosporales; family Streptomycetaceae; genus Streptomyces; species Streptomyces sp. NPDC093097. Next base: position 203,430 of record NZ_JBIVOW010000009.1, read on the forward strand.
GGCCACGACTTCCTGGCCGATTCCGTCGCCGGGGATCACTGCGAGGCGAATGGTGCGAGACATGCCTGGACCCTACTCTTCGTCCCAGTGATTGACATGTGATGTCCGGCATGCGGACAGAGCCGCCGAACTGCACGGCCGGCGGACATCCTCCGTTCATCCGCGCGCTCCGCGGTCGTCGGCCGGACCTGTGAGATTCGGCCATATGACTGCACACCCCCGGGGGGAGCGCCCCCTGCCCTCGCACACCCCCCGCGTCGGTATACCGGAGCAGCTCGCGGCCCGGATGACCATGCCCGAGCAGCACGAGTACCTCCGCACCAAGCTGACCCGCCGAGGGCTGCTGCGCAGCTCCGCGGTCACCGCCGGAATGGTCGCCGGCGGCGGCCTGTTGGCCGCTCCGGCCGCACAGGCCGCCGGTCCGACGCTGCTCTCCGCGCCCGCCACCGCCGCCGTCGACGGCCACCTGGTCGCCCCGTTCGGCCGCCACCTCGCCTTCGGCGCCGATCCGCGCACCCAGATGCGGGTCGGCTGGCAGGTGCCGTTCGCGGTCCGGCGGCCGTATCTGCGGGTCGGCCTGAAGCCCTGGGACCTGGGCCGCAAGGTCCCGGCGGAGGTGCGCCACCTGCACACCCCGGCGCTGTCCGGCAAGCTCCCGGCGGTCGAGCAGTTCTATCTGCACGCGGCGCTGGACGGCCTGCGCCCGGGCACCACCTACTACTACGGCGTCGGCCATGACGGCTTCGACCCGGCCGACCCGCGCCACTTCTCCACCGTCGGCACCTTCCGCACCGCGCCGGCACGCGCCGAGCGGTTCGTCTTCACCGCCTTCGGCGACCAGGGCGTCAGCTACCACGCGCTCGCCAACGACCAGTTGATCCTGGGCCAGAACCCGTCCTTCCATCTGCACGCGGGCGACATCTGCTACGCCGACCCGGACGGCCAGGGCTCCGAGCACGACACCTACGACGCCCGCACCTGGGACCAGTTCCTCGCCCAGACCGAGACGGTGGCCAAGTCGGTGCCGTGGATGGTGACCACCGGCAACCACGACATGGAGGCGTGGTACTCCCCCAACGGCTACGGCGGCCAGTCGGCCCGCTGGTCGCTGCCGGCCAACGGCCCGGACCCCGAACACGCCCCCGGCGTCTACTCGTTCACCTACGGCAACGTGGCCGTGGTCGCCCTGGACGCCAACGACGTCTCCTACGAGATCCCGGCCAACGCCGGCTACACCCAGGGCCGGCAGACCCGCTGGCTGGACCGCCGGCTCGGCGAACTCCGCGCCACCGCCGGCATCGACTTCCTGGTGGTCTTCTTCCATCACTGCGCCTTCTCCACCACCACCTCGCACGCCTCGGAGGGCGGTGTCCGGGACGCCTGGCTGCCGCTCTTCGAGAAGCACCAGGTGGACCTGGTGGTCAACGGCCACAACCACGTCTACGAGCGCACCGACGCCCTCAAGGGCGGCAAGGTCGCCAAGAAGGTCCCGATCGGGGAGACCGTCGACGCCGCGCACGAGGGCATCGTCTATGTGACGGCCGGCGGCGCCGGCAGGTCCCTGTACGACTTCCCGGTGCCCGACAGCTACGAGGGGCACGTCAAGGACCTTGACCACGTGGACACTTACCACTGGGCCAAGGGGCAGGCGAAGGTCGAGGAGAGCGTCGAGTGGTCCCGGGTCCGGTACACCGGGTACTCGTTCATCGCCGTCGAGGTCACCCCGGGCGCCCGGCCCCGGATGGCGGTCACCGCCCTCGCCGAGTCCGGTGAGCGGATCGACCACTTCGCGGTCACCCGGTCCCGTCGCCGGGGCTGACCGCCTGCCCGCACCGCGCCGAGGCGCCCGGGATCACGTCCCGGGCGCCTCGGCGCTGGTGCGGGGTCGGGGTGCTCAGTGACCGGTGGCGCCGCCGTTGTCGCGGCGGTCGAGCGCGCGCTGGAGGGCGGCCGCGGCGTTGCGGCGGTCGGCGTCGCCGGTCTGACGGGAGGAGTGACGGGTCCTGCGGAGGATGGTCTCGGCCATGATGCGCGTCTCCAATGCCGAAGCCCCGAGCGGACAGGGGTGCGTCGAAGAAGAAGGGTGGGTGGTGCGGGGAGGGCCGAAGGGGCGGGGGCCGCGGCACCGCAGGGGTCACCTGCGCTCGGCGCACCGGGCCGCATCCGCGTTCGCTGGATGCAGCGAAGCGTTCGGCTCCTACAACGCTAGGACAGCTCGGCCGTGCTGTCTGCACAATTACTTGGGCTTCCTACTATTTGAGACGGCGATCACGAAACGGCCGACGGCCCGGCACCCGTTGCGGGGTGCCGGGCCGTCGGCCGTTCGCGGGCGGGCGTCAGCCCATGTGCGGGTAGCGGTAGTCGGTCGGCGGGACCAGGGTCTCCTTGATGGAGCGGGTGGAGGTCCAGCGCATGAGGTTCTGCTTGGCGCCGGCCTTGTCGTTGGTGCCCGAGGCCCGGCCGCCGCCGAACGGCTGCTGGCCGACCACGGCGCCGGTGGGCTTGTCGTTGATGTAGAAGTTGCCCGCGGCGAACCGCAGCTTCTCGCAGGTGGCGACGGCCGCGGCGCGGTCCTGGGCGATGACGGCGCCGGTCAGGCCGTAGGCCGAGGCGGACTCCATCTGGTCCAGCATGGCCTCGTAGCCGCCCTCGACGGCGTCGTCGTAGACGTAGACGCCGAGGATCGGGCCGAAGTACTCGTCCTTGAAGATCTCGTTCTCCGGGTCGGTGGAGACCAGGACCGTCGGGCGGACGAAGTAGCCCACGCTGTCGTCGTAGGTGCCGCCGGCCACGACCTCGACGGTCGGGTCGGCCTTGGCGCGGTCGATCGCCGCCTTGTTCTTGGCGAAGGAGCGCTCGTCGATGACGGCGCCCATGAAGTTCGCCAGCTCGGTGACGTCGCCCATGGTCAGGGCGTCGACCTCGGCGGCGAACTCCTCCTTCAGGCCCGCGTTCCACAGCGAGGCCGGGACGTAGGCGCGGGAGGCCGCGGAGCACTTCTGGCCCTGGAACTCGAAGGCGCCGCGGGTCATGGCGGTCTTCAGGACGGCGCGGTCGGCCGAGGGGTGGGCGACGATGAAGTCCTTGCCGCCGGTCTCGCCGACCAGCCGCGGGTAGGTCCGGTACTTCTCGATGTTGGTGCCGACCGTCTTCCAGAGGTACTGGAAGGTCTTGGTGGAACCGGTGAAGTGGATACCGGCCAGCTCGGGGTGGTTCAGGGCCACCTCGGAGACGTCCTTGCCGTCGCCGGTGACGAGGTTGATGACGCCGGGCGGCAGGCCGGCCTCCTCCAGCAGGCGCATCAGCAGCACCGCGGCGAAGGTCTGCGTCGGGGACGGCTTCCAGACCACCACGTTGCCCATCAGGGCGGGGGCGGTGGGGAGGTTGCCGGCGATCGCGGTGAAGTTGAAGGGCGTGATCGCGTAGACGAAGCCCTCAAGGGGGCGGTGGTCCGAGCGGTTCCAGACGCCGGGGGCGTTCACCGGGGGCTGCTCGGCCAGGATCTGGCGCGCGAAGTGGACGTTGAAGCGCCAGAAGTCGACCAGCTCGCAGGGGGTGTCGATCTCGGCCTGCTGGGCGGTCTTGGACTGGCCGAGCATGGTGGCGGCGGCCATCGTCTCGCGCCAGGGGCCGGCCAGCAGGTCGGCGGCCTTGAGGATGATCGCGGCGCGGTCGTCGAAGGGCATCGCGCGCCAGGCGGGGGCGGCGGCCAGGGCCGCGTCCACCGCGTCCTGGGCGTCCTGGACGGTGGCGTTGGCGTACGTGCCCAGGCGGGCGGAGTGGTGGTGCGGCTGCACGACGTCGAAGCGCTCGCCACCGCCCATCCGTCGCGTGCCGCCGATGGTCATCGGCAGCTCGATGGGGTTGCCGGCCAGCTCCTTGAGCTTGGCCTCCAGGCGGAATCGCTCCGGGCTGCCGGGGGCGTAGCTGTGCACCGGCTCGTTCACCGGCACGGGGACCTGGGTCACAGCGTCCATGGTGGCCGTGTCTCCTTACGCTTGCGATCGTCGTTCGCGATCGTTTCGTTGTCGTACGTCGGTGTACGTCGGTCGTGCCGAGGTCGCTGCCACGGCGGGTGGCCCTGGTGGGGCGGCGGCGCGGGGCGCCGCCGGGAGCATCCCCCTCCCCCTCCAGAATCCACCCATCGGCTTCTAAAAGGGATGGTAAACGCCGTCCCAAAAGAGCCGGTCGGTCGGGTCAGCCCCGGGTGGCCAGGGACCGGAGGAAGAAGGTCAGGTTGGCCGGGCGCTCGGCGAGCCGTCGCATGAAGTAGCCGTACCAGTCCGTCCCGTAGGGGACGTAGACGCGCATCCGGTGCCCCTCCTCCACCAGGCGCCGCTGCTCCGCCTCGCGGATGCCGAACAGCATCTGGAACTCGTAGTCGCCGGGCTTGCGGCCGGTGCGGTGCGCCAGCTCCTGGGCGATGGCGACCATCCGCGGGTCGTGCGAGCCGACCATCGGGTAGCCCTCGCCGGCCATCAGGATCTTCAGGCAGCGCACATAGGCCCGGTCGACCTCCCGCTTGTCCTGGAACGCGACCGTCGCGGGCTCCTTGTACGCGCCCTTGACCAGCCGCACCCGGGACCCTTCCCCGGCCAGCGCCCGGCAGTCGTCCTCGGTGCGGAAGAGGTAGGACTGGAGCACCGCGCCGGTCTGCGGGAAGCGCTCGCGCAGCGCGCCGAGGATCGCCAGGGTGGAGTCGACCGTGGTGTGGTCCTCCATGTCCAGCGTCACGGTGGTGCCGGCCTCGGCGGCGGCCTCCACCACCGGGGTGACGTTGCGCAGCGCGAGGTCGTGCCCGCCGGACAGCGCCTGCCCGAAGGCGGAGAGCTTCACCGACATCTCGGCCTTGGCGCCGAGGCCCAACTCCTTGAGCGCGGCGGCCAGCTGGAGGTAGGCGTCGCGGTTGCGGAGCGCCTCGGCCGGGTCGGTGATGTCCTCGCCGAGGAAGTCGAGGGTGACCTCCATGCCGCGTGCGGCGAGCTGGCGCACCGACGCCATCGACTCGTCCAGATGCTCACCGGCGACGAACCGGTCGACCACGGGTCGGGTGACCGGAGCGGCCGCGACGACGCGGCGGATGCCGTCGCTGCGCGCGGCGGCGAGAAGCACGGGACCCAGCATGGGGCACCTCCATGATCCAGGATGACAAATGCCGGGGCGGGCGCCGAGCGGGCGGCACGCGGCGGCAAGATGAGCCACCTGAAATTTAAGGATCTCGCCACTTTCCGGCCATCGACAGCTGTCACGCCTTCGTGGCCGGCATCTCAGACAGATGTATGAGAATGGGAGGGAGGTGACGGCAGCGACAGGAGAGGGGTCGGGCGGCGGTGCGCAGCGACTACCAGCATCTGGTGGACGAGATCTCGGCGGCGCTCGGCGCGCCGGCGACCCTGGAGGACCGGGACTTCGGGCTGATCGCGTTCGGGGCGCACGAGGGCGAGGACGACGAGGTCATGGACCCGGTGCGGACCCGCTCGATCCTCCAGCGGCGGTCCTCGGCGGCGGTGCGCGCCTGGTTCGAGGCGTTCGGCATCGCCCGCGCCACGTCCCCGCTGCGGATTCCCCCGGACCCGGCGGCCGGGGTGTTCAAAGGCCGGATCTGTCTGCCCGTACGGCACCGCGGGGTGGTGCACGGCTACGTCTGGCTCCTGGACGACGGCCATCTGACCGATCTGGAACTGGGCGGCCCCGACAGCCCGCCGGACCCCCGGATCGCCCAGGCGATGGAGAGCGCCGCGCGGATCGGCGCCCTGCTGGCCGAGGAGTCCCGGGCCGGCTCCGAACTGACTGAGGTGCTGCGGGAGTTGCTCGCCTCGCCGACGGGGGCCAGGGCCGCCGCGGCGGCCGCGCTGCGGGACGCCCTGAGGGACACCCTCCGCTTCACCCCCGGCACCCCGCTCACCCTGGTCGCCATCCTTCCCTGGGACACCGCCGATCCGGCCCGGCTGCCGAGCCTGCCCGGACTGCTCGCGGCCTGCCCGCTGCCCGCCGCGGACGCCGACACCCCGGACCGGCCGGGGCCCGGCGCCGCCGAACCCGCACTGGCCGCACTGGTCCGGCTGCGCCAGACCGGTTCGCTCGCCCCGGCCCACACCGCCGCCGACCACCTGCTGCGCTCCCCGCGGGCGGGCGGCGCCCCCGCCCCGTCCGGCCGGGCGGGCATCCGCCCCGCCCCGGTCGCCGCCGGGATCGGCGTCCCCACCCGGGAGCTGACCGGACTCCCCGGCTCCTGGCGGCAGGCCCTGGACGCGGCCCGCGCGGCCCGCGCCGAGCCCCGGCTGAGCCCCGTCGCCGAGTGGATCGACCTCGGCGCCTACCGCCTGCTGACCGCCCTCCCGGCCGCCGCGCCGGACCCGTCCGTCGGCCCGCTGCTCGCCCCCGCGCACGCCGAACTCGCCCGTACCGCCGAGGCGTTCCTCGACTGCGCCGGCCAGGCCGGCCGCACCGCCCAGCACCTGGGCATCCACCGCCAGACCCTCTACTACCGCCTGGGCCGGGTCGAGAAGCTGACCGGCCTCGACCTGGACGAGGGCGCGGACCGGCTGCTGCTCCACATGGCGCTGAAGGCGTCCCGGCTGTGACGGAGGCCGGGGCGGCCCACCGCTGAGCCGCCGGATGCCTGGAGTGCCCCGGGATACCACCGGTTGGCCACCTGACGGTCGCAAACCCTTTGTCCACAGGCCCTGTTGCCGGCCGCTACCGGCAAGTAGCGTGTCGGCCGACCAGGGGAGCCCGGCTGCCGGACCGGACCGCGGGCCCCGTCACCCGCCGCCACGCGCAGCCGTCCCAGGGGGATTTGATGCACGGGATGAACCGCCGCCAGTTCGTATCGAGGATGTCCGCCGCGATGGCGGGCGCCGCACTGTGGTCGGCGGCCTCCTACGACCAGGCGCTGGCGGTCACCGCGGCGCGGGCCGTGCGGACCAGGGGCACCACACTGGAGCAGGCCGCCCGGCCGACCGGCGCCGGGGCGTACAAGAGGCTGGTGGCCGGGCCCGGTTGGCCGCTGGTGGTGCGCGGCGAGCTGGCCTCCGGGAGCGCGGGGCGGGACGACCGCCGCACCGGGCTCGCCTCGTTCGTGCAGTTCACCGACATGCATCTGGCGGACGTCGAGTCGCCGGTGCGGTTCGAGTACCTGGCGCGGTTCAACGGCAGTGCGCACCGCCCGCAGGAGGCGCTGACGGTGCGCGGCGCCTCCTCGCTCATCGAGCGGGTCAACGCGGTGCGCCAAGGCCCGTACACCGGCCTGCCGTTCGGCCTGGTGATGGCCACCGGCGACAACACCGACAACCACGAGCACATCGAGCTCGACTGGTACCTGACGGTGATGAGCGGCGGCCGGATCACCCCCAGCAGCGGCGACCCCCGGCGCTACGAGGGCGTGCAGAACTCCGGCAACGCGGCGTACTGGAACCCCGAGTCCCCGCTCCAGGACGCCTACAAGGCCAAGGGGCTGCCCGAGATACCGGGCTTCCTGTCCGGCGCGGCCCGCCCGTTCAGCGCGCCCGGCCTGTCCGTCCCCTGGTACACCACGGTCGGCAACCACGACGACAGCATCCAGGGCACCCTGCCCGACCTCGGCCTGCTGAACGCGCTCTACACCGGCGACCGCAAGCTGGAGGGCTGCGACGACGCCACCGCGGCCCGGCTCGCCGACGCCCTCCGCAACGACCCGGGCCACGCCGCGACGCTGCTCGGCTCGCTGCTGGCCGGCGGCGGCGCGATCCGCAAGGTCACCCCGGACGAGCGGCGCCGCCCGTTCACCCCGGCCGAGTTCGCCAAGGCCCATCTGGACCCGGCGTACACCGGCGCCGGCCCGGTGGGCCACGGCTTCACCTCCGACGCGGCGTCCAGCGGCCGGCTCTACTACACCTTCCCGCTCGCCGAGGGCGTCCTGGGCGTCAGCCTGGACACCACCAACCGCGCCGGCTGGGCGGACGGTTCCCTGGGCACCGAGCAGCTGCACTGGCTGGAGTCGGTCCTCAAAGACCACAGCAGCCGCTGGTACGACACCGACGGCCGCACGGTGCGCGGCGGCGCGGGCGACTGCCCGATCGTCCTCTTCAGCCACCACACCAGCACCAGCATGGGCAATCTGCTGCCCGACCCCTACCGCCCGTTCGAGGCCCGGCACGACGGCAAGGCCGTGGTGGAGCTGGCCCAGCGCTTCCCCAACGTGGTCGCCTGGGTGAACGGCCACACCCACGAGAACCGCATCACCCCGCACGGCCACGCCGTCCCCGAGCGCGCCTTCTGGGAGATCAACACCGCCTCGCACGTGGACTATCCGCAGCACGCCCGGATCATCGAGCTGGCCGACAACGGCGACGGGACGCTGTCCCTGTTCACCACCCTGATCGAGTCCGCCGCCCCGTACGTCTCCTCGGTCACCGACACCTCCGACGCCGGGCTTGCCGCCCTGTACCGCGAGCTGTCCTACAACGACCCCAACGGCACCCCCGACGTCCGGCTCGGCACCTCCGCCGACCACAACACCGAGCTGCTGCTGACCCGCCCGGGGAAGTGAGCGGCCCGAAGCAAGTGGGCCGTCCGCTACGGGAGTTGGGCCGGTTCACACCTCCGGCCCGCTCCTCCCGGCCCTACCCGTCCCGCCCGGTCCGCTCCGCCGCCGGCACCGGCTCCGGGCCGGCGGGCCCGAGCACCTCGCCCGTCGTCACCCGGCGGAGCGCCTCCGCCAGGTCGGCGCCGGACGGCATCGCGTCCGGCCGGACCAGCGACTGGACCATCAGCCCCGTGAGCAGGGCCTGGTAGAAGGAGCCGACGATGCGGGCGGCCGCCGGATCCACCTCGGTGTCCGGCACCCCCTCGAAGACCGCGACCAGGCCCTCGCCGCCCTCGGGCAGCACCTCGCCGAGCGCCTCCCGCAGCCCGGCGTCGCGCGGCAGCAGCCCCAGCACCTCGACCTGCGCGGCGATGAACTCCCGCTCGGTGGCGATGCGGTGGAGCACCGCGTCCCAGGTGGCGGCGAAGCGGTCCAGCGGACCGGCGTCCGCGGCGGCCCCTTCGCGGTCGGCCGCCGGCGGTGCGGCGGTCCCGGCTCCCCACTCCTCGATGGACGCGATGAGCGCCTGGCGCATCAGGGCGTCCTTGGAGCCGTAGTGGTAGCCGATGGAGGCGAGGTTGGCACCGGAGGCGGCCACGATGTCGCGGGCGGTGGTGCGCGCGTAGCCCTTCTCCACCAGGCACCGCTTGGCGCCCTCCAGCAGATCTTCGCGGTGTCCCATGCGGGCACCCTACCCCCGGCCGTACGCCCGTACGGGACGGGCGCCGGGACCGGTCGGGCGGGCCGGAGGGCGCCACCGCGGCGCCGCGCGAACCCTCCCGGTCAGCGAATCCGGCCGGTCCCCGGTCCGCCGCGCTCGCCCCGGCCGCTCTGCCGGCCGTCGTCGAACTCCAGCGTCTCCTTGCGGACTTCGGCCGTGACCTCGCGCTGCTCGGTGACCCGCTCGGTCTCCAGCCGCACCCGCTCGACCGCCACGGTCCGCTTGCTGACCACCGGCTGCTCCTCGTGGAGCACGACCTCGACCTGGCCCTCGCCGAGCTTCGGCGCACCGCGGCCCGCCCGGCGATCGTCCTCGGTGATCTTCTCCCGGATCACCCGGACCTCCTCGTGGCTGACCGGAACGGTCTGGTGCACATCCTCGGTCACCACATGTTTACGCAGGTGGGCCCGGCCGGCCTCGCGCTCCTCGGTGCCGATCTCCAACCGCTCCTCGGACAGCACGATCTCGGTGGTGCCCTCCGCGCCGCGGGCGATGTCCTGCTCCCCGCGGCCGCGCGACACCGCCATCGGCCGGCCGGTGTCCTGGGTCCGGGCGTCGGTCAGCTTGTTGCGTTCGGCGTCGGCGCCGGCGCGGGTGCGGTGCTGGACGGGCGCGTCCGCCTCCGCCCGGCCCCGGATGCCGGCCGCGCCGCCGGCCCCACCGGTCACGGTCGGCCGGGACGAGGCGGCGCCCGACCCGCGGGTCTCGGTGACCCGCGCCGGGCCCGGGGCCGCGGCCGTCCCCGGCCTGATCAGCCCGTAGTGGCGGTAGAGCCGCTCCTCCTCGGACGGGTCGAGGTGCCCTTCGGCGTCGATCCTCGGCGCGTCCTTGATCGTCTCCTTGGCGTGCGGGACGTGCAGTTCGTCGCCGACCCGGCGGGCCCCGGCCAGCGGCACGAAGGTCTCCTTCATCCCGAACAGCCCGGTCCGCACGGTGATCCACTCCGGCTCGTTGGTGGCATCGTCGCGGTACACCTGCTGGACGACGCCCACCTTCGCGCCCTCCGCGTCCACCACGTGCAGTCCGGTCAGACTCTGCGGAGTGCCACCCAGGGGTGTGTTCATGGCGTCCTGCCTCCTTCCGCGCGCGCCGGCTCAGGAGGCACGCGCAGTTCCCATTGCGCGCCGCGAACGCCGCTGCAGCGACTCGGGAGAGCTGGCGGACACCGGCTCCCGGGCCCCGTCGATGCTGGTGAGGGGGTGCCCGCCCCATGGACCCGTTAGCCCATTCGGGTGAATGGTTGAGGGGTCAGCCACCGCGGGCGCATCGGCCGGTCCGTCCGTACGATGCCCGGACGGCCGCGGGCCCGGCCCCCGCCGAAGCGCGGAGCCGGGCCCGTTGACCTGGGAGAACGACCGGTGGCTCAGTGGGTGAGGTTCACCGCGCGCACCGAGGTCGCGCCGATCTCCTCGGCGATCTCGGCCAGCACATTCGCCGGAATGGTGTCGTCGACGGTCAGCACCACCAGCGCCTCGCCGCCGACATCGGCCCGGGAGACCTGCATCCCGCCGATGTTGATGCCCGCCTCGCCCAGGATCCGGCCGACGGTGCCGACGACGCCGGGGCGGTCGGTGTAGCGCAGGAACGCCATGTGGTCGGCGAGCGCGAGGTCGATGGAGTGGTCACCCACCGCGACGACCTTCTGGACGTTCTTGTGGCCGGCGAGCGTGCCGGAGATCGACACCTCCTCGCCGCCCGCGAGGGTGCCGCGCACGGTGACCACGTTGCGGTGCTCGGGCGACTCGCTGCTGGTGGTCAGCCGCACCTCGACGCCGCGCTCCTGCGCGAACAGCGGGGCGTTGACGTAGGACACCGTTTCGTCCACGACGTCCTCGAACACGCCCTTGAGCGCGGAGAGTTCGAGCACCTTGACGTCGTGCTGGGTGATCTCGCCGTACACCTCGACGTCGAGCCGCAGGGCGACCTCGCCGGCCAGCGCGGTGAAGATCCGGCCCAGCCGCTCGGCGAGCGGCAGGCCCGGCTTGACGTCCTCGGCGATGACACCGCCCTGGACGTTGACCGCGTCCGGCACCAGCTCGCCGGCGAGCGCCAGCCGCACCGACTTGGCAACCGCGATACCGGCCTTCTCCTGCGCCTCGCCCGTCGAGGCGCCCAGGTGCGGGGTGCACACGACCTGGTCGAAGGCGAAGAGCGGCGAGTCGGTGCAGGGCTCGACGGTGTACACGTCCAGGCCCGCGCCGGCGACCCGGCCCTCCTTGAGCGCGTCGGCCAGTGCCGCCTCGTCGACGATCCCGCCGCGCGCGGCGTTGACGATCCGGACGCTCGGCTTGACCTTGCGCAGCGCCTCGTCGCCGATCAGGCCGAGGGTCTCGGGGGTCTTGGGGAGGTGGACGGTGATGAAGTCCGAGACCTCCAGCAGCTCGTCCAAGGACAGCAGCTTGACGCCCATCTGCGCGGCGCGGGCCGGCTGGACGTAGGGGTCGTAGGCCGCGACCTTCATGCCGAAGGCGGACATCCGCTGCGCGACCAGGACGCCGATCCGGCCCAGGCCGACCACGCCGAGGGTCTTCTCACTGAGCTCGACGCCGGTGTACTTGCTGCGCTTCCACTCGCCGTTCTTCAGCGCGGTGTTGGCCTGCGGGATGTTGCGGGCGGTGGCCAGCAGCAGACCGCAGGCCAGCTCGGCGGCGGTGACGATGTTGGAGGTCGGGGCGTTGACGACCATCACGCCGGCCTTGGTGGCGGCGGAGACGTCGACGTTGTCCAGACCCACACCGGCCCGGGCGACGACCTTCAGCTTCTTCGCGGCGGCGATCGCCTCGGCGTCGACCTTGGTCGCACTGCGCACGAGGATGGCGTCGACGTCGGTGATGGCGGGCAGCAGTTCGGCGCGGTCGGCGCCGTTGCAGTGCCGGATCTCGAAGTCCGGTCCGAGGGCGTCGACGGTGGCCGGGGAGAGTTCCTCGGCGATCAGTACAACGGGTTTACCCGGGTTGGCAGTGCTCACGTGGTCTTCAGTCCTCACTGGTCCTTCGCAGACGGCCGTCCCGACGGCCGAAGGCGGTGAAGGGGGGAAAGCCGCGTGGAAGACACACGACGCTGTGAGCCTGACGCGCTTGTGACGAGCAGTGTAGTGGTGGGGGACGGCACCGTCAGTGCCGAAGCGTAAGGATCACCCATGCGTGGTTCTACGCGGTGGACAAGGCGGGAGGGGGACAGACGGACGAGGGGGCCGCGAGCAGTGCCGCGCCCCCCTCGTCCCGGGGCTCACGCCTCGTCGTCCACCCAGCTCATCAGCTTGCGCAGCTTCTTGCCGGTGGTCTCCAGCACGTGGTCCTCGTCGGCCTTCTTGTACTCGTTGTACTTCGGCAGGCCGGCGTTGTACTCCGCCATCCAGTTGTTGGCGAAGGTGCCGTCCTGGATCTCGGTGAGGACCTTCTTCATCTCGGCCTTGGTGGCGTCGGTGATGATCCGCGGGCCGGTGACGTAGTCGCCCCACTCGGCGGTCTCGGAGATCGACCAGCGCATCTTCTCCAGGCCGCCCTCGTACATGAGGTCCACGATCAGCTTCAGCTCGTGGAGGCACTCGAAGTAGGCGATCTCGGGCTGGTACCCCGCCTCGACCAGGGTCTCGAAGCCGGCCTTGACCAGGGCGGCGGTGCCGCCGCAGAGCACGGCCTGCTCACCGAACAGGTCGGTCTCGGTCTCCTCGGTGAAGGTCGTCTTGATGACGCCGGCGCGGGTGCCGCCGATGGCCTTGGCGTAGGAGAGCGCCAGGTCGAACGCCGTGCCGGTGGCGTCCTGCTCGACGGCGGCGATGCACGGCACGCCGCGGCCCTCCTCGTACTGCCGGCGGACCAGGTGGCCCGGGCCCTTGGGGGCGACCATGCAGACGTCCACGCCGGCCGGGGCCTTGATGAAGCCGTAGCGGATGTTCAGACCGTGGCCGAAGAACAGCGCGTCGCCGTCCTTGAGGTGGTCCTTGATGGACTCCTCGTAGACCTTGGCCTGGATCGGGTCCGGCACCAGGATCATGATGACGTCGGCCTCGGCGGCCGCCTCCGCGGGGGTCACCACGCGCAGGCCCTGCTCCTCGGCCTTCGCCTTCGACTTGGAGCCCTCGTGCAGACCGACGCGCACGTCGACGCCGGAGTCGCGCAGCGAGAGCGCGTGGGCGTGGCCCTGGCTTCCGTAGCCGATGACCGCGACCTTGCGGTTCTGAATGAGGGACAGGTCGGCGTCATTGTCGTAGAACAGCTCGGCCACTTCGGGTATCTCCTTGGTTCTCGCGGGTGCCCACACAGTACGTCGGGCGGGGTGGGAAAGGTCGGTGGGTCTCGCCATGCGGTCCGGGTCGGGCGCGGCGGGCGGGTGGTTCAGGCCGTGCGGTCCAGCGCGCGCAGCGAGCGGTCGGTGATGGACCGGGCGCCCCGCCCTATGGCGATGGTGCCGGACTGCACCAGCTCCTTGATGCCGAACGGCTCCAGCATCCGGAGCATCGCCTCCAGCTTGTCGCTGGACCCGGTGGCCTCGATCGTGACGGCCTCCGGCGAGACGTCCACGGTCTTGGCGCGGAAGAGCTGGACGATCTCGACGATCTGCGAGCGGGTCTCGTTGTCGGCGCGCACCTTCACCAGGACCAGCTCGCGCTGGATGGCCGAACCCGGCTCCAGCTCGACGATCTTCAGCACGTTGACGAGCTTGTTGAGCTGCTTGGTGACCTGCTCCAGCGGCAGCGACTCGACGCTGACCACGATGGTGATGCGGGAGATGTCGGGGTGCTCGGTGACACCGACCGCCAGCGAGTCGATGTTGAAGCCGCGGCGGGAGAACAGTGCGGCGATCCGGGCGAGGATGCCGGGGGTGTTCTCCACCAGGACGGAGAGCGTGTGCTTGGACATGAGGTCTTCTCTCTTCTTCCGTGACGTCCTGGCGTCAGTCGTCTTCGTTGTCGCCGAAGTCGGGACGCACGCCCCGGGCGGCCATGACCTCGTCGTTGGAGGTGCCGGCGGCGACCATCGGCCACACCTGGGCGTCCTCGTGGACGATGAAGTCGACGACGACCGGGCGGTCGTTGATGGCGTTGGCCTCTTCGATGACCTTGTCCAGCTCGTCCGGGTCCTCGCAGCGCAGCGCGACACAGCCCATCGCCTCGGCCAGCTTGACGAAGTCCGGGACGCGGGTGCCGCGGGCCTCGGGGTTGATGTCCTCGGGGCCGCTGTGCAGCACGGTGTTGGAGTAGCGCTGGTTGTAGAAGAGGGTCTGCCACTGGCGGACCATGCCCAGCGCGCCGTTGTTGATGATCGCGACCTTGATCGGGATGTTGTTGAGCGCGCAGGTGACCAGTTCCTGATTGGTCATCTGGAAGCAGCCGTCGCCGTCGATCGCCCAGACCGTGCGGTCCGGCACACCGGCCTTGGCGCCCATCGCCGCGGGCACGGCGTAGCCCATCGTGCCGGCGCCACCGGAGTTCAGCCAGGTCTTGGGCTGGTCGTAGTCGATGAAGTGGGCGGCCCACATCTGGTGTTGGCCGACGCCGGCGGCGAAGACCGTGCCGGCCGGGGCGAGTTTGCCGATCCGCTCGATGACCTGCTGCGGGGAGAGGCTGCCGTCGTCCGGCAGGTGGTAGCCCAGCGGGTAGGTCTCGCGCCAGCGGTTGAGCGCCTTCCACCAGGCCTCGTAGTCGCCCTTGTGGCCGGCCTCGTGCTCGGCCTGGACCGCGACGATCAGGTCGGCGATGACCTCGCGGGCGTCCCCGACGATCGGCACGTCCGCGGCGCGGTTCTTGCCGATCTCGGCCGGGTCGATGTCGGCGTGCACGACCTTGGCGTGCGGGGCGAAGGAGTCCAGCTTGCCGGTGACCCGGTCGTCGAAGCGGGCGCCGAGGGTGATCAGCAGGTCCGCCTTCTGGAGCGCGGCGACAGCGGTGACCGAGCCGTGCATCCCGGGCATGCCCAGGTGCTGGGGGTGGGTGTCGGGGAAGGCGCCCAGCGCCATCAGGGTGGTGGTGACCGGGGCGCCGGTCAGCTCGGCGAGCACCTTCAACTCGGCGGTGGCGCCGGCCTTGAGGACACCGCCGCCGACGTAGAGGACCGGGCGGTTGGACTCGGCGATCAGCCGGGCGGCCTCGCGGATCTGCTTGGCGTGCGGCTTGGTGACGGGGCGGTAGCCGGGCAGGTCGGTCTGCGGCGGCCAGACGAAGGTGGTCTGCGCCTGGAGGGCGTCCTTGGCGATGTCGACCAGGACCGGGCCGGGGCGGCCGGTGGAGGCGACGTGGAACGCCTCGGCGATCGTCTTGGCGATGTCGGCCGGGTCGGTCACCAGCCAGTTGTGCTTGGTGATCGGCATGGTGATGCCGCAGATGTCCGCCTCCTGGAAGGCGTCCGTGCCGATCGCCTTGGACGAGACCTGACCGGTGATCGCGACCAGCGGGACGGAGTCCATGTGCGCGTCGGCGATCGGGGTGACCAGGTTGGTGGCGCCCGGCCCCGAGGTCGCCATGCAGACCCCGACCTTGCCGGTGGCCTGGGCGTATCCGGTGGCGGCGTGTCCCGCGCCCTGCTCGTGCCGCACCAGCACGTGCCGGACCTTCGAGGAGTCCATCATCGGGTCGTACGCCGGCAGGATCGCACCACCGGGAATGCCGAACACGGTGTCGGCCCCGACCTCCTCCAGCGCACGGATGAGGGCCTGCGCGCCCGTCACGTGCTCGACGATCGCGGGCTGCTGCGATCCGCCGGAGTGACGGGCCCGCGGCTGCGGATGGTGGGCCCCGGTGGCCTGCTCGGTCATCTGCGTCTCTTCTCGAAGCTGAGGGTTTTGACGGGATTTGTGAGGTTGCTGTGCAACAAAAAACCCCTCGTGCCGTGAGGCAAGCGAGGGGAGCGCGTCGGTGTGGTCAGCTGGGTTCGTCCGGTCCCAGCGTCAGCCGACGCGCTTTCCGAGTACGAGAATTCGGGTGCGCATGGCACTGACCCTCCCCCTCTGGCGCACCGAGTGTCAAGTGGGTGGGACGGAGGTCTCACTATTTGGGCGCAATGGCGGATGCGCCAGCGCATCCGGCCCCGCCACCGCACCGCTCCGGACCGGGCGGCTGCCGCTGAGCACCACCGCGCGGCCCTGGCCAGTCAGGTCCGGCACCGGATAGCTGCCGCGGGTCAGCGCCCGGCGCAGCCGGGACTCGTCCAGCGGCCCGGAGAAGGCCAGGCCCATGCCGTGGGTGCAGCCCATGGAGCGCAGCGCCAGCACCTGTTCGGGCAGGTCGACGCCCTCCGCGACGGAGTGCATGCCGAGGTCGGAGGTGATCCGCAGCAGCCCGGCGGTGATCTTGTGCAGCCGGGCGGACTCCACCACCCCGTCGATCAGCCCGCGGTCCAGCCGCAGGACGTCGATGGGGAGCCGGCGCAGGGCGCTGATCGCGGCGTACCCGCTGCCGAAGCCGTCCAGTGCGGTCCGTACGCCGAGACGGCGCAGCGCGACCAGCCGGCGCTCCAGGTCGTCGAGCGGGATCCGGGGGTCGCTCTCGGACAGCTCCAGTACGAGAGCGCCCGAGGGCAGGCCGTGCCGGGCGAGCAGCGCCTCGATGGCCTTGGGGGTCAGGGTGCGGTCCAGCAGCCGGCGGGCGGAGAGCCGGACCGCTACCGGGACCGGGTGGCCGGCGCGGTGCCGGGCGGCGGCCTGCGCCACCGCCTCCTCCAGCTGCCAGCGGCCCAGTTCGGCGGCGCGCTCGCCGCCCTCGTCGGTGAGCCGGCCGCGGTCGCCGACCCGGAGGAACTCGGCGGGGGTGAAGAGGATGCCCTCGGCGGAGCGCCAGCGGGCGTGCGCGGCGACCGCGGTGATCCGGCCGCCGGCCAGCTCGACCACCGGCTGGTGCTGCAGCGCGAACTCGCCGTCCTGGAGGGCGGTGCGGAGCTTGCTGGCGAGCTCGGCGCGGTGTGCGACCTCGTCCTGCATCTGCGGGGCGTAGAGCTCGACCCGGCCCTTGCCGGCCTGCTTGGCGCGATACATCGCCAGGTCGGCGTTGCGCAGCAGGCCGGAGGGGCTGATGCCCGGTTCGGCGAAGGCGACGCCGATGCTGGCCGCGACCCGGACGTCCCGGCCGTCGATGCGGTACGGCTCGGACAGCCGGAGGCGCAGCCGGTCGGCGATCTCCAGGATGCGGAACTCCCGGGCCGCCGGATCGCGGGTGCCGTCGCCGGTGATGAGTGCGGCGAACTCGTCGCCGCCGAGCCGGGCCGCTATGTCGCCGGCCCGCACCGACTCGGCCAGCCGCCGGGCCGCCTGGATCAGCAGCTCGTCGCCGGCCTGGTGGCCGATGGTGTCGTTGACCTGCTTGAAGCCGTCGAGGTCGATGTAGAGCACGGCGGTGTCGTGGTCGGTGGCCCGGCGGCCGGTGACGGCCTTGGTGACGCGCTCGGTGAACAGGGCGCGGTTGGGCAGGTCGGTGAGCGCGTCGTGCGAGGCGTTGTGCTGGAGCTGGGCCTGGAGCCGGACGCGCTCGGTGACGTCGCGGGAGTTGAAGATCAGGCCGCCGTGGTGGCGGTTGACCGTGGACTCCACGTTCAGCCAGCCGTCGCCGCCGGCGCGCTGCCCGCCGGCCCGGAAGCGGCACTCGATCCGGGTGGTCGGCTCGACCTCGGGCGAGGCGGCGAGGAACCGGCGGACCGCGTGGACCACGCGGCCCAGGTCCTCGGGGTGGATCAGCGAGGCCAGTTCGGAGCCGACCAGTTCCTCGGCGTCGCGGCCGTAGACCCCGGCGGCGGCCGGGCTGACGTACCGCAGCACGCCGGTGGGCGCGGCAATCATGATGACGTCGCTGGAGCCCTGGACCAGGGAGCGGAAGTGGTTCTCCTTCTGGGCCAGTTCCTGGGTGAGGGTGATGTTGTCCAGCAGCATGATGCCCTGCCGGACGACCAGGGCCAGCACGACCGCACAGCCGGTGAAGAGCACCACGCGGTCGATGCGGCGGCCGTCGAGGACGTTGGTGAGGATGCCCAACGTGCAGACGGCGGCGGCCAGATAGGGCGTCAGGGCGGCCAGCGAGCCGGCGATCGGACGGCTGCCGGGCGGCGGCTGCGGGTGGCTCGCCGCCCGCGCCACGGGCCCGGTGGCCTCCGCGCCGGTGCGGCGGCCCACCCACGGGGCGTAGGCGAAGAGCAGCGAGCCGGCGAACCAGCCGGCGTCCAGGATCTGCCCGGAGTGGTAGTGGTCGTGCAGCAGCGGGGAGCTGAACAGCGCGTCGCACAGCACCGTCAACGCCAGTGCGGCGATGGCGGTGTTGATCGCGGAGCGGTGCACGGACGAGCGCCGGAAGTGCAGCGCCAGGACCATGCTGACCAGGACGATGTCCAGCAGCGGATAGGCGAGCGAGAGGGCGCCCTCGGCGACCGAGCGGCCGCGGAAGTGCGCGGTGTGCGCGAGCGCGAGGCTCCAGGAGAGGGTGAGCAGCGAGCCGGCGATCAGCCAGGCGTCGAGCCCGAGGCAGACCCAACCGGCCCTGGTCACCGGCCGTTTGGCGAGCACCAGCAGGCCGACGATGGCCGGCGGCGCGAACAGCAGGAAGCAGAAGTCGGCCGGCGAGGGGCTGGGAACGGCGGCGCCCTCGACGACCTCGTACCAGCCCCAGACGGCGTTGCCGAGCCCGGCCATCCCGGAGGAGATGGCGAACAGGACCCACGCCGGGCGGAAGGGGGTGGCGAACTTGCGGGCGTACAGCCCGCAGGAGACGGCGGCGACCAGGGCGGCCAGGCTGAGCCCGAAGTCCCCCATGACACCGGCGAGTCGCGGTGATCCCCAGCCCATCACGGAGCCGACGGCATAGCCGCCGCAGAGGACGGCCAGCACGACCTGGGGGACCGTGCTCAGGGTGCCGCCGGTCTGCGCGGGGGGCCTGGAGAGCATCGCCCCCGGGGCGGTCACCGGACTCTCCCGTTCACCCGGGCCGGGCCGCGTCGGGAACGGTGCGTGCGGGGTCCCTGCGGCATATGTGCGGGCGGTCGTGGATCGCGTGTCTCGCGGATCGTCCATCGGCAGTGCATCGCCCGTCGCCCCCCTCGGTTCCGGATCTTTCGTGTCGCGCCGTGACGATCCCGGCGCTTCCCCGCTCGGACGATACACCAGATCCGTCACTCAGGGACATAGCACCTCTACGGAGCGTGACAATGAAGGGATTTGTAGACACGGAGAGCAGCGCTACGGCCTCGTAGAGCGATCCGCTTCGGATTCCGGTGCGGTGGCGACGACGTGCCGAACGGGCTCACCGGCCGCGAAATGTGCCAACTGGGCTTGCAGCAGCCGCTTCGCACGGGGCAGGAAGGCAGAGCTGGGACCCCCGACGTGTGGAGTGACGAGTACGCCGGGAGCCTGCCACAGCGGGTGATCGGTAGGCAGGGGTTCCGGATCCGTGACGTCGAGGGCGGCGCGAAGCCGTCCCGATTCCAGTTCGGCGAGCAGCGCCGCGGTGTCGACGACCGCGCCCCGGGCGACGTTCACCAGGAGTGCGCCGTCCTTCATCCGGGCCAGGAAATCGCGTCCGACCAGGCCACGCGTCTCGTCGGTGAGCGGAGTGGCGAGGATGACGACGTCCGCGGCGGGCAGGAGGGCGGTCAGCTCGGCCAGCGGATGCACCGGACCGCGCACAGCGTCACGGGCGGTGCGCGCGATGCGCATGACCCGCGCGCATTCAAAAGGTGTGAGCCGGTCCTCGATGGCACGGCCGATCGAACCATAGCCCACAATGAGGACCGACTTGTCGGCGAGCGCCGGCCGGAACTCCGGCCGCCATACGCCCGCGTCCTGGGCCCGGACGAAGCCGGGAACACCGCGCAGCGCGGCCAGGGTCAGGGTGAGCGCCAGCTCGGCGGTGCTGGCGTCGTGCAGTCCGCGGGCGTTGCACAACTGGGCACCGGGCGGCATCCGGTCCAGCCCGGGGAGCAGGAGCTCGACTCCGGCCGTGAGGGCCTGCACCACCCGCACCCGGCTCATCCGCGACAGCGGACGCAGGCAGACGTCGACCGGCTTCATGTACGGGACGGCGTAGAAGACGCACCGCGCGGGGTCGGCCGGGTACTCGGGGCCGGCGTCCCAGTGGACGTAGTCGAGGCCGTCGGGCAGGCCGTCGATCTCGTCGGGCGGGATCGGGAGCCATACGTCGCCGGGGCCGGTGTGCGGGTCTGCGGTTGCCATGGGCCGAGGCTATGCGAAGAGGCGTTTGGTTCAGACGTTAGTTTGGTCTGGCCCTTGATCGGGGGCGAGGGGACGGAGGCACGACCAGGTGGAGCGCAGGACAATCGGCGCGGCGGCCCTGGAGGTGGGCGCGATCGGCCTCGGCTGCATGCCGATGAGCTGGGGGTACAGCGAGTCGCAGCGCAGCGGCGAGGGGGCGCTGCGGACGCTGCACGCCGCGCTCGACCGGGGGTGCAGCCTGCTGGACACCGCGGACATGTACGGCCCGTTCACCAACGAGCTGTTGGTGGGGCGGGTGCTCAAGGAGCGGCGCGCGGACGCCTTCGTCTCGACCAAGTGCGGGCTGCTGGCCGGGGACCAGCACATCGTCGCCAACGGGCGGCCCGGCTACATCAAGCGGGCCTGCGACGCCTCGCTGCGGCGGCTCCAGACCGACCACATCGACCTCTACCAGCTCCACCGGGCGGACCCCGAGGTGCCCGTCGAGGAGACCTGGGGGGCGATGGCGGAGCTGGTGGCGGCCGGAAAGGTGCGGGCGCTGGGGCTGTGTGCGGTCGGCGCGCGGGCCGCGCGGGCGCCGCGCGTGCTGCGGGCGGGACGGGCGCGCGTCGGCGGCGGGGCGCTCCGCCGCCCGGGGCTGCACGACGGCACGCTGCGCCAACTGGAGCGTATCCAGCAGGTGTTCCCGGTGAGCAGTGTGCAGGCGGAGCTGTCGGTGTGGTCGGCGCAGGCGCTGACCGAGCTGCTGCCGTGGTGCGAGTCGCGCGGGGTGGGGTTCCTGGCGGCGATGCCGCTGGGCAACGGCTTCCTGACCGGCACCCTCACCCCGGGGCAGGGCTTCGAACCGGAGGACATACGGGCCCGGCATCCCCGGTTCACCGCCGAGATGATGGCCGCGAACCAGCCGGTGATCGCCGGGCTGCGCCGGGTCGGCGCCCGCTACGGGGCCACCCCCGGGCAGGTGGCGCTGGCCTGGGCGCTGGCCCAGGGGCGCCATGTGGTCCCGGTGCCCGGCACGAAGAAGGAGCGCTGGGCGACGCAGAACGCCGAGGCGGCGGAGCTGGTGCTGACGCCCGAGGATCTGCGGGAGATCGCGTCGTTGCCGCCGGCTCGGGAGTCCTGGTATTGAGCCGCCGCGCGGGGCTTGCTTCCCACGTTGTCGGCTCTCCCGCCGTGGTTTTTTGCGCCTGCGGCGCGTTGCCGCTGCGCGGGGCTTTTCGGGTGCGTCACCTCCCGCGAGTGGGTGGAAATCCGGTGGGTGGGGGCTGAGGCGGGCGGGAGGGTGCACGTGGTCGGGGCGGGGGTGTGGTGTTCTTGTCGCGCCTGCCGACGAGAGGATTCCGCTGTGCAACGCCGTTCCCGGACTGCCGTGTTGGCCGCTGTTTCGCTGTTGGTGGTGGCGGGGTGTTCGGCCGGGGGTGGGGCCGGGCCCGGGGGCGGGCCGGGCAAACGGCCCGGGGCGGCCGCCCCGAGTGCGTCGGCGTCGGTTGTGGTGCCGGGGGCCAAGGGGTCGGTCGAGGTCACGGGGACGGTGGCCACCGGATTGAAGACGCCGTGGGGGGTCGCCGCGCTGCCGGGTGGGGACCTGCTGGTGGGCGAGCGGGATACCGGGCGGATCGTCCGGGTCGCCACGCAGGGGGGCAAGGTCACGGAAGTGGGGTCGGTGCCGGGCGTGGCGCCGGGGGGTGAGGGCGGACTGCTGGGGCTCGCGGTGGCCCCGTCGTTCGGGACCGATCACCAGGTGTACGCGTACTTCACCACCGCGTCCGACAACCGCATCGCGCGCATGGTCTACGACGAGCGGCGCGATCCGGGCAACCGACTGGGCGCGCCCAACACCATCTTCAAGGGCATCCCCAAGGGGAAGTTCCACAACGGCGGGCGGCTGGCCTTCGGCCCGGACCGGATGCTGTACGCGAGCACCGGCGAGACCGGCGACAAGGGGCTGGCCCAGGACAAGAAGTCCCCGGCCGGGAAGATCCTGCGGATGACGCCCGACGGCGAGCCGGTGCACGGCAATCCGGAGCCGGACTCGGTGGTGTACGACTACGGGCACCGGAACGTGGAGGGGCTCGCCTGGGATGCCGGCGACCGGCTGTGGGCCTCGGAGTTGGGGCAGGACGCCTGGGACGAGCTCAATCTCATCGAGCCGGGGCGGAACTACGGGTGGCCGCTGGTCGAGGGCAAGCGCAACGGCCGGCCGGTGCCGCCGGGGTACGTCGATCCGGTGGAGGTGTGGCGGCCCGCGGACGCCTCGCCGAGCGGGCTGGCGTACGCCAAGGGCTCGCTGTGGATGGCCTCGCTGCGCGGGGAGCGGCTGTGGCGGATCCCGTTGAACGGGACGAGGCCGGTGGCCGCGCCGCAGGCGTTCCTCAAGGGGGCGTACGGGCGGCTGCGGACCGTGGTCGCGGCCGGCGACGGGGCGTTGTGGCTGGTCACCGGCAACACCGACGGCCGGGGCAGGCCGCGGGCGGGAGACGACCGGATTCTCCGTCTGGTGGTGAGCTGATCCCGTGTGCCGGTGGGGTGCTCGGACCCGGTGCCGGGAGCCCGGGCCGGCCCGCGCCGGGAGGTCCGGGCACGGGCAACTGGCGGCCGGCAGGCCCTACTTGGTGGGAGCCGGCTCGGCGAACAACCGTAGCCGGTGGGCGACCGCGCCCGCCTCCCCGCGGCCCGAGACGCCCAGCTTGGCGAGGATGTTGGAGACATGGACGCTGGCGGTCTTCGGCGAGATGAACAGCGCGTCGGCGATCTGGCGGTTGCTGCGGCCGTCGGCGACGAGCCGGAGCACGTCCCGCTCGCGGGGCGTCAGGCCCAGGGACTCGGCGGGGGCGGCGGGCGGCGGTGAGCCGGCGGCCGGGCGGGCCGGGCCGGACGACCGGCCGGGGAGGGGTATCCGGGCACGCTGGGCGAGGAGTTCGAGCTCGCCGATCAGCGGGCGGGCGCCCATCTCCACGGCGGCGGTGTGCGCCTGGCCGAGCACCAGCACCGCGGCCTCGCGCGGGGTGCGGCCGTCGAGGCCGACGGTGGCCCGCTCGGTGCCGTGCAGCAGCGACTCGGCCCAGCGGCAGCAGCACCAGGCCAACTCGTGCGGCCGCTCCAGCCGTTCGAAGGCGGCCACCGCCCGCGCCCAGGCGTCGGGGGACTCGCGGCCCTCGGCGCGGCGGAGTTCGGCCTCGACCGCGGCGCCGAAGGCGTCCCACACCGGCGAGAGCCGGGGCAGCCGCTTGACGGCCTCCCGGATGCGGGCCAGGGCCGTCGGCCGGTCGGCCTCGGCGGCGGGCAGCCCGCGGGCGTCGGACTCGGCGGCGGTGGCCGACCACAGCAGCGGCCAGGCGTAGCGGTGCAGGCCGGGGGCGAAGCCGGTGCTCGGCACGGTCTGGAGGAGGACGGCGCGGGCGTCGAGGAAGCGGCCCTGGCGGGCGGCGAGCCGCAGCGCGTGCTGGGCGATGGGCAGGGCGTGCTGCGGCTGGGGGTCGTGGGTGCCGTAGTGCTCCCGGGCGACGGCCAGTTCGCGCTCGGCGGCGGCGAGGTCGCCGGTGTCCAGGGCCAGGGCGGTGCGGCGGCTGGCGGCCAGGGCGATGGCGCGCGGGTCCTGGGCGAGGCGCCGGGCCTCGGCGGTGACCTGGGCGGACTCCTCCCACCGGCCGAGTGAGGCCAGCGCCTCGGCGCGGTTGCTCAGCACCCAACTGGTGGTGTTGGTGAGGCCGTAGCGGGTGGTGAGCTCGGTGCCCTGGTCGGTGACGGCCACGGCCTCACGGGAGCGGCCGACGCCTTCGAGGGTGCCCGGGAGGTTGACGTGGCCGCGGCCGATGACGGCGAAGTAGCCGCGGTCGACGGCCCGGTCGAGGACGGTGCGGAACTCGGCCAGGCCCTCCTCGACGTCCCCGGCGTCCACCCGCAGCCCGGCCAGCGTCACGCGGGAGTTGAGCTCGGCCTCCTCGTCGCCGACCGACCGGGCCAGTTCCACGGCCCGTTCGGCGGTGCTGAAGGCGCCCGGGCCCGGTTCGTGGAGCATCTGCCAGCTGGCGACGGCGGCCGTGACGGTGGCGTGCACGGACGACGGCGGCAGCCCGCGCATCAGCTCCTGGGCCTTGCCCAGGTCCTCCCAGCCGTCGCCGCGGCCGGTGCCCTGGCAGAGCCGGGAGCGCTGCACCAGGAACCAGGCGGTGCGCAGGGGGTCGTTCTCGGTGCGCAGCGAGCGCAGGGCGCGCTTGGTGATCGTGAAGGCCCGCTCGCCGTCGCCGGACAGCCGGGCGGCCACCGCGATCTCGGCGAGCAGGTCGATGAAGCGGAGCGCGTCGCCGCAGCCGTCGCCGCGGGCCGGGTACGCCTCGGCGTCGTCGACCGGGCGCACGCCCTGGCGGACCTCGACCGGCGCGTCGTCCCACAGCTCCAACGCGCGGTCCAGCAGCCGCAGTTGCTCGGCGTAGGCGTGCCGGCGGCGGGCCTGCACGGAGGCGGCGAGGACGGCGGGCAGCGCCTTGGCGGCGTCATGGGCCTTGTACCAGTAGCTGGCGAGCCGGGTGGCGCAGACCTCGGAGCGGACGAGCGCGGGGGCGGCCTCCAGGGCCTCGGCGTAGCGGCGGTTGAGGCGGGTGCGCTCGCCGGGCAGCAGGTCGTCGACGACGGCCTCGCGGACCAGGGCGTGCCGGAAGCCGTAGCCGGTGCCGTCCGAGGTGGGCACGAGGGTGTTGCTGCCGACGGCGGAGCGGAGCGCCGCGATGAGGTCGTCCTCGGGCATCCGGCAGACCGCGGCGAGGAGTTCGTGCTCGACGGTGGAGCCGCCCTCGGCGGCGACCCGCACCACCCGCTGGGTGTCCTCGGGGAGCGCCTCGACGCGCACCAGCAGCAGGTCGCGCAGCGGGTCGCTGAGGCCGTAGAGGCAGCCGTCGACGAGGCTGCGGACCAGCTCCTCGACGAAGAAGGCATTGCCCTCGGAGCGCTTGAAGACCCGGTCGACGGTGTCCTCGGCGGGCTCGCTGCCGCGGATGCCGGCGATCTGGGTGCGGACCTCGTCGCGGTTGAAGCGGTCCAGTTCGATGCGGCGGACGGTGCGCACCCGGTCGATCTCGGCGAGGAAGGGGCGCAGCGGGTGGCGGCGGTGGATGTCGTCGGAGCGGTAGGTGGCGACCAGGAGGATGCCGGCGTCGTGGAGGGCGCGCAGCAGGTAGGTGAGCAGTTCGCGGGTGGAGCGGTCGGCCCAGTGGAGGTCCTCGATGACGATGACGAGGGTGCGGTGGGCGGCGAGCCGCTCCAGGAGGCGGGCGGTCAGCTCGAAGAGCCGGGCGCGGCCGGTCTCCTCGTCGCGGTTCTCCCCCGCGGGCTCGCCCAACTCGGGGAGGATACGGGCCAGTTCGCCCTCCTGGCCGCAGACGGCCGCGGCCAGCTCGTCGGGCAGGTGGGCGTTGAGGGTGTGCAGGATCGAGGAGAACGGGGCGAACGGCAGCCCCTCGGAGCCGATTTCGATGCAGCCGCCGAGCGCGACCTGGGCGTCGCGGGCGCGGGCCGTCTCGCAGAACTCCTCGATGAGGCGGGTCTTGCCGACCCCCGCCTCGCCCCCGATCAGCAGGGCCTGGGGCTCGCGGGACGCCGCGACCCGCGCCAGCGCGTCGCCCAGCTCGGCGAGTTCGGCCGCGCGACCGACGAAAACGGGACTGATGGGTCTGCTCTCCACGGTGCCGAGCATGGCACAGGGATCTGACGATCCGGCAGTGGTGTCCGGCACACCCTGGGGGCGCATCCCGGCCGCCCAGGATCCCGGGGCGGTCAGACGGTGGCGCGCCGGAGGCGTCCCCTCCGGGTCCGGCCCCCTCTCACCCGCCCCTCGGGAGCGTCGTCCCCCAAGTGGGCGGCGTCGCCCGTCCCGTGGGTGGCCTCACGGACCAGACGGCGGTGGGCGGCCTCGCGGCGCAGTTCCTCGTAGCGGACCCGGAGCTCCAGTTCGGAGGCGTACATGGTCTCTCCCCTTGGGATGAGGCGGTGGCGGCGCCCGGCCGTTCCGGGCGCCGATGGCCTCCACTCTCCTCACCAAGGGGGGTCCGGCACATCGGGAGAGTGCCCGATCTCCGGGCCGCCCCGGTGCCCCGATCCGGGACGGCGGGGCCACCGGGCGACCTAGGAACCCCCTGGTCCCGCCCACCTCGCGGCGGCGGAACGCCCCCTCGCCCGCAGGGGTCCTTAGGCGCGACCGCCACCGGCCTCAGCCGGGCTCAGGCGCCGCCGCCGGGCCCCTTAGGAATGCTGGGCAGGCTCGCGAACAGGTCGAGGTACATGCCCGCCGAGATGAGCAGTCCGAGGAGGCCGAGCACCAGCGCGCCCCAGGCGACGGCGCGCGCCCAGGTGGCGCGGCGCCCGGTCAGCACCACCGCGGCGATGACCATGGCGAGCACCGCGAAGGCCCCGTTGACCAGCGCGGTGGTGTGCCAGGGGGCGCCGTAGACGGTGGCGATCTGGTCGGTGGCGCGACCGGACTGGAGCTTGATCTGGCCGAGCAGGGTCTGCCGTTCGGCGAGCAGCGTGCCGAGCCAGGTGCCGGTGACGGAGGCCAGACCGAGCCCGGCGGCGACCACGGCACCGGCGCCGGCGGCCGCGCCTGCGGTGGCGGGCTGGTCCGGGGTGTCGGCTTCGGCGTCGTCGTCGGCTTCGGCGTCGTCGTCGGCTTCGGCGTCGTCGTCGGCTTCGGTGTCGGCTTCGGCTTCGATGTCGGTCGCGGTGTCGGCGGCGGCCTTGGCGTCGGTGGTGGTGTCGGCGCCGCTGTCGGTCCCGGCGGCGACGGCGCCGTCGGTCGTCGCGTCGTCGGTCTTGGCGGGGGGCTTGGCGGCGGTCTCGACGTCAGCCTTGGCGGCGGCCGTGGCATCGGCCTTGGCGGCGTCGGCCTCGGTCCCCTCGGCGGTGGCGCCCTCGGCCACCGTGTCCTTGGTCGTCTCGTCGTCGGTTCGCTTGTCGGTCGTCGTTCCCATGGGCGCGACCGTAGGTGCCGCGTCTGAGAGTCGGATGAGAGCGGCCGCGCACCCGCCCCGGGCCGTCGGACCGCCCCATCGGACCACCGGTCGAGGTCACACCTCCGGCCGAGGTCAAACCGCCGCCCGGCATCAACCCTCCGACCGAGGTCAAACCCCCGACCGAGAGCGGACCACCACCCCGGCATCAACCCCCCAGGCGACGTCAGACCGCATGTCAGACCGCCACCCCGGCGTCACACCTCCGACCGAGGTCAAACCCCCGACCGAGGTCAGACCACTCCCCCGGCATCAACCCCCCAGGCGACGTCAGACCGCCGCCCGTGCCCGGTCCGCGCTCCGCGTCCCGTCCTCCGCGCCCGCCTCCGCCCCGGGTGCCACGGGCTCCTCGGGTGGTTCGATGCTCAGCCGCGGCAGCCATCGCTCCAGCCATGCCGGCAGCCACCAGTTGGCGCCGCCCAGCAGGTGCATCAGGGCCGGGACCAGCAGGGTGCGCAGCACGAAGGCGTCCAGGGCGACGGCGGCGGCCAGGCCGATGCCGAACATGGCGATGATCCGGTCGCCGCTGAGGACGAAGGCCGCGAAGACCGCAATCATGATCACCGCGGCCGAGTTGATCACCCGGCTGGTCTCGGCGAGCCCGACCCGCACCGCCCGCCGGTTGTCCCCGGTCCGCTGCCACTCCTCGTACATCCGGCTCACCAGGAAGACCTGGTAGTCCATCGAGAGCCCGAAGAGCACCGAGACCATGATGACCGGGAGGAACGGTTCGACGGGGCCGGCCCGGCCGAGTCCGAGCGCCTCGCTCCCCCACCCCCACTGGAAGACCGCGACGACGATCCCGAACGACGCCGAGACCGCCGCGAGGTTCATCAGCGCGGCCTTGAGCGGGATGCCGATGCTGCGGAAGGCGAGCAGCAGCAGGACCGAGCCGAGGCCGATGACGGCGCCCAGGAAGAGCGGCAGTTTGCCGACGATGACACGAGCGAAGTCGTCGTAGCCGGCGGTGACCCCGCCGACCCGCACCTGGAGCGTGGTGCCGTCCGCGGCGGCCGGCAGCACCTCGGTGCGGAGCCGGGCGACCAGGTCGGAGGTCTGCCGGGACTGCGGTGCGCTGTCCGGTACGACGGTGATCACGCCGGTGGCGTGGCCGCCGTCGAACTCCGGCCCGCTGACCCGGGCGACGCCCGGGGTGTCACGGAGGGTGTGCGGGAGCCCGTCGAAGGCGAGCCGGTCGGCGGCGCCGTCGAGCGAACCGACCAGCGTCAGCGGCCCGTTGAAGCCCGGCCCGAAGCCGTCCGCCAGCAGGTCGTACGCCTTGCGGGTGGTCGCCGTGGCCGGGTCGTTGCCCTGGTCGGAGGTGCCCAGGTGGAGGCCGAGGGTGGGCAGCGCCAGGGTCAGCATCACGGCCGCCGCGGTGGCGCCGAGGAGCTTGGGGTGGCGCTCGACGAAGCCGGCCCAGCGGGCAGCCGGGCCGGTGCCCGGGTCGGACCGCGGTCCCTCGGCGGCCAGCCGGCGCCGCTCCCGCCGCCCCAGCGCCCGCGTCCCGATCAGCCCGAGCAGCGCCGGCAGCAGCGTCACCGAGGCGGCGACGGTGAGGACGACGGTGAGCGAGGCGGCCAGCGCGACCCCGTTGAGGAAGTCCAGCCGCAGGGTGAGCATGCCGAGCAGGGCGATGCAGACGGTGGCGCCGGCGAAGACCACGGCGCGCCCGGACACCGCCACCGCGCGCTCGGCGGCCTCCTGGACGGTCAGTCCGGCCCGCAGCCCCTTGCGGTGCCGGGTGACGATGAACAGCGCGTAGTCGATGCCCACGCCCAGGCCGATCAGCATGCCCAGCATCGGGGCGAAGTCGGCCACCGTCATGGCGTGGCCGAGCAGGCTGATCCCGGCGGTGGCGGTGCCGACGGCGGCCAGTGCGGTGACGATCGGCAGCAGGGTCGCGGCGAGCGAGCCGAAGGCGAGGAAGAGCACCACGGCCGCCACCGCCAGCCCGATCGCCTCCGGGAGATGGCCTTGGGGCGCCTGGGTGAGCGCGATCCCGCTGCCGCCCAACTCGACCTGGAGGCCGTTCCCGGCGGCCGCCTTGGCGGTGTCCACCACCGCGCGCACCTGGGCCGCGGGCAGGTCGTCGGGCGAACTGCGGAAGGTCAGCGAGGCGTAGGCGGTGCGCCCGTCGCCGCTGATCTGCCCGGCACCGCCCGGCCCGTAGGGGCCCTGGACGGCGGCGACGCCGGGCAGTTCGGACACCGCGTCCAGGGTGTGGGTCATGGTCGCCCGGACCGCCGTGGAGCGGACGCCGCCACTGCCGTCGGTGTGCCAGACGAGGGTGTCGGCGTCCCCGGCGCGGTCCGGGAACGCCTTGGCCAGCAGGGCGCCGGCCCGGCCGGATTCGGTGCCGGGGACCGCGTAGTCGGTGGAGTACGCGGATCCGGCCACGCCCGCGGCGACGGCCGTGCCGGTGAGGGCGGCGAGCCAGAGGAGGATCACCACGAGGCGGCGCCTGAGGCACCAACGGGCCAGAGCGGTCACGGGCTGCTTCCCGGGTCGTGCGCCGATATCTCCCGGGAGCGGGTGGTGCCGAACGCGGACGGACGAGGGGGGATACGGGAACAGGGGCGGGCCGGGGCCGGGCATGGGGCGGCACGGGGCCGCCGATGCAGGCCCGGGCGGTCCCGCTTCCGAGTGCAGACTGTCAGCCCGAAAAGATCCTTTGTCCCCTTTGTGGGCTTCCCCACAAAGGGGACGACAGAGGCAACCCGCCCCATTTATCCGCCGGTTAAACCCGCCAAAAGCCCCTTAACGGACTTTCCCACCTTCGCCACTCCCCCACCGCCGCCGCCCACACCTCACCCCGTGACCGACTCCCGGCCGTCCTCCACATGCCCCATCAGTCGCCGATGGAAGGAGGCGTCCTCGGCGATCTTCAACTCCAGGTCGTACCAGCCGTGCGCGTCCCCCGCGGCATGCGCGACGGTGCGGGTGCCGCCGGCCTTCACGGTCAGCGTGCGGGGCGCGGTGTGCGCGTAGGCGAGCGGGGTCAGGGTGACGGTGAGGTCGGCGGCGCCCGGATTGACCAGGGTCAGGTGCAGCTCCCGCCGCGCGGCGTCGATCCGGGAGCCGATCCGGACGCCCGCGGCGGCACCGGCGGCGGTGCCGGCGAACTCGCGCCGGAAGCCGTTGGGCCCGGTCACCGTGAAGCGGTAGCCGTCGCCCTTGACCGGGACCGGCCATTCCGCCTGCTTCTCGACGTCCCGGTGCTGCGGCGCGTCGAACTCCTTGGCGTACGGGTGGAGCGCCAGGTGCACCGAGGCGGGGCCGCCGTTGCGCACGGCCAGCCGGAAGAGCCCGGCACCCGGCTCGAAGCCGCCGTCGGCGTCCGGCTGGTAGGGCAGCGCACGGGCCGGACGGGTGCCCGGCTCCTGCCGGGGCAGCGCCTGCTCGGCCGGCGGCCGCGGCTGCCAGCGGCCGCTGAACGGCGGGATCGGGCCGGGCTGCTGCACCGCCGGCTGCTTCCGGCCGCGCGAGAAGTCGAAGGCGGCGGTCAGGTCGCCGCAGGCGGTGCGCCGCCAGGCGCTGATGTTGGGCTCCGCCACCCCGGTCCAGCGCTCCAGGAACCGGGTGATCGAGGTGTGGTCGAACACCTGGGAGCAGGCGTAACCGCCCACCGTCCAGGGCGAGATGACCAGCATCGGCACCCGTATGCCGAGCCCGACCGGCTGCCCGTCCCAGAACTCCGCGTCGGTCCCGGCCGGCGGCACCGGCGGCGGTACGTGGTCGAAGAACCCGTCGTTCTCGTCGTAGGTCAGGAACAGCGCGGTGTGCCGCCAGACCTCCGGATGGCTGCCCAGCGCGTCCAGGATCTTGTAGACGATCGTGGCGCTCTCGATGGGCGAGGACGAGCCGGGGTGCTCGGAGTCGGCCGCGGACGGGACGATGTAGGAGACCTCGGGCAGCTTGCCGCTCGCCACGTCGGCGGCGAACGCGGCGGCCGTGGAGTGCGGTTCGCCGCGCCGCAGCGCCCGCTCGAACAGGCTCCGCTCGGCCTGGCCGAGGCTCTTGACGCCCTCCTCCAGGAGCCCGGCCAGCCGGGTCCGCTCGGTACCGTCGGCGCCGGCCAGCTTCCCGTAGTACGCCGTCATGGTGTGCACCCCGTCCACCTTGGCCAGGGCCTTGTGCGCGACCGCCTTGAAGGAGGCGTAGAACTCCAGGTTGTTGTCGGTGAAGTTGTCCCACTCCTGGTAGACCCGCCAGGTGCGGCCGGCCTTCTCCAGGCGCTCGGGGTAGGTCGTCCAGGTGTAGCCGGTGTGCGTGTCCTCGTCGTAGGCATCGTTGCCCACCGCCCGCTTGCCGCTGCCCGGCTCGAAGCCGGTCCACCCGCTCACCAGGTGGTTGCGGTTGGGGCTGGTGGAGGAGTGGATCGAGGAGTGGTACGCGTCGCAGACCGTGAAGGTGTCGGCGAGCTCGTAGTGCAGCGGGACGTCCCGGCGGTCGTAGTGCGCCATGGTGGCGGCCGTCTTGGCGGTGACCCAGTTGTTCATCCAGCCGCCGTTCCAGGCCCGGTGGCCGCCCTCCCAGCTGTGGTCCAGGTTGCCGATGTACTGGAGGTCCTTCTTCTGGGCGGCGGCCGCCTCCCGCACCGGGAACGGCAGCACCCGCCCGGCCCCCGACGGCCCCGGCTGCTCGAAGACGCTCCCGCCGCCGGGCAGTTCGACGGCGTTGCGGTCACCGAAGCCGCGGACGCCGCGCAGCATCCCGAAGTAGTGGTCGAAGGAGCGGTTCTCCTGCATCAGCACGACGACATGCCTGATGTCGCGGAGCCCGCCCCCGCCGTGCGGCGCGGGGCGGGCGGCGTCCTGGGCCAGCGCCTGCTGGAGCGAGGGCGGCAGCAGCGACCCGGCCACCGCCGCGCCCGCCGCCGCCGCGCCGACTCCCAGAACCCGTCTACGAGATACCTCCGGTGCCACGCCCGACCTCCCAGTCGTCAGTCAATGGTCTTCGGATCAGCCCATTGAGGTGGTGCGACGGGGACGGTAGTGGACGCCCGTGACGCGCGACAGGTATCGGAATGACAACTTTGCGAACAGCTCCCCACCCGCCCTCACCGGGCGAGGCCGCCGTCCTCCGGGGCGCGGGCTCAGTCGGCCAGCAACGCCGGTGCCAGCTCGCGGAGTTGCTCCAGGCCCAGGCCGCGGTCGGCCACCAGGGGCTGGATGGAGACGTGGTCGGCGCCGGCGTCGAGGTGTGCGCGGACCCGCGTGCGGATCGCGTCCGCGTCGCCCCAGGCCACGATCGCGTCGACCAGCCGGTCGCTGCCGCCGCCGGTGAAGTCCTCGTCCTCGAAGCCGAACCGGCGCAGGTTTCCCACGTAGTTGGGGAGCTCCAGGTAGAAGCGCGTGTAGTGCTCGCGGGCCAGGGCGCGGGCCGCCGCCGGGTCGGTCTCCAGCAGGACGGCCTGCTCGGGTGCGAGGAGCGGGCCGGCGCCGAGGATCTCGCGGGCGCCGGCGGTGTGCTCCGTGGGCACGAAGTACGAGTGGGCGCCGGCCGCCCGGCCCCTGGACAGCTCCAGCATCTTCGGGCCGAGGGCCGCCAGCACCCGGGCCGGTGCGGGCTCGGCGACCGGCCCCTCGTACGGGGCGCCGTCCATCGCGTCGAGGTAGTCCCGCATCGTGGCCAGCGGCTTGGCGTAGGTGTGGCCGCGCATGCTGACCAGCGGGGCGTGGCTGGCGCCCAGGCCGAGCAGGAAGCGGCCCTCGTACGCCTCGGCGAGGGTGTGCGTGGCGGCGTTCGCCGCGGCGGCGTCGCGGCCCCAGATGTTGGCGATGCCGGTGGCGACGGTGATCCGCTCGGTGGCGGAGAGCAGCAGCCCGGCGTGGCTGAAGGCCTCCTTGGAAGCGGGCCCCTCGCCGAACCACAGGGCGCCGTAGCCGAGTTGCTCGATCTCGCGGGCCGCCTGGCGGGCGGCCGCGGCCGGTACCCGGCCCAGTCCGCCGTGCCAGACCCCGACCCGGCCGATCCGCGAGGCGAGAGCGTGCTGGTCCACCGTTCCTCCACTGTCCAGGGATGAAGATCGCTGTTCGTATCCTCCACAGCGTCCGGCGCGAGCCCGGCATTCCCGCCCGCGCGCCCTTTTCCCACCCCCGTACGGGAAGTGCCGCCCCTGTACGGGAAGTGCCGCCCTCGTACGGGGAGTCCGCGCCCGTACGCGAAGCGGCCGCCCCTCCGAGGAGGGACGGCCGCTTGGCGTACCGGTGAGGGGGTCAGCCCTCGACGCCGAGCTTCTCCAGGATCAGCTCGCGGACCCGGGCCGCGTCGGCCTGGCCGCGGGTGGCCTTCATGACCGCGCCGACCAGGGCGCCGGCCGCGGCGACCTTGCCACCGCGGATCTTGTCGGCGATGGCGGCGTTGGCGGCGATCGCCTCGTCCACGGCGGTGCCCAGCGCACCCTCGTCGGAGACGACCTTCAGACCGCGCTTCTCGACGACCGTGTCCGGGTCGCCCTCGCCGGCCAGCACGCCCTCGATGGCCTGGCGGGCCAGCTTGTCGTTGAGCGAACCGTCGGCGACCAGCGCGGCGACCCGGGCGACCTGCGCCGGGGTGATCGCCAGCGCGGCCGGCTCCACGCCGTCCTCGTTGGCGCGGCGGGCCAGCTCGCCCATCCACCACTTGCGGGCCGCGGCGGCGTCCGCACCGGCCTCGGTGGTGGCGACGATCAGGTCGACCGCACCGGCGTTGAGGATCGACTGCATGTCGAGCTCGGAGACGCCCCACTCCTCGCGCAGCCGGTTGCGGCGCACGCGCGGCAGCTCGGGCAGGGTGCCCCGCAGCTCCTCGACCCACGCGCGGGACGGGGCCACCGGCACCAGGTCCGGCTCGGGGAAGTAGCGGTAGTCCTCCGCCTCCTCCTTGATCCGGCCCGAGGTGGTGGAACCGTCGTCCTCGTGGAAGTGCCGGGTCTCCTGGACGATCGTGCCGCCGGAGGAGAGCACCGCGGCGTGCCGCTGGATCTCGTACCGGGCGGCCCGCTCCACGGAGCGCAGCGAGTTGACGTTCTTGGTCTCCGAGCGGGTGCCGAACTTCTCGGTGCCCAGGGGGCGCAGCGAGAGGTTCACGTCGCAGCGCATCTGGCCCATCTCCATACGGGCCTCGGAGACGCCCAGCGCCTTGATCAGCTCGCGCAGCTCGGCCACGTACGCCTTGGCGACCTCGGGGGCCCGCTCGCCCGCGCCCTCGATGGGCTTGGTGACGATCTCGATGAGCGGGATGCCGGCGCGGTTGTAGTCCAGCAGCGAGTGCTGGGCGCCGTGGATCCGGCCGGTCGCCCCACCGATGTGGGTGGACTTGCCGGTGTCCTCCTCCATGTGGGCGCGCTCGATGTGCACCCGGAAGACCTCGCCGTCCTCCAGCTGCACGTCGAGGTAGCCGTCGAAGGCGATCGGCTCGTCGTACTGGGAGGTCTGGAAGTTCTTCGGCATGTCCGGATAGAAGTAGTTCTTCCGGGCGAAGCGGCACCACTCGGCGATGGTGCAGTTCAGGGCCAGGCCGATCTTGATGGCGGACTCGACGCCGGTCGCGTTGACGACCGGGAGCGAGCCGGGCAGGCCCAGACAGGTGGGGCAGGTCTGCGAGTTGGGGTCGGCGCCCAGGGTGGTCGCGCACCCGCAGAACATCTTGGTCTTGGTACCGAGCTCGACGTGCACCTCCAGACCCATCACGGGGTCGTAGGTGGCCAGCGCGTCCTCGTACGGCACCAGGTCGGTGACAGTCACGGTGAAACTAACCTCTCAGGTCCGGCGCCGGTCAGCCCGCGAGCACGTCGTCGTCGTTGAGACGGCGCAGTTCGCGGACGAGCAGGGCGACGCCGGTGATGATGGCGGCGGCGGAGACAACGGCGTCGACCAGCTGGAGCGTGTCGTGCTCCCCCCTGGCCTTCTTCGCCTGCTTGACGACGCCCACCGCGCCGAACAGCGTGGTGCCGATGGACAGATAGGTGCCGGGCTTGGACTTCTTGAAGTTCTTGGCCTTGGCCAGCTTTCCACTCACGGCGTCTCCTTCGGCAGGTCCGGGTTGTCTCCCAGTGCCTGGACGGCCTGGGTGGTGTCCCCTACGGCGTTCACAGGGCCGGGGCCTCCTCCAGCAAGGGGTGGCCCCACTTCTGCTTGAGTGCGGACTCGACCGCCGCGCCGACCTTGTAGAGCCGGTCGTCGGCCATGGCGGGGGCGATGATCTGCAGGCCCACCGGCAGCCCGTCCTCGGGCGCCAGACCGCAGGGCAGCGACATCGCGGCGTTGCCCGCCAGGTTGGCGGGGATGGTGCAGACGTCGGCGAGGTACATCGCCATCGGGTCGTCGGTGCGCTCGCCGATCGGGAACGCCGTGGTCGGCGTGGTCGGCGAGATGATCACGTCGACCTGCTCGAAGGCCCGCTCGAAGTCGCGGGTGATCAGCGTGCGGACCTTCTGGGCGCTGCCGTAGTACGCGTCGTAGTAGCCGGAGCTGAGCGCGTAGGTGCCGAGCATGATGCGGCGCTTGACCTCGGGGCCGAAGCCGGCCTCGCGGGTCAGCGCGGTGACGTCCTCGGCGGACTTCGTGCCGTCGTCGCCGACCCGCAGGCCGTAGCGCATGGCGTCGAAGCGGGCGAGGTTGGAGGAGCACTCGGAGGGCGCGATCAGGTAGTACGCGGACAGCGCCAGGTCGAAGGACGGGCAGTCCAGCTCGACGATCTCGGCGCCCAGCTCCTTGAGCAGCACGACCGACTCGTCGAAGCGCTGGAGCACGCCGGGCTGGTAGCCCTCGCCGCGGAACTGCTTGACGACGCCGACCCGCATGCCCTCCGCGCTGCCGTTGCGGGCCGCCTCGACGACCGCCGGGACCGGGGCGTCGATGGAGGTGGAGTCCAGCGGGTCGTGGCCGGCGATGACCTCGTGCAGCAGCGCGGCGTCCAGCACCGTGCGGGCGCACGGGCCGCCCTGGTCCAGGGAGCTGGAGAAGGCCACCATGCCGTAGCGGGAGACGCCGCCGTAGGTGGGCTTGACGCCGACGGTGCCGGTGACGGCGGCGGGCTGGCGGATCGAGCCGCCGGTGTCCGTGCCGATGGCCAGCGGGGCCTGGAAGGAGGCCAGGGCGGCGGAGGAGCCGCCGCCGGAGCCGCCGGGGATCTTGGTGAGGTCCCAGGGGTTGCCGGTCGGCCCGTAGGCGCTGTTCTCCGTCGACGACCCCATGGCGAACTCGTCCATGTTGGTCTTGCCGAGGATGACGACGTCGGCGTCCTTGAGCTTCTTGGTCAGGGTGGCGTCGTAGGGCGCCATCCAGCCTTCGAGGATCTTCGAGCCGACGGTGGTCGGCATGTCCTCGGTGGTGAAGATGTCCTTCAGCGCGAGCGGGACGCCGGCCAGCGGGCCGAGCTTCTCGCCGCGGGCGCGCTTCTCGTCGACGGCGCGGGCCTGGGCCAGCGCGCCCTCGCGGTCCACGTGCAAGAAGGCGTGCACCTTCTCGTCGACGGCCTCGATGCGGGCCAGGTGGGCCTCGGTCACCTCGACCGCGGTGAGCTCGCCGGCGGCGATCTTCGCCGCGGTCTCGGCGGCGGTGAGCTTGATCAGGTCTGCCATGTCGGTCACTCCTCCCCCAGGATCTGCGGCACCTTGAAACGCTGCTGCTCCTGGGCGGGGGCGCCGGAGAGCGCCTGCTCCGGGGTGAGCGACGGACGGACCTCGTCCGGCCGCATCACATTGGTCAGCGGCAGCGGGTGGGAGGTCGGCGGGACGTCTTGACCGGCGACCTCGGAGACGCGGGCGACCGCGCCAATGATGTCGTCGAGCTGTCCGGCGAAGTGGTCGAGCTCTTCGTCCTTCAGCTCCAGACGTGCCAGCCGGGCGAGGTGAGCGACCTCCTCGCGCGTGATGCCAGGCATGCAGCGATCCTCTGGTGTTTTCGGCGGGTGTTCTGGGTGGAGTGTTCCGAAAGGAGATTTCTGGGCGAATTCTCCGGCGGAGTATTCCGGCCCAATCCTATGGCGTACGGGAACGCTGCCGCGAAACGCTTTCGCCCGGACGCCCGCGGCGGCCCGTGGACGTCCCTTCCGGACCGCTCCACGGGCCGCGACGGGCGGGCCTCATCCGCCGCTCTCCGTCGGCTTCTCGGCGTCGGTATCGGCGGCCGCCACGGCGTCGTCGCCCGCGGGCTCGTGGCGCGCGGAGGCGCCCGGTGCGGGCTCGTCCGGTGCCGGCCCCTCTGGTGGGGGCTCAACCGGCACGGACGCGTCCGGTGCCGGCTCGTCGGACGCGGGCGCACCTGGTGCCGACGCGCCCTGCCCGGACTCTTCCGGTGCGCACTCATCCGGCGTGCGCTCATCCGGTGTGCACGCAACCGGTGCGGACGTGTCCGCCGCGGCTGCCGCGGACTCGGGTGCTGCCGGCGTTGCCGGTGTGGGGTCTTGCGCGGTGGTGTCGGAGCGGGGAAACGGGACGGCCGGTGGCCGGGTCAGTTCAGGACCTGTCCCGAAGGGCGCTCGGCTGCCTTCTCCGCCGCCAGGGCGGACGTCTCCGACGCACGGTGCCACCCGTGCTCACCGCGGGCCCTCAGCCAGGCCGTGGTCTCGTCCGGTGGCATCGCGGCGGCCACCAGCCAGCCCTGTACGGCGTCGCAGCCGAGGTCCCGCAGGCGCTCCCAGGTCTCGTCGTCCTCGACGCCCTCGGCCACGACCAGGAGGCCCAGCGAGTGGGCGAGGTCGAGGGTGCAGCGGACGATCTCGGCGTCCTCGGTGTCGACGGCCAGCCGGGCGACGAAGGAGCGATCGATCTTGAGCTCGCTGACCGGGAGGCGCCTCAGGTGGACCAGGGAGCTGTAGCCGGTGCCGAAGTCGTCCAGGGACATCTTCACGCCGTGTGCGGTGAGTCCGGCGAGGGTGTCGGCGGCCCGCTGCGGGTCCTCCAGGAGGACGTGTTCGGTTATCTCCAACTGGAGGGCGCCCGGTGGGACCCGATGTCGGGCCAGCCGGGCGGCGACCGCGCCGGCGAAGCCCGGGGAGTGCACATCGCGCGGTGAGACGTTCACCGCGACCGGCACCTCCAGGCCCATCGCCCGCCAGCGCGCCACCTGGGCGAGCGCGGTCTCCAGGACGTACTCGGTCAGCCGGGGCATCAGGCCGGAGGACTCGGCGATGGCGATGAACTCGTCCGGTGGGACCCGGCCGCGGTCGGGATGGACCCAGCGGACCAGCGCCTCCAGGCCCGCGACGCGGCCGTCGAAGCCGACCTTGGGCTGGTAGTGCAGCTCCACCTCGCCGGCGTCCAGGGCGCGGCGCAGATCGCCGAGCAGGCCGAGCCGGTCGGGGGTGTTGCCGTCCCGCTTGGCCTCGTAGAGCTCGACGCCGCTGCGGTCCCGCTTGGCCTGGTACATCGCCACATCGGCGCGGCGCAGCAGCCCTTCGGCGTCCAGGGCGTGCTCGGGGAAGACCGCGACCCCCGCGCTGGCTTCCAGCACGAGGGTCAGTCCGTCGAGGTCCAGCGGCGAGCTGAGGGCCGCGACGAGGTTGCGGGCCACCCGCTGGGAGCTGGTGAGGGAGTCGGTGGCCGGCAGCAGGACGGCGAACTCGTCGCCGCCGAGCCGGGCGGCCTCCGCGCCCCGTGGCAGGGCGTGCCGCAGCCGGTCGGCGATCTGGAGAAGCAGCCGGTCGCCGGCGAGGTGCCCGAGGGTGTCGTTGACCGAGCGGAAGCGGTCGAGGTCGATCAGGACGAGGGCGGCCCGGGTGCCGGCCCGCTCGGCCTCGTCCAGGGCCGTCCAGGTGCGCTCCAGCAGCCACTGGCGGTTGGGCAGGCCGGTGAGCGGGTCGCGCAGCTGCTCCTCGGCGCGGGCCCGGGCTATCCACAGGGTGGAGTCCAGGGCGATCAGCGGAACCGCGAACAGGGGCAGCAGCAAAGGGGCGTTGACCGCGCAGACCGCGATCAGCGGGGAGATGCCGAGCAGCGCGATGCCGATCAGCGACTGCCGCACCACCGTCGTGCGGGCGATGGCGGGCAGGCCGCCGCCGAGCGGCAGCCGGCTGACCCAGAGCAGCCCGCGGCTGACGAGGAGGTAACTCCCGGCCATCACCAGGACTTGGGGCAGGACGGTGAGGTCCCAGGCATGCGGCGACCAGGGGCGGCGGATGTCGGCGTGCACCCCGCTGGCCGACAGGCCGAGCGCCGCGGCGCCGATGCCGAGGACGTCAACGCCCCCGTGGAACAGGGCCTGTCGCCAGCGCTGCCGCCGGGCGGCGCCGACCAGGACCACGACGATGAGGCTGACCAGGACGGCCGGCATCCAGCCGTACAGGAGGAGTACGGCGAGGGCGAGGGCCGCCCCGGAGCCGGTGCCGCCCCACCACCGGTCGCGGCCGAGGGCGACCAGATGGCCGACGAGGACGCCGGTCAGCATCGCCAGCGACCAGCCGACGGCTCCCGCGGGGAACAGCGGCTCGCCGCCGCCGAGAGTGCCCAGCACACCGGCGGCGAGCGCGACGCCCGCCGCCATGACGATGGCCGCCGGCAACGCGGGCACCACGAGCCGGCGGAGCCGCGACGCCGGAGCGGCGCTGTCGGTCGGTTTCATTCCGATCCCTCTCACAGCCGGCTGTGCCCGCGCCACGGCAGGCGCACACGTCAACAGTAGGCCGCGGAAGGCCCCCACGGGCAGCGATCCGCAGCGGTTGCCCGAATGCGACCCGGCCTCCCGGATCAATCTGGTATGCGCCGATGGGGTGACACCTCACTCCTCCTCAGGCGGAGTGACAGCTACCGCTCGTGCCGCCTCGGGGCCCTGCTCCAGCAGCACAGCGAAGCCATCATCGTCCAGCACGGGAACCCGCAACTGCATGGCCTTGTCGTACTTCGAACCGGGGTTGTCGCCCACTACTACGAATCCGGTCTTCTTGGAAACGGATCCGGTCACCTTCGCACCGAGACCCTGCAACGCTTCTTTCGCGCCATCTCTGGTGTGTGACTGGAGTGTGCCCGTTACCACGACGGTGACGCCTTCCAATGGGCGCGGGCCCGCCTCGCCCGTCTGCTCCTCCTCCATCCGGACGCCCGCGGCCCGCCAGCGCTCGATGATCTCCTGGTGCCAGTCCACCGCGAACCACTGCGTGAGCGAGGCGGCGATGGTGGCGCCGACGCCGTCCACGGCCGCCAGTTCCTCCTCGCTCGCCTCCCGGATGCGGTCGATGGAGCGGAACTCCCGGGCCAGTGCCTGGGCGGCCACCGGGCCGACGTGGCGGATCGACAGCCCGGTGAGGATCCGGGCCAGCGGGCGCGCCTTGGCTGCCTGGATGTTCTCCAGCATGGTGAGGGTGTTCTTCTTCGGCTCGCCCTTCTGGTTGGCGAAGAAGGTGACGACCTTGTCCTCGCCGGTCTTCGGGTCGCGCTTGGGCAGGCCCGTATCCGGGTCCAGCACATGGGACTTGATGGGCAGCAGCTCCTCGACGGAGAGGTCGAAGAGGCCGCCCTCGTCCTTCAGCGGCGGCTCGGCGGGCTCCAGCGGCTGGCTGAGGGCGGTGGCGGCGACATAGCCGAAGTTCTCGATGTCCAGGCACTTGCGGCCGGCGAGGTAGAACAGCCGCTCGCGGATCTGGGCGGGGCAGGAGCGGGCGTTGGGACACCGCAGGTCGATGTCCCCCTCCTTGGCGGGCTGGAGCAGCGAACCGCACTCCGGGCACTGGGCCGGCATCACGAACTCCCGCTCGGTGCCGTCCCGCAGGTCGACCACCGGGCCCAGGATCTCCGGGATGACGTCGCCCGCCTTGCGGATGACGACGGTGTCGCCGATCAGCACGCCCTTGGCCTTGACCACGTCCTGGTTGTGCAGGGTGGCGAACTCCACCTCGGAACCGGCGACGGTGATCGGCTCGACGACGGCGTACGGGGTGACCCGCCCGGTGCGGCCGACGCCGACGCGGATGTCCACCAGCTTGGTGTTGACCTCCTCCGGCGGGTACTTCCAGGCGATCGCCCAGCGGGGCGCGCGCGAGGTGGCGCCCAGCCGGCCCTGGAGCCGGATCTCGTCGAGCTTGACCACCGTGCCGTCGATCTCGTGCTCGACGGCGGTGCGGCGGGTCTCCGGGTCGCCGTAGCGGGCGATGAACTTCCGGACGGCGGCGAGGGAGTCGACGACCTCGTTGTGCGTCGCGGTGGGCAGGCCCCACTCCTTGAGCAGGTCGTACGCCTCGGAGAGGCGGTCGATCTCCAGGCCGTCGCGGGCGCCGAGGCCGTGCACCACCATGTGCAGCGGGCGGGTGGCGGTGACCTTGGGGTCCTTCTGGCGGAGCGAACCGGCCGCGGCGTTGCGGGGGTTGGCGAACGGGGGCTTGCCGTCGGCCACCAGGCGCTCGTTGAGCTCCAGGAACTTCTCCATCGGGAAGTAGACCTCGCCGCGGATCTCGACCAGGTCGGGGACCCGCTCGCCGGTGAGGCGGTGCGGGATCTCGGCGATGGTGCGGACGTTGGGCGTGATGTCCTCGCCGGTGCGGCCGTCGCCGCGGGTGGCGGCACGGGTGAGCCGGCCGTGCTCGTAGGTGAGGTTGACCGCGAGGCCGTCCACCTTCAGCTCGCACAGGAAGTGGTAGCCGGCGCTCCTGGGGTCGCCGCCGAGCTCGGTGGCGATCCGCTCGGCCCAGGCCGACAGCTCCTCGTCGTCGAAGGCGTTGTCCAGCGAGAGCATCCGCTCGCGGTGGGCGACCTCGGTGAACTCCGTGGCGTAGGAGCCGGCGACCTTCTGGGTCGGGGAGTCCGGGGTGCGCAGCTCCGGGTGCGCCTCCTCCAGGGCCACGAGGGAGCGCAGCAGCGCGTCGAACTCCGCGTCGCTGACGACCGGGGCGTCCTTCACGTAGTACCGGAAGCGGTGCTCCTCGATCTGCGCAGCGAGCCGCGCGTGCTCCTCCCGCGCCGCGGCCGGCACCTCGGATGCCGCTGCGTGCTGTTCGCCAGCCACCGTCTTGTCCTCCCGTGTCCTGTCGAAAGCGGTCACTCTGGGTTGTCTGCGAGTGATCTCGCCGCCCGGACGCAGTGGGCGAGGGCCGCGCGGGCGTAGGCGGGCGAGGCGCCCGCCAGGCCGCACGACGGGGTGACCACCACGGACTCCGCGAGGAGTCCCGGTGCCAGCCCCAGCCTGCGCCACAGCGTCCGGACACCCATGACGCTACCGGCAGGGTCTGACAGTCGGCCGTCCACGCCCGGCACCACGCCAGCGAACAGCGCGGTACCGCCCTCGACCGCCTCGCCGAGCACCTCGTCCTCACGCTCCGTGAGCAGTCCGGCGTCGAACGCGATGCCCGCCGCGCCGGCCCGCCGCAGCAGGGCGAAGGGCACCTCCGGCGCGCAGGAGTGGACCACGACCGGTGCGCCGCCGGCCGCCCCGACGAGGTCGCGCAGCGCGCCCTCGACGACCGCGCGGTCCACGGCCCGGTGGGTGCGGTAGCCGCTCGCGGTCCTGATCCGGCCCTGGAGCACCGCGGTCAGCGACGGTTCGTCGAGCTGGAGCACGAGCTCGGCGCCCGGCACCCGCCGCCGGACGTCCGCGAGGTGGCCGCGCAGCCCCTCGGCGAGGGACGCGGTCAGGTCCCGGCAGGCGCCGGGGTCGCCGAGCGCCGCCTCGCCGCCTCGCAGTTCCAGGCCGGCGGCCAGGGTCCACGGGCCGACCGCGGAGACCTTCAGCGGCCCGGTGTACCCCTGGGTGAACTCCTCCAGGGCGTCGAGGTCCTCGCCGAGCCAGGCGCGGGCCCGGCGGGTGTCGCGGCCGGGCCGGTCGCTGATCCGCCAACCGCTGGGCTCCACATGGGCGTAGAGCTCGACGAGCATGCCGAGGGTCCGCCCGAGCATGTCGGCGCCGGGCCCCCGGGCCGGGAGCTCGGGCAGGAAGGGGAAGTCCTCCAGCGATCCGGTGACGGTCTTCGCCGCTTCGCGTGCGTCACCGCCGGGCATCGACCCGATGCCGGTCGCCACGCCCGCGGCCCACTTGTGCCTGCTGTTCTCGCTCACCCCGGAAGGGTATGCGGCGGCGGGCCGGGGGCCCCAACCTCCGCCCGGCCCGCCGCCGTCGGCCGGCCGCGGCACGCTCGCCCCCGCGCAGCACGACGCCCCCGCGCGGTGCACGGGGGCGAAAAGCGGCCGGGCCGTCTAAGGGGCCCCGGGGTCGGCGGCGGTCACCGGCCCGGCCGGACCACCACGTCCTTCATCTCGGCGTCCCGCGGGAGGTCGATCGCGGCGAGGATGGCCGTGGCCACCGACTCCGGGTCGATCCACCGGGAGGCGTCGTAGTCCTTGCCCTCCTGCTGGTGGGTGGACTCCTGCATGGGCGTGGCGGTGCGCCCCGGGTAGACCGAGGTGACCCGGACGCCGTTGCCGTGCTCCTCCGCGCGCAGCGCGTCGGCCAGCGCCTTCAGGCCGTGCTTGCTCGCCGCGTACCCGCCCCAGTTGGCGTTCGCGTTCAGCCCGGCGCCGGAGTTGACGAAGACCACGTCGCCGCGGGCGACCCGCACCAGCGGCAGCAGCAGGCGGGTGATCTCGGCGGGCGCGACGAGGTTGACCGCGAGCTGCCGCTGCCACGCCCTGGCGGGCAGGTCGCCGACCGCGCCCAGTTCGATGACGCCCGCGATGTGCTGGAGCGAGTCGAGC
Organism: Streptomyces sp. NPDC093097; assembly: GCF_044754325.1. NCBI lineage: Bacteria > Bacillati > Actinomycetota > Actinomycetes > Kitasatosporales > Streptomycetaceae > Streptomyces > Streptomyces sp. NPDC093097. The sequence goes on from NZ_JBIVOW010000009.1 coordinate 247,466, forward strand.
CGCTCGGGCAGCGCCTGCTTCCCGAAGGCCCAGTCGAGCTTCTCGGGGTTGGCCAGGTCACCGACGAGGGTGCGGGCCCCGGGGAACCGCTCGGCCAGTTCCTTGGCGCGGCCGACGTCCCGCGCCAGCAGCCACAGCTCCTCGCCGCGCTCGGCGAGCCGACGCGCGAGCGCCGCTCCGATGCCCGAACCGGCGCCAGTGATCAGATGCGTACCCATGGGGCCGATCCTACGGCGTGCTCCCCGAAGAGGCGCAGGTCAGCACCACGAACGCCAGGGCGCTTCGGACGGATCTCCGCGGCACTAGACGCCCGCCCGCTGCTCCAGGTGGGCCAGCGCGCCCGCGCCGTCCTCGGCGAAGTGGACCAGGTCGGCCAGCGGCACCGGGAGGAAGCCCTCCGCCGCCATCCGCTCGAACTGGCTCTTGAGGCCGTCGTAGAACCCCGCGGTGTTCAGCAGCACCACCGGCTTGCTGTGCATCCCGTGCTTGCGCAGCTCCAGGATCTCGGTGGCCTCGTCCAGCGTGCCGGTGCCGCCCACCATGACGACGACGGCGTCGGCGCGCGCCAGCAACTGCGCCTTGCGCTCGGCGAGGTCCTTGGTGATGACCATCTCGTCCGCGCCGGCCCGGGCCTTGTCCGCCAGGAACTCCACGGAGACGCCGAGCAGTTTGCCGCCGGCCTCCTGGACGCCGTCCGCCATGACCTTCATCAGCCCGGTGTCCGAACCGCCCCATACCAGGGCGTGTCCACCCTTACCGATCCTTTCGGCGAACTCCCGGGCGGGCGTGACATAACGGTCGTCGAGGTCGGCGGCGGAGCAGAAGACGCAGATATTCATGCCGTTCACCCTACGGCGCGCCCGGTGCGCCCCGGGCCCGGTGGTGGTGCGATCCGTCCGCCGCCACCGGGCCGGGCGCGGCCGTCAGATCAGGCCCTGGTCCAGCATCGCGTCCGCGACCCGCTCGAAGCCGGCGATGTTGGCGCCCGCCACGTAGTCGCCGGGCCGTCCGAAGCGTTCGGCGGTCTGGAAGCAGGTGTCGTGGATCCCCCGCATGATGGTGGCGAGTTCGCCCTCCGCGCGCTCGAACGACCAGGTCTCGCGGGCGGAGTTCTGCCGCATCTCCAGCGCGCTGGTCGCCACCCCGCCGGCGTTGGCGGCCTTGCCCGGGCCGAACGCCACACCGGCCGCCTTCAGCAGCGCCACCGCCTCGGGGGTGGTGGGCATGTTGGCGCCCTCGGAGACCGCCTTGACGCCGTTGCGCACCAGGACCCGGGCGGCGTCCGCGTCGAGCTCGTTCTGGGTGGCCGAGGGCAGTGCGACGTCGCAGGCGACGTCCCAGACGCTGCCGCCGGCGACGTACTTCGCCGAGGCGCCGCGCCGCCGCGCGTAGTCGGCGACCCGGCCGCGCTCGACCTCCTTGATCTGCTGGAGCAGTGCCAGGTCGATGCCCTTCTCGTCGACGACGTAGCCGCCGGAGTCCGAGACGGTCAGGACGTTGGCGCCGAGCGCCTGGGCCTTCTCGATGGTGTAGAGGGCGACGTTGCCGGAGCCGGAGACGACCACCTGCTGGCCGTCCAGCTCCTCACCGCGCTGCTTGAGCATCTCCTCGGTGAAGAGCACATTGCCGTAGCCGGTGGCCTCCGTACGGGCGTTGGAGCCGCCCCAGGCCAGGCCCTTGCCGGTGAGGACGCCGGCCTCCCAGCGGTTGGTGATCCGGCGGTACTGGCCGAAGAGGTAGCCGATCTCCCGGCCGCCGACGCCGATGTCGCCGGCCGGCACGTCGGTGTGCTCGCCGAGGTGGCGGTGCAGTTCGGTCATGAAGGACTGGCAGAAGCGCATCACTTCGGCGTCCGACCTGCCGTGCGGGTCGAAGTCGCTGCCGCCCTTGCCGCCGCCGATGTTGAGCCCGGTCAGCGCGTTCTTGAAGATCTGCTCGAAGCCGAGGAACTTCACGATGCCGAGGTTGACCGACGAGTGGAACCGCAGGCCGCCCTTGTACGGGCCGAGCGCGCTGTTGAACTCCACCCGGAAACCGCGGTTGACCCGGATCTCCCCGGAGTCGTCCTGCCAGGGCACGCGGAACATGATCTGCCGCTCCGGCTCGACGATCCGCTCCAGGACCTTGGCGTCCGCGAACTCGGGGCGGGCGGCCAGCACCGGTGCCAGCGTCTCCAGTACCTCCAGGGCCGCCTGGTGGAACTCCGCCTCGCCGGGGTTCCTGCGGATCAGCTCGGCGTGCACGGATGCCAGCTCGGCGGTGAGACCGTCGTGCGTGACCTCGGGTTGAACAGTCGACATGACTTCCGTTCCCTTCGTGGACGAAAGCCGCGTGCCGTCCGGATCGCCGTTGAACCGTCGACGCGGGGCCGTGGGTGTCCCGTCGCATCGCAGACCTTATGCGGCGTCGGCCGCCGGATCGAGGGCCAATGTGCCCGACGCGCCAATCCGGTATGTGTTTTCCCCAACTCGCGTGCGCCACGGGGCAGACGGGAGGTGCGGACGGGCCGCAGGGAGCCCCGGGAGGCCCACGGGGCCCCGCCGCGGGGTGCGCCCAGTGGGGTCAGCCGGCCGGCTGCTCGGCCGCCGCGGCGGCGGGGCGCCGCGTGGTGGTGGCGATCGTCGCCGAGCCGACCACCCGGGTGCCGTCGTAGAGGACGATCGCCTGGCCGGGCGCGACGCCGCGCACCGGTGCGGCGAAGGAGACCCGCAGCTCGGTGTCGTCGATCAGCTCGGCGCGCACCTCGGTCTCGCCGCCGTGGGCGCGCAGCTGGGCGGTGTAGAGCGCCGGTCCGGCCTCCGGGGGGCGCCCGCACCAGCGGGGGCGGATGGCGGTGAGCGCGGTCACGTCGAGGGAGGCGGCCGGGCCGACGGTGACGGTGTTGTCCACCGGGGAGATGTCGAGGACGTAGCGGGGCTTGCCGTCGGCGGCCGGGGTGCCGATGCGCAGGCCCTTGCGCTGGCCGATGGTGAAGCCGAAGGCGCCGTCGTGGGTGCCCAGGACCTCGCCGGACTCGTCGACGATGTCGCCCTCGGCGGTGCCCAGCCGCTTGGCGAGGAAGCCCTGGGTGTCGCCGTCGGCGATGAAGCAGATGTCGTGGCTGTCGGGCTTCTTGGCGACGAACAGGCCGCGGCGGGCGGCCTCTTCGCGGATCTCGGCCTTGGTGGTGGGGGTGTCGCCGAGCGGGAACAGGGCGTGCGCCAGCTGGCGGTCGTCGAGCACGCCGAGGACGTAGGACTGGTCCTTGGCCATGTCGGTGGCGCGGTGCAGTTCGCGGGTGCCGTCCTCGCGGCGGACGACCTGGGCGTAGTGGCCGGTGCACACCGCGTCGAAGCCGAGGGCGAGCGCCTTGTCCAGCAGGGCGGCGAACTTGATCTTCTCGTTGCAGCGCAGGCACGGGTTCGGGGTGCGGCCGGCCTCGTACTCGGCGATGAAGTCCTCGACGACGTCCTCGCGGAAGCGCTCGGCCAGATCCCAGACGTAGAAGGGGATGCCGATCACGTCGGCGGCGCGGCGGGCGTCGTGGGAGTCCTCGATGGTGCAGCAGCCGCGGGCGCCGGTGCGGAAGGACTTGGGGTTCTCGGAGAGCGCGAGGTGGACGCCGGTGACGTCGTGGCCCGCCTCGGCGGCGCGGGCCGCGGCGACGGCGGAGTCCACGCCGCCGGACATGGCGGCGAGGACGCGGAGGCGGGGGGCGGCGGCATCAGTCATAGCCCCTCAAGAGTAATCGCAACCGCGGAGCGCCCGGAAAGCCTTGTGGAAGGCATCGCGGCGACGGGCCGGACGCGGGACGAGGAGCGGCAAAGACGTCCGCGGCCCCGTCCCGACCGACGGCCGGTACATGCCGCCCGGCGGACGGCCCTAGCTCAGCCCCGCGCCCCGGGCCCGCTCCACCACCGGGCCGATGACGTCCGCCAGGGCGGCGACGTCGGCGGCGGTGGAGGTGTGGCCCAGGGAGAAGCGGAGCGTGCCGCGGGCCAGGTCCTGGGACATCCCGGTGGCCAGCAGCACATGGCTGGGCTGGGCGACGCCGGCGGTGCAGGCGGAGCCGGTGGAGCAGGCGATGCCCTGGGCGTCCAGGAGGAGCAGCAGGGAGTCGCCCTCGCAGCCGGGGAAGGTGAAGTGGGCGTTGGCGGGGAGGCGTCCGGCCGGGTCCGGGTCGCCGCCCAGGATCGCGTCGGGGGCGGCCGCCCGGACGGCGGCGATCAGGTCGTCGCGGAGCGCGCCGATCTCGCGGGCGAACTGCGCGCGGTGCGCCACGGCGTACCGGCCGGCCGCGGCGAACGCGGCGACGGCCGGGGTGTCGAGGGTGCCGGAGCGGACGTGCCGCTCCTGCCCGCCGCCGTGCAGCACGGGCACGGGGGCGTACTCCCGGCCCAGCAGCAGCGCGCCGATGCCGTACGGGCCGCCGATCTTGTGGCCGGAGACGGTCATCGCGGCCAGTCCGGAGGCGGCGAAGTCGACGTCCAGCTGGCCCACCGCCTGGACCGCGTCGGCGTGCAGCGGGACGCCGAACTCCTTGGCCGTCTCGGCCAGTTCGCGGATCGGCTGGACGGTGCCGATCTCGTTGTTGGCCCACATGACGGTGGCCAGCGCGACGTCGTCGGGGTTGCGGACGAGGGCCTCGCGCAGCGCCTCGGCGTGCACCCGGCCGTGGCCGTCGACCGGCAGCCAGTCGACGGTGGCGCCCTCGTGCTCGGCGAGCCACTCGACGGCGTCCAGGACGGCGTGGTGCTCGACGGGGCTGGCCAGGATCCGGGTGCGGGCCGGGTCGGCCGCCCGGCGGGACCAGTACAGGCCCTTGACCGCGAGGTTGTCGGCCTCGGTGCCGCCCGCCGTGAAGACGATTTCGCTGGGGCGCGCACCCAGGGAGGCGGCGAGTGATTCCCGCGCCTCCTCGACGGTGCGCCGGGCCCGCCGGCCGGCGGCGTGCAGGGAGGAGGCGTTGCCGGTGACGGTCAGCTGGGCGGTCATCGCCTGCACCGCCTCCGGAAGCATCGGGGTGGTGGCGGCGTGGTCGAGGTAAACCATGGTGCGCCGATTCTACGAGCCCCTCTGGCGCGCGTGCCCCGTGCGGGGGCGCATTCCTCGGAGCGCAAGCCGTACTTCGGCCTCGACAGCCCCTGTAAGGAGTCACTAGCCTTACGGTCATGACAGAGTGGCTGCTGGATCGGACGTTCCGGAGCGCGTCGGGCGAGGTGCGGTGGACCTCGCTGGGAGAAAGGGACGGGGCCGGAGGCGGGGCGGCGCCGGTCGTGCTGCTGCACGGGACGCCGTTCTCGTCGTTCGTGTGGCGCGGGGTGGCCCGGGCGCTGGCCGCGGGGCGGCAGGTGTACGTCTGGGACATGCCGGGGTACGGCGCCTCGGAGATGCGGGACGGGCAGGACGTCTCACTGGCCGCGCAGGCCGCGGTCTTCACGGAGCTGCTGGCGCACTGGGGGCTGACCGGTCCGGACCGCCGGCCGGCGGTGGTGGCGCACGACTTCGGCGGCTGCGTCGCACTGCGGGCGCATCTGCTGCACGGGGCGCGGTACGAACGGCTGGCGCTGGTCGACCCGGTGGCGCTGGCGCCCTGGGGGTCGCCGACGTACCGGCTGCTGGGCGCGCACGCCGAGGTCTTCAGGCAGTTGCCGCGGGAGCTGCACCGGGCGCTGGTGCGGGAGTACGTCTCCTCGGCCAGCCGTCCGGGACTCCGTCCCGACGTGCTGGAGCGCCTGGTGGAGCCGTGGTGCACGGACCGGGGGCAGCCGGCCTTCTACCGCCAGATCGCGCAGAACGACCAGCGGTTCACCGACGAGGTGGCCGGGCGGTACGGGGAGATCGCGGTGCCGACGCTGGTCTGCTGGGGCACCGCGGACACCTGGATTCCGGTCGCCCGGGGGCAGGAGCTGGCCGCGCGCGTCCCCGGGGCGCGGCTGCGCCTGATCGAGGGGGCGGGCCACCTGGTCCAGGAGGACGCACCGGGCGAACTGGCCGTGGCGCTGCGGGAGTTCCTGGGCTAGGACGTGACGTCACCGGGTCGTCGCCCGGTCCCCCGGCCGGGACCGGTCCGGCGGTTCCGGCCGGGGGCGGCCTCACGGACCGCTACGACACCAGGACCGTGCGGGCCAGCTGGCGGGACTGGGCGACCAGGCGGTCCGCGGAGTCCCAGACCTCGGCGTCCTCCTCCAGGAAGCCGCCGGCCAGGTTGCGGGTGGTGATGGCCACCCGGAGCGGACCGGGGGCCGGGCGGCACCGGACGTGGCAGGTCAGCTCGACGGTGGGGACCCAGCCGCGCAGGCCCAACTCGAAGGCGGTGGGCGGCAGGGCGTCGACCGTCAGCAGGAGGGAGAGCGGGTCGGGGTCGCGGCCGTCGGCCAGTCCGAACCAGCCGCGCATCTGGCCGTTGCCGGACGGGGCGCCCACCGCCCAGCCGAGGGTGGCCGGGTCGAGCCGGAGGTCGAGCCGCTCGGCGATCGCGGTGCTGCCGGGGATCGCCGGTTTGCCGTCGGGGGCGCTCTCCGTGCCCAGGCAGTGCTCGTAGGGCGGGAGGGCCGGGGGCTTGGCGGTGGTGCGGACGTCGTCGGGGAGGGCGGCGAGGTCGCCGTAGGTGGCCAGCACCCGGATCCGCTCGACCTCGGTGCCGTCGTCGGCGAACTGGACGAGGGTGGCGGTGCCGGTGGAGAGGGTGCGGCCGGTGCGGACCAGCTCGGTGCGGATGACGGCGGGACCGGGGACGGAGGCCGTCAGATAGTGCGCGGTGACGGTGAGCGGGTCCGGGTGCGGGAGCGCGTCGCCCAGGGCGCGGCCCAACAGGGCGAGGAGATAGCCGCCGTTGACGGCGTTGATGATCGTCCAGCCCGCGGAGAGGTGGGCGTCGTAGACGCCGGGGGCGCGCCGGGCGACCGCGGTGTCGCGGTCGAACTCGCTGTTTCCTGCGGTCACCGTTGCCATGGCGGCACGGTACACGGATTGATTACCGACCGGTAGTGTCAATTTCAAGGACCGCGTCGCGGCCGAAAGGGGAACGCGCCCGAAGTGCCCCGTTCCGCGGCTGTCATCATGACCGCATGCTTCATCTGCTCTACCTGGTCGGGGTCGCGGCCTTCGCCGCGAGCGGCGTGCTGGCGGCCTACCGCGCCAACATGGATCCCTTCGGCGGCCTGGTCATCGCGTTCGCCGCGTCCATCTCCGGCGGCACGCTGCGCGATCTGATCCTGGACCGGCGGCCGCTGTACTGGACGCACGACTGGGTACTGCTGACGCTGATCATCTGCGTCGGCGTGGGCACCATCGTCTATCTGCGGTTCTGGTCGCTGCCGCGGAAGTCGCTCCTGGTGGCGGACGCGATCGGACTGTCCGTCGTCACCGTCATAGGGGCCCGGGCGGCGATCTCGGCGGGCGCCACCCCGCTCGCGGTGATCATCCTGGCGGTGCTGACCGGCGTGACCGGCGAGGTGATCCGCGACGTGCTGTGCGGGGAGTTCCCGCCGCTGCTGCTGCGCGAGGACGTCTACGCCATCGCCGCCCTCGCCGGCGCCTGCTGCTACCTGCTGATGGACCGCCTCGGCGCCGGGGCCAACCCCGCCGCGGTGGTCTCGGCGGGGTTGGTGTTCGCACTGCGGATGGGCGCGCTCTATCTGGGGCTGCACCTGCCCCGGCCGCACCACCTGCGCGGCCGGGGCGCCGAGGAGGAGGCCGGCTAGCCGGTCACTCCCCCGGCAGCGCGGGGCGGCTCTGGGTGTCCAACCAGGTGTGGAAGAGGTCGCCGAGGCGCTGCCCGGAGACCTTCTCGGCCAGCGCGATGAAGTCGGCGGTGTCCGCGTTGCCGTAGCGGTGCCGCGCGGTCCAGGCCGGCAGCAGCCGGAAGAAGGCCCGGTCGCCGATGCGTTCGCGGAGCGCCTGGAGGGTCATCGCCCCGCGCTGGTAGACCGCATCGGAGAACATGGTGTCCCGCTGCGGGTCGGAGACCTTGATCTTCCAGAACGGGTCGCCGGCCGGCAGGGACTGATAGGCCTTGCGGAAGGCGTCGTGGGCGGTGGCGGTGCCGCGGTGCTCGGCCCACAGCCACTGGGCGTAGGTGGCGAAGCCCTCGTTGAGCCAGATGTCCTTCCACTGCTTGACCGAGACCGAGTCGCCGAACCACTGGTGCGCCAGCTCGTGGACGATGGTGGACTCGCTGCGGACGGCGGAGTAGGCCGGTTTGGACTGCACCTCCAGGGAGAAGCCGGCCTGCGGCATGTCGTCCACGATCGCGCCGGTCTCCTCGAACGGGTACGGCCCGAAGACCTTCGACCAGTAGTCGGTGGCCTCCGCGGTGACGCCGTAGACGTCGACCTTGCCGGTCGGGAGGGTGGGGTCGGTGGCGACGTAGATCGGGGTGCCGCCGGGGGTGGTGCCGGTGCGCACGTCGAACTTCCCGATGGTGGCGGTCGCCAGGTACGGCGCCATCGGGCGGGTCTCGCGCCAGTGGGACCACGCACGGCCGCCGCGCTCCCCGGAGCCGACCAGCCGCCCGTTGGAGACCCCGGTCAGGCCCTTGGGGGCGTCGATGCGGATGTCGTAGGTGGCCTTCTCGTCCGGGTGGTCGCTGGAGGGGAACCACGTCGAGGCGGCGTTGGGCTCGCAGGCGACGAACACCCCGTCCTTGGTCTTCATCCAGCCGTACTGGGAGCCGAAGACGATCGGGCCGCTGAGCGGTTGGGGGACGCCGTGGTAGACGACGGTGACCGCGAAGCGCTCCCCGCGCGGGAGCGGGCGGGCGGGCCGGATCACGAGTTCGTCGCCGGTTCTGGAGAAGCCCGCGGTGCGGCCGTTGACCTTGACCTGGTCGACGGTCAGCTTCTGGAGATCCATGTCGAACGTGGACAGGCTCTGGGTGGCCCGGGCGGTCAGCGTGGTCCGGCCGTCGAGCCGGCCGGAGTCGGGCTGGTAGCTCACGCCGAGGTCGTAGTGGAGCGGGGTGTAGCCCCCGTTGCCCAGGTCGGGGAAGTACGGGTCACCGATACCGGGGGCGCCGGGGGTGGGGCCGGCGGCGGAGGCCGAGGCCCCGGGGGCGGAGGCCAGCGAGGCGGCCGCGGCCACGGCGGTGGCCAGGGCGAGCCAGCGGGAGGTGCGACGCGCAGAACGGGAGAGTGCCATGAGCCGTCCCTTCGAATACGCGGAAGAAAGAAGAACAACCGCGCTGACTCTGCACTCTCCCGTCCACCTCCACCAGCGACTTTGCCAAGTCGTCAGGCGTTACTGCCCGGTTGATCCCTTACCGTCCGAACTTTCGGTCGCCGCAGGGGCGTTGGCGCCGGAATCGCCGTCCGGCTCCTCGGGGTGGTGGCAGGCCACCTGGTGCCCGGTCGCGAGGCGGACCAGCGGCGGCTCGGTGGTGGTGCACTCCTGCGTCGCCTTCCAGCAGCGGGTGCGGAACCGGCAGCCGGACGGCGGGTTGATCGGCGAGGGGACGTCGCCCTTGAGCAGGATGCGGTCGCGCTGGGTGCGCCGCTTGGGGTCGGGCACCGGCACCGCCGAGAGCAGCGCCTTGGTGTACGGGTGCCGCGGTGCGGAGTACAGCGCGTCCCGCTCGGCCAGTTCGACGATCTTGCCGAGGTACATCACCGCGATCCGGTCCGAGACGTGCCGGATGACCGAGAGGTCGTGGGCGATGATGACGTAGGTCAGCCCCAGCTCCTCCTGGAGGTCGTCCATGAGGTTGACGACCTGGGCCTGGATGGAGACGTCGAGGGCGGAGACCGGCTCGTCGGCCACCACCAGCTTGGGCTTGAGGGCCAACGCCCGGGCAATCCCGATGCGTTGGCGCTGACCGCCGGAGAACTCGTGCGGATAGCGGTTGTAGTGCTCCGGGCTCAGGCCCACCAGCTCCAGCAGCCGCTGCACCTCCTTCTTCACCCCGCCCTCGGGCGTGACGCCCTGGAGCCGGAAGGGGGTGGAGACGATCCCGCCGATGGTGTGCCGCGGGTTCAGCGAACCGTACGGGTCCTGGAAGATCATCTGGACGTCGCGGCGCAGCGGACGCAGCCGGCCCGGGGACAGATGGGTGATGTCCTGGCCCTCGAACTCGACGGTGCCGCCGGTCGGTTCGTCGAGCCGGGTGATCAGCCGGCCCATGGTCGACTTGCCGCAGCCGGACTCGCCGACCACGCCGAGGGTCTCCCCGGGGAAGACGTCGAAGTCGATCCCGTCGACCGCCTGCACGGCGCCGACCCTGCGCTTGAGGAGCCCCTTGGTGATCGGGAAGTGCCGGACCAGGCCGCGGACCTTCAGAAGCGGTGCGCCCGGCGCGGTGTTCCCGGCCGACTCGGTGGTCTTGGTGGTCTCGGTCGTCTCGGTCACAGCTTCGGCGCAATCTCTTCGGTCCAGATGCGGTCCCGCTCCTCCTGCGGCAGATGGCAGGCGGAGAAGTGCCGGCCCTCGACCCGTTGCAGTTCGGGGCGCACCGTGCGGGTGACGTTGTCCTTGGGGACGTCCGCGTACGGGCAACGGGGGTTGAAGGCACAGCCGGACGGCACGTTGATCAGGCTGGGCGGCGAGCCCTTGACCGGGATCAGCCGGTCGGTCTGGTCGCGGTCGATCCGCGGCATCGAGCCGAGCAGGCCCCAGGTGTAGGGGTGCTGCGGGGTGGCGAACACCCGGTCCGAGGGCCCCCGTTCCACGCACCGGCCGCCGTACATCACCAGCAGGTCGTCGGCGAGTTCGGCGACCACACCGAGGTCGTGGGTGATGATGATGACCGCCGAGCCGAACTCCTTCTGGAGGTCGCGGATCAGGTCGAGGATCTGCGCCTGGACGGTGACGTCCAGGGCGGTGGTCGGCTCGTCCGCGATCAGCAGCTCGGGGTTGTTGACCAGCGCCATCGCGATCATGGCGCGCTGGCGCATACCGCCGGAGAACTGGTGCGGATGGTCGTCCACCCGCTTGTCGGGCTGCGGGATGCCGACCCGGTCGAGCATCTCGACGGCCCGCTTCCGCGCGGTCTTCCTGTCGACGTCGTGGTGGACGCGGTACGCCTCCACGATCTGCTTGCCGACGGTGTAGAAGGGGTGCAGCGCGGACAGCGGGTCCTGGAAGATCATCGCCATCTCGCGGCCGCGCAGCCGGCGCACCTCGTCGGGGTCGGCGCCGACCAGCTCCTTGCCGTCCAGCCAGATCTCGCCGGACATCCGCACCTTGCTGCGCTGCTGCCGGGAGGCCCGGTGCAGACCCATGATGGCCAGCGAGGTGACCGACTTGCCGGAGCCGGACTCGCCGACGATGCCGAGCGTCCGGCCCTTCTCCAGGCTGAAGTTGAGCCCGTCGACGGACTTCACCAGACCGTCGTCGGTCGGGAAGTGCACCTTCAGGTCACGCACTTCGAGGAAGGCGGACGGGGCCTTCGTCCCGGCGGGCTCGGCCTGGGCGGCCCGGGCGGGCTCGGCCTTCGCCGGCTCGGCGGGCTCGGCCCCGGCGGCCTTGGCGTCCGCCGGCCCCGCCGCCGTGGTCTTGTCCTCGGAAGAGTCGGTCACGAGAGCCTCACCCGCGGGTCGACGGCGGCGTACAGAACGTCCACCACCAGGTTGCACAGGACGATGAAGAACGCGGCGAGCAGGGTGACGCCGAGAATGTTCGGCAGGTCGTTGGCGTTGATGGAGTCGACCGCGAAGGCGCCGACTCCCTTGAGCGAGAAGACCTGTTCGGTGATGAGCGCACCGCCGAGCAGCAGGCCCAGGTCCATGCCGAAGACGGTGATGATCGGGGTCAGCGCGGCCCGCAGACCGTGCCGGATCACCACCCGGCGCTCCCGCAGGCCCTTGGCGCGGGCGGTGCGGATGTAGTCCTCGCTCAGCGTCTCCAGCATGCCCGCCCGGGTGAGCCGGGCGTAGAGCGCCGAGTAGAGGAAGGCCAGGGTGACCCAGGGCAGGAACATGGTCCGCGCCCAGCCGACCGGATCGGTCAACAGCGGGATGTAGTCGCTGCGTTCGAAGAGCGGCCACTGGTAGGTGAACAGGGCCAGGGCCAGCGCGCCGGTGAAGAACATCGGGAGCGAGACGCCGGCCAGCGCCACGCCCATCGCCATCCGGTCGAAGAGCGAACCGGGGCGCAGCGCGGAGAGCACACCGGTGGCGACGCCGGAGAGGACCCACAGCACGGCGGCGCCGGCGGCCAGCGACAGCGTCACCGGGAGCCGGGACTGGATCTCCGGCCAGACCTCGATATGGGTCTTGAACGAGTAACCGAAGCACGGCACATGGCAGGTGGCCGCCTCCGGGCCGAACTTGTAGTCGATGCCGACGAAGATGCCCTTGAGGAACTCCCAGTACTGCTCGTACACGGGCTTGTCCAGACCGAGGTTCTTCTTCACCGCGGCGATGTCCGCGGGCGTGGGGGCCTTTCCGATGTACTGCTGGGCAAGCTGGTCGGCAGTCTGCCCGGCCAGCTTCGGCAGCAGGAAGAAGATACCGAAAGTGACCGCGCTGACGATCAGCAGCAGGATCACTGCACTGATCAACCTGCGGATGATGTACGAGAACACGGGGATGCGGCGCCGGTGCCGCGGGCCGGGAGCGACCGGCCCGCGGACACCAATGCCTTCACCTGCCTTCCGGGGCTGCTACTTCTTGACGCCGATGTTGAGGTAGTCGTACTCACCGCTGAAGGCCGAGGTGGACACCATGTTGGTGGCCTTCGGCGAGCGGTACATCAGGACCTTGAAGTAGGTCAGCGGGACGAGCGCCGCCTGCTCCATCGCCTTCCGGTCGGCCTCCGCGTACGCCTTCTCGCGGGCGGCCTGGTCGGTGGTGGCGATGGCCCCCTCCAGCAGCTTGTTGATGTCCGGGTCGTCCAGCTCGGACAGGTTGGTGTTGCCGGACTGGCTGATCGCCTTGCCGTTGAGGATCTGCTGGAGGTAGCCGTAGCCGGTCGGGAAGTCGGCGCCCCACTGCATCATCATCAGACCGACGTGGTTGGTCTTGTTGAACCCCGGCACACCGGCGTAGTCCGAGAAGTACTTGCCGGTCGGGTACTGCTGGAGCTTGGCGTTGATGCCGATCTTCTTCAGCGAGCCGATGATCGAGGTGGCCGCGTCGACCTCGTCCTGGCGGTCGTTGCGGGCCAGGATGGTGGTGTTGACGTTGCCGGCGCCGCACTTCTGCCAGTGCTGCTTGGCCTCGGTCAGGTCCAGGTTGTCGCCCTTGTACTTCTGCGGGTACAGGTCGTACTTCTGGTAGCCGGCGATGTCCGTCGGCAGGACCGTGGAGGCGATGTCACCGCGGATCGGGCCGCCGAGCGCGGTCTGCACGGCCTTCTTGTCGATGGCGTACTCGACGGCCTTGCGGCACTCCAGCTTGTCGAACGGCGCCACCTTGGTGTTGATCGCCGTGTAGACCAGGCGCTGACCGAGCGCGTTGTCGGTGTTGGACTTCTGCGAGGGGTCGGTCAGCAGCTGCGCCTGGGTCTGGCCGTCGACACCGCGGCCGGCCATGTCGACCATGGTGTTGCCGGACTGGAGGTCCTTGTCGATGGTCGACTGGGCGACCTTCAGATTGAGGACGATCTTGTCCGGGAGCTGCTTGCGCAGCGGGTCGTTGGCGGCCGACCAGTGCGGGTTGCGGACCAGGGTGAGCCGCTTGCCCTCCTGGTAGCTCTCGAACTTGTACGAGCCGGTGGAGACCACGGACTTGGTGTAGTCCGCGCCCTTGTCCTTGGCCTGCGGGACCGGGGCGGTCTGCGGGGCGCTGACCAGGTAGTCGAACTCGGCGAACGGCTTCTTCAGGTGGAAGACGATCGTCTGCGGGTCGGGCGTCTCGATGGACTTGAGCCCTTCCTTGCTCTTGTCCTTGTACGGGCCCTTATAGCCGCCGTCGTTGTCCTGGAGGATCTGCTGGAAGTAGTTCGGGCCCAGGGAGAGGGTGTCGCGGGCGAAGTTGCTGCGCTCCACCGCGTACTTGACGTCCTGGGAGGTGACCGGGGTGCCGTCCTCGTAGGTGACGCCCTTGCGCAGCTTGTACGTCCAGGTCTTGCCGTCGTCGCTGGACTTGCCCATCGACTCGGCGAGGTCCGGGACCAGCTGGTTGCCCTTGGTGCCGGGACCCGGCTTGAAGGTGGTCAGCGGGCGGGCGTACAGCCGGCTGAAGTTGTAGACGAAGGCGTAGTACGTGTTGCCCGGGTCGAAGGACTCGGGGGCGTCGCTCATCGCGTAGGTGACGGTGCCCCCCTTCGCGTCCGAGGCGTTGACGATGCCCTTGGTGGCGGCGTTGGCCCCGGCCGAACTGTCGGAGGAACCCTTTCCGCTGCAGCCGGACAGCAACAGGCCCGCGCTGGTGACGGCCGCGATGGTCGCGACCGGAAGTGACCTTCGCATGATGCTGGGTGTCCCCTTCGTTTTCGTTCGTCGAGAAACGTCAGATCGATACGTCAGAGCGAAAAGGCTTGAGAGGGTGAGGCGCGGAACCGGTGCCGGTCAGCGGCTGCGCGGGTCCAGCGCGTCCCTCAGACCGTCACCGAGCAGGTTGAACGCGAGCACGGTGACGAAGATGGCGAGGCCGGGGACGAGCATGTACTGGGGGTCGACCTCGTAGTACTTGACCGCCTGGGTGAGCGTGCCGCCCCACGACGACTGCGGCGGCTGGATGCCCACGCCCAGGAAGCTCAGCGCCGCCTCGAAGAGGATGTTGGAGGGGATCAGCAGCGTCGAGTAGACGATGACCGGTCCCACGAGGTTGGGCAGCAGCTCCCGGAAGAGGATGAACGGCCCTCGGGCTCCCAGGCCGCGGGCGGCGGACACGAACTCCCGCTCCCGCAGCGACAGGGTCTGGGCCCGCACGATCCGGCCCATGTAGGGCCAGTTGAAGAAGCCGATCACGAAGATCAGCACCGAGATGTGCAGCGGCAGGCCGTCCAGACCGAACGCGCCGCCCTGGAGAGACGCGGAGATCGCGATGGCGAACAGCAGCAGCGGGAAGGCCAGGAAGACGTCCATCAGCCGGCTGATGAAGGCGTCCACCCGGCCGCGGTAGAAGCCGGCGACCACGCCGAGGACGGTGCCGATGGCCACCGACAGCAGCGTCGCGCCGAACGCCACCAGCAGCGACACCCAGGACCCCTCCAGGATCCGGGAGAACAGGTCACGGCCGAACTTGGGGTCCACGCCGAGCAGATGGCTGCCGCTCATCCCGCCGAAGTCGCCCTTGGGGAGCGTGGTGTTGGGGTCGATCAGGTCCTGGTGGGGCTGGTTGGGGTCCAGTCCGAGCAGGTGCTGGAGCGGCCGGGAGAGCGCCGCGGTCAGGATGAGCAGGATGACAACGATGGCACCGGCCATCGCGACCTTGTCCCGGCGGAAACGCAGCCAGGCGATCTGGCCGAGCGAGCGCCCCTCGATCCGCTTGCTCTCCACGCCTTCCAGCACCGCTTCCGGCTGCGCCTGCGCAGCTGCCCCGGTGGTCTCGATCGGTGCGGTCACGGTGCTTCAGAACCCCTCCCGGCCGACGGCGGCGGGCGCCTGCCCGCCGCGGTAGCGGCCTGGTCTGTAACCTCACTGGTGTTCCCTTGCCGCCATCTCCTCCGGGTCTAGCGGGAGTTGGCACTGCGGACGTTCACAAAGACGCGCAGGACTCCGGCCGGGGACGGCGTTCGTACAAAGGACCGAGGTCCTTGCTGCGGGAGTCTTCATCCGACGCGCGATCACTCACCAGCCCTGGTGGGGAAAGGATGCGCAACTGTGATGTGGCCCGCAGCTTTCCGTTATGCGGACAACAGTTCGGACTGAGCGGTGCGCCGACGGGTCGGCGAGGGCCTCGATCGCCGGATCACTAGGGGGAATTCGGCCGAAGAGCGGCCGTGCGCGGGCGCCCGGCAAAGGGCGCCCGGCAAAGGGCGCCCGCCGGCGTCGGCGTCAGTAGGGGCGCGGGTAGCCGTAGCCGTAGCCCGGCCCGGGGGCGGGCGGCTGCGCGTAGCCGTCGCGGTCGAAGAACGGGCGGGCGCAGGCCCGCATCCACATGCCGACCGGGTCGTACTCGTCGTTCATGGCGACCGTGGACACCGGCAGCCCGTCCGGCACGGCGCCCATCGACTGCTGGATCATCAGCCGCGCGGCGTCCACCGACGGCTGCCCGGTGTCGTACAGATCCAGGCCGATCGCCAAGTACGGGGCGCCGAGGGCGGGTTGCACCCAGGCCCGGCGCAACGACCGGACGGGGGGCGTGCGGTGGGCGTTCTGCGCGAGCAGGGCGTAGAACTGCGGGATGTCGACGGCCGGTTCGCAGATCCGCAGCGGTCCGGCGGGCAGCCGGTCCAGGCCCCCGGCGATCCGGCGCAGGTCGAGCCAGGGGATGCCGACCCCGCCGCCGGGGGCGTGCGGGTTCAGCCACAGGCCCCAGCGGTCGGGGAAGAGGGAGGCGGCGATCTCGGGGCCGCTGACGAGCTCGTGGTCGCGGGTCCAGCCGGAGGCGGCGAGCTCGGCGGCGGAGGTCACACAGGGCGCGTAGCCGAGCCCTTCGACCTCCATGTTCCCGTACTGCGCGTCGGGTTGCCCGGCCCGGCCGTGCCACAGCAGCATCCAGACCTGCCCGTGCGCGAGGGCGCGCAGCAGCGCCTCGTAGGCGTCGTAGCGCCCGGGCGAGACCGCTCGCAGCATCTGCTCGACCTGGTCGGCCGCCGCCGCTCCCTGATGCGCACCCGCGCTCACGTGGTCCGTCCCTTCTCCCGGCCGGGCGCCCGCCCGCCCGTCGTCCACCAGCTTACGAGTGGTCCGAGGTGTAGAAAGGCCGCACGCGCTCCAGCATCCAGTCGGCGACCGGGTCGCCCTGGGCGACGTCGAGCAGCACGAGCTGGACCGGCCAGGGCACCGGCACCTGCCCCAGGGCCCGCCCCAGGGCCGTCAGCGCCTCGTCGCGGGCGGAGCCGTCCTGGAACCGCTCGGGCGCGACGTCCAGTTGCACCCCGACGAAGAGCGCCGGCGTGTCGCCCTCGACGCTGGCCAGCGCGCGCCGGGCGGTGCGCACGAACCCGGCGCCGGAGAAGGCCAGTCCGGCGGCGGCGAGGAAGTCCACCGGCTCGTCCTGCCAGTCCGGTTCGAAGAGCCGCACCCGGGCGCCGGCGGTCGGCGGGCCGTCCAGTTCCGTGCGCCCGGTCCGGCACAGTTCGGCCACCGCGGGCGGCGGCAGCGGGACGCCGACGGTGCCACCGGGGTTGACCACCAGGCCCAGCAGCGGCGGCAGCCCGCGGGCGAACTCCCCCGCGGGCGCGACGGTGTACGACAGGTGCGTGCCGACGACCCGCCGGAACTCCTGCTCGGAGCTGAAGACCGGGACGTACGCGGCGCCGTCGATCTCGGTGGTCGGCACGTCCAGGCCGGACGCCCCCGGGCCCGCGCTGTCCGGTCCGCCGCCCTCGGGCAGCGGCACCCATACCTGGCTGCGGCCCAGCACCTCGACGATCCGGCCGCCGGCCTCGGGGTGGCCGACCGAGGCGCCCAGCACCTCTTCCAGTTCGTTGGCCGGCCAGGCGACCGGCGGTATCCCCGCGTCCGTTGCCGGCACCGGCCCGCCGTGCCGCGGGTCATTGTCCGGATAGTTCATCTCACCCACCCATTACTGGCCGGGCTGCCCGGCCGACTCCTCCCGGAGGCGGGTGTGCGGACCCGCCCGGTGGATCAGACCCTAACGGGCGACGGGCCGCGGCTCGAAGCCGGCGACGTGCGCGGGGACGGTCCGCTCAGTCGAAGGTGAGCCGCTCCAGCGCCGCGGCGGAGCGCCGGTCCAGCAGCACCGCGGAGCCGACGCCTCTCGGGAGCCGGGCCGTCTCGGCCCGCTTCACCAGGCGGCGCACCGCCCGGCGGTGGCGGGCGAAGGCGTACCGCGACACCCCGCGGCCGCGCGCCCGTTGGCCCCCCAGGGCCGCCGCGGGCGGTACGTCGAGGAGGACCAGGTGCAGCGCCCGGCCGCCGCGCCGGGCGGTCCGGGCGAGCCAGCGGCGCACCCACGCCCATGTCCCGCAGTCGTGCACCACCACGCTCGCGCCGGAGCGCAGCGCGCGGCGCAGCGTGCGGTAGTGCGCGACGCGGACCAGCGGGCGGCAGAGGGCGTAGGGGAGCCGGCGCAGCGGGCCGCCCTCCCAAGTCTCCCGGGCGTCCTGGGAGTCGACGCGGTGCACCGGTGCGCCGCGGCCGTCGCGCACGGGCACCGCCCGCCGCATCAGGGTGCTCTTGCCGCTGCCCGGCAGTCCGGAGACCACGACGAGATCGCCGGGCGGGAAGCGGAGCACGGTGTGCGGGGGCCGGCCGGGGCCGCGCAGATCGGTGCGGCGGGGGCGGTCGGCACGGCGCCCGCGGTGTCGTTCCGGGGGCTCGTCCCGGACCGGTTCCGGGGGCGCGGCCCCCGCCGTTCTCGTGTACGCCAGCTCGCCGTGCACCGTGCCCGCCCCTCCCCGAGGACCCGCGCCGGGCGCGTGCCCCGGCGCTCCCGCAGAGCGTGCAGAGTGTCAAGAAAAGGTAATGCGCGGCAAGGGCCGGCGGGTGCGCCCCCGAGGTGACGGCCCGCCGGGCGGCCCGGCGACGGGCCCCGCCGCGGGCGGTGCGGCAGGCCCGACCGGGAACAAAAGCGGCAGCTGGGACTCCTGCAAACGGCGTTCCCGTGTAATGATGTGGCCGCCACGGGCGCACCGGAAGGTCGCCCCGTGCGCAGTCAGCCAATTCCATACCGGCCGCTTGAATCCGCGCGGGAGAGTCCCCGGCCGTCTTGGCGGGGCGCCGAAGGAGCAAGTCCTCCCTTGAATCTCTCAGGCCCCATATACCGCGCGGGCGAGGCAGATCTGAAAAGCGAGCCACTGCCTGGCTGAACGGGGCGGCTCCACCCAAGGTGCAAACCGGGCCCGCCCGCGGGATCCCGGTGAACCTCTCAGGTTCCGATGACAGATGGGGAGACCGTCTTGTCACCCATGCCTGGGAGCCCGGAACGATGACTGAAGCCCCCCGCCGCACGGCGCTCGATGCCACGCACCGCGCGCTCGGCGCGACCATGACCGACTTCGCCGGCTGGGACATGCCGCTGCGCTACCGCAGCGAGCGCGAGGAGCACCTCGCGGTCCGCACCCGCGCCGGCCTGTTCGACCTCTCCCACATGGGCGAGCTCACCGTCACCGGCCCGCAGGCCGGCGCCCTGCTCGACCACGCGCTGGTCGGCAACCTCAGCGCGCTGAAGGTCGGCCGCGCCCGCTACACCATGATCTGCGCCCCCGACGGCGGCATCCTCGACGACCTGATCGTCTACCGCCTCGGCGCGACCGAGTTCATGGTCGTCGCCAACGCCTCCAACGCCCAGGTGGTGCTGGACGCGCTGATCGAGCGCCAGGCGGGCTTCGACGCCGCGGTCCGCGACGACCGGGACGCCTACGCGCTGATCGCGGTGCAGGGCCCGGAGTCCCCCGGCATCCTCAAGAAGCTGACCGACGCCGACCTGGACGGGCTGAAGTACTACGCGGGCCTGCCCGGCACGGTCGCCGGCGTCGAGGCGCTGATCGCCCGCACCGGCTACACCGGCGAGGACGGCTTCGAGCTGTTCGTCCGGCCGGCGGACGCGGTCGCGCTGTGGGAGGCGCTGACCGCGGCGGGCGAGGACGTCGGCCTGGCCCCCTGCGGTCTGTCCTGCCGCGACACCCTGCGCCTGGAGGCGGGGATGCCGCTGTACGGACACGAGCTGACCACCGCGCTCACCCCGTTCGACGCGGGCCTGGGCCGGGTCGTGAAGTTCGAGAAGGAGGGCGACTTCGTCGGGCGCGCGGCGCTGGCCGCGGCCGCCGAGCGCGCCGAGCAGTCCCCGCCGCGCACGCTGGTGGGCCTGGTGGCCGCGGGCCGCCGGGTGCCGCGCGCCGGCTACCCGGTCGTGGCGGCCGACGGCACGGTGATCGGCGAGGTCACCTCGGGCGCGCCCTCCCCCACCCTCGGCAAGCCGATCGCCATGGCCTACGTCGACGCCGCGTACGCCGCGCCGGGCACGGCGGGCGTCCGGGTGGACATCCGCGGCGCCCACGAGCCCTACGAGGTCACCGCGCTGCCCTTCTACAAGCGCCAGAAGTAGCAGGCGGGAGCGGCGAGTCCGCGGCGCCCACCGCGGACCTGCGCCCGTGCGCCCGGCGCCACGCGTCTCACTGGGCAAGACCCCCGTCACCATCACACCCCCGCGTACAGGAGAATCGAGCCATGGACAACCCCCAGCAGCTGCGCTACAGCAAGGAGCACGAGTGGCTGTCGGACGCCGAGGGCGGCGTCTCGACGGTCGGCATCACCGAGCACGCGGCCAACGCCCTCGGCGATGTGGTCTTCGTGCAGCTCCCCGAGGTCGGGGCCACCGTCACCGCGGGCGAGTCCTGCGGTGAGCTGGAGTCGACCAAGTCGGTCAGCGACCTCTACTCGCCCGTGGACGGCGAGGTCACCGAGGTGAACGAGGACGTCGCCGCCGACCCCTCGCTGGTGAACTCCGCCCCGTTCGAGGGCGGTTGGCTGTTCAAGGTGAAGCTCGCCGGTGAGCCGGAGGACCTGCTCACGGCCGACGAGTACACCGCCTTCGCCGCCGGCTGACCCGGCCCGGCACCCGCCACGGGCGGGGCCGCGGCGCCCTGCCCGCTCGCCCTTAACTCCAGGAAGTCTCATGTCGCTTCTGAACAGCTCCCTCCATGAGCTCGACCCCGACGTCGCCGCCGCCGTCGACGCCGAGCTGCACCGCCAGCAGTCCACCCTCGAAATGATCGCGTCGGAGAACTTCGCCCCGGTCGCCGTCATGGAGGCCCAGGGCTCGGTCCTCACCAACAAGTACGCCGAGGGCTACCCGGGCCGCCGCTACTACGGCGGCTGCGAGCACGTCGACGTGGTCGAGCAGATCGCCATCGACCGGATCAAGGCGCTCTTCGGCGCCGAGGCCGCCAACGTCCAGCCGCACTCCGGCGCGCAGGCCAACGCCGCCGCGATGTTCGCGCTGATCAAGCCGGGCGACACCATCCTGGGTCTGAACCTCGCGCACGGCGGGCACCTGACCCACGGCATGAAGATCAACTTCTCCGGCAAGCTCTACAACGTGGTGCCCTACCACGTCGACGAGAAGACCAACCTGGTCGACATGGAGGAGGTCGAGCGCCTCGCCAAGGAGCACCGGCCCAAGCTGATCGTCGCCGGCTGGTCCGCCTACCCGCGCCAGCTCGACTTCGCCGCCTTCCGCCGGATCGCGGACGAGGTCGGCGCGTACCTGATGGTCGACATGGCGCACTTCGCCGGTCTGGTGGCCGCGGGTCTGCACCCCTCCCCGGTGCCGCACGCCCACGTGGTGACCACCACCACGCACAAGACGCTGGGCGGCCCCCGCGGCGGTGTGATCCTGTCCACCGCCGAGCTGGCCAAGAAGATCAACTCCGCGGTCTTCCCCGGCCAGCAGGGCGGTCCGCTGGAGCACGTGATCGCCGCCAAGGCGGTGTCCTTCAAGGTCGCCGCGTCGGAGGAGTTCAAGGAGCGCCAGCAGCGCACGCTTGAGGGCGCCAGGATCCTGGCCGAGCGCCTGGTCCAGGACGACGTCAAGGAGCACGGCGTCTCGGTGCTCTCCGGCGGCACCGACGTCCACCTCGTCCTGGTCGACCTGCGCGATTCGCAGCTCGACGGCCAGCAGGCCGAGGACCGCCTCCACGAGGTCGGCATCACCGTCAACCGCAACGCGATCCCGAACGACCCGCGGCCCCCGATGGTCACCTCCGGCCTGCGGATCGGCACCCCGGCCCTGGCCACCCGAGGCTTCACGGCCGAGGACTTCCGCGAGGTCGCCGACATCATCGCCGAGGCGCTCAAGCCCTCCTACGACCGCGAGGCCCTCAAGGCCCGGGTCACGGCCCTGGCCGAGAAGTACCCGCTGTACCCGTCGCTGTGACGGGCCGGTCACCGGGGCGCCACGGCCCCCGGTGACCCGGTGGCGGGCCGCCCCAGGCCCGCCACCCCACCCGCGCTCCGGGCCGGGCCCCGGCCCGGAGCCGCGCTTCCCCTTCCCGGACCGCCCGCGCCCGGCGCCCTCCCCGCGCCCGCCGCCCGTCCGGCTTCACCTCCCCTTCCGCCGCCCGCCGCTTCCCGGCCGGCGGCAATCCCCCGCGAGCGGGTTACGCTCGACATTCGGGCCGGAATACCCCGTCCTGCCCGTATCTGCACAACATCCACCCCGAGCAGACAAGGGAGTCAGCCCCCGTGGCCATCTCCGTCTTCGACCTCTTCTCCATCGGCATCGGCCCCTCCAGTTCCCACACCGTCGGCCCCATGCGGGCCGCCCGGATGTTCGCCCGCCGGCTCAAGAAGGACGGTCTGCTCGCCCAGACGGTCTCGGTGCGCGCCGAGCTCTTCGGCTCGCTCGGGGCCACCGGCCACGGCCACGGCACCCCCAAGGCCGTCCTGCTCGGGCTGGAGGGCCACTCCCCGCGCACCGTCGACGTCGAGCGCGCCGACGACGAGGTCGCGCGCATCCGCACCACCGGCCGGCTGCGGCTCCTCGGCGCCGAGATAGGCAGCGCGCACGAGATCGACTTCGACGAGTCCACCGAGCTGATCCTGCACCGCCGCCGGTCGCTGCCGTACCACGCCAACGGCATGACCCTCTTCGCCTACGACGCGGCGGGCGCCCCCCTGCTGGAGAAGACCTACTACTCGGTGGGCGGCGGCTTCGTCGTCGACGAGGACGCGGTCGGCGAGGACCGGATCAGGCTCGACGACACCGTCCTGACCCACCCCTTCCGCACCGGCGACGAACTGCTGCGGCTCTCCCGCGAGACCGGCCTGTCCATCTCCGCCCTGATGCTGGAGAACGAGAAGGCCTGGCGCACCGAGGAGGAGATCCGCACCGGCCTGCTGGAGATCTGGCGGGTCATGGAGGCCTGCGTCACCCGCGGCATGTCCCGCGAGGGCATCCTCCCCGGCGGTCTGAAGGTCCGCCGCCGGGCCGCCAACGCCGCCCGCGCGCTGCGCTCCGAGGGCGACGCGGCGGCCCGCGCCATGGAGTGGGTCACCCTCTACGCGATGGCCGTCAACGAGGAGAACGCCGCCGGCGGCCGGGTGGTGACCGCCCCGACCAACGGCGCGGCCGGCATCATCCCCGCGGTGCTGCACTACTACGTCAACTTCGTCCCGGGCGCCGACGAGGACGGGGTGGTCCGCTTCCTGCTCGCCGCCGGCGCCATCGGCATGCTCTTCAAGGAGAACGCCTCGATCTCCGGCGCCGAGGTCGGCTGCCAGGGCGAGGTCGGCTCGGCCTGCTCCATGGCGGCCGGCGGTCTGGCCGAGGTCCTCGGCGGCAGCCCCGAGCAGGTGGAGAACGCCGCCGAGATCGGCATGGAGCACAACCTCGGCCTGACCTGCGACCCGGTCGGCGGCCTGGTCCAGATCCCGTGCATCGAGCGCAACGGCATGGCCGCGGTGAAGGCCGTCACCGCGGCCCGGATGTCGCTGCGCGGCGACGGCCGCCACCACGTCTCCCTCGACAAGGTCATCAAGACCATGAAGGAGACCGGCGCCGACATGAGCGTCAAGTACAAGGAGACCGCCCGCGGCGGCCTCGCGGTGAACATCATCGAGTGCTGACCCCCCTTCCGTTCCGCGCCCCGGGCGCCGGCGAGGCCCACCCTCGCCGGCGCCCGGGGCGTATGCGCGGGGCGCTCCGCTACCGGCCGATCTCCCAGGCGAACGGCGGGAGTTCACGGGCCCGGACGTAGATGTCCAGGGCCTGCGCGGCGGGGGCGAAGGGGTGGACGCGGGCGCCGTCGAGGCCGGGGAGCAGGCGCGCGCAGTGGTGGACGCAGCCGGCCAGCTCCCGGCCGTCGCGGTCTATGAGGGTGGCGGCGGGCGGGCCGTCGCACGGTGTGGGGTCGGCGGCCGCGGCGGCGGGGCAGCGGTGCCCGGCGGCGTCCGGGGCGGCGGTCAGGGTACGGGTGCGGTGGTGCATGGCGGTCCCCCTCGGCTTGCGCTGGTGCGGATGCGGCACCGGCGGCGGCCGGGCGCGGTCGGCCGGTGCCCAGCACAGTGGTGCTCGGCACGGCAAGGGTCCATGCGGCCTTGGGGAAGACCTGGGCCGATCGTCAGCGATTCATGGCCAAGCGGTGGGCAGAGCTTCCGCCGTCCCCGGCGCGCGGGGCACGAGAAGGGGGTCCAGGAGCAGCGCGAGGGCGAGCAGCGCGCCGGCCAGCAGCCAGCCGGCCAGGACGTCGCCGGCCCAGTGGACGCCCAGGTAGACACGGGTGAGGCCGACGCCGACCGCCCACAGGGCGAGCAGCGCGCACCAGGGGCGGCCGGCGCCGGGGCGGGTGCGGTGCAGCACGCCCCAGGCCAGGAGGCCGGCGGCCAGTGCGGAGGTGGTGGCGTGGCCGGAGGGGAAGGAGAAGCCGGTGGCCCCGGCGGCCCAGTCGGCGTGCGGCGGCCGGGGTCGGGCGAGCAGCTCCATCAGGCCGTAGCGGACGGCCTGGCCGGCGGCGAGGACGAGCACCGCGCCGAGGGCCGCGCGGAGCCGGCCGCGGGCGTCGCGGCCGGCCGACAGACCGGCGAGGAGTGCCATCAGATAGGGGACGACGCCGGTTCCGGTGGCGGTCAGCGCGCCGGCCAGGGAGCGCAGCGGCTCCCCGCGGTGGGCGAGGGCCGCATGCAGAGCGCCCCGCTCGGGAGCGAGCGGGGCGCCGTGCCGTAGGGCCGTGGTGACGGCCAGGGCCGTGAAGAGGGCGGCGCAGACGGCCGCGAGGGCGAGCAGTCGGCTCGGGGGTGCGCCGAGACGTGGGCCGCGGATCGCGGCGGCCGGCTCCGGCGACGCCCCCGAGGACGTCACCGGGCGGCGACCAGCGGGCGCAGCGGGGTCTCCCGGACGCGTTCGACGAGCGGGGCGGCGCGCCGGGCGAGCGGCATGAGGGCCGCGGCCACCACGGAGCCGACGATCAGGCCGACCAGGACGTCGTGCGGGTAGTGGGCGCCGACCCAGACCCGCGAGGCGCCGATCAGGAGCGCTGCCGGGATGGCGAGGGCGCCGAGCCGGCGGTCCAGGAGGAGCAGGGCGACGGCTGAGGCGGCGGCGATGGTCGAGTGGTTGCTGGGGAAGGACCAGTCGCCGAGCGGCGGGCACGCGTCGACGGTGATCACGTGCAGGGTCTGGCAGGGGCGCTGCTCGTGGAAGAAGCTCTTGACGATGTCGTTGGCGACGTAGGCCAGGATCACGATGACCGGGACGGCCAGCGCCATCGCCATCGTCACCGGTCCGGAGTGCCGGCCCTCCCCGGGGCCCAGCCGGCGGCGGGTGCTGCCGCCCAGCCGCTGCCGGGCGTTCCACCAGCCGACCAGCATCAGCAGCGCGAAGACCCCCAGCCCGAAGTCGGTCCAGTACGAGACCAGGACGTTGAGGAAGTGCGGCATGTCCTGGGCGAAGCCGGTCACGGAGGTGTACAGGCCGCCGTCGATCGAGGCGCCGCCGAAGGCGAGGTCGGTCACTGGGCTTTACTCCTTGGCGGGTCGATGCATGGTGCGTGGGCTGGCTGCCGGACGGCCTCGGTGGTGCACCGGCCGCCGGCGTGCTCCAGCAAGTGTGACGGGTCGATCAGGGTGCCGGTGGCGCGGTGGCGCGATCCGGCGCATCGGCGGGCTCCGCCTCCGGCCCGCCGGCCCTGCGGCGCTTGCGGGCCCGGAGCACCTCCAGGGCAATGGGCGCCAGCGAGACCAGCACGACCAGAGCGACGACCGGAAGCAGATAGCGGTCCACGTTGGGCACCGATGCGCCCAGGAGATATCCCGCGAACGTGAGCCCGAGCGTCCAGATCAAGCCACCGAGGGCCTGCCAGAGGGTGAAGGTGCGGATGGGCACGTTCAGGGCGCCGGCGAGCGGGTTGAGCACGGTGCGGACGACGGGCACGAAGCGGGCCAGGACGATCGCCTTGGCGTGGCCGTAGCGGGCCAGGTACTCCTCGGCACGGGCGGCGCCCTCGGCGAGCTTGCGGGAGCGGCCGCGGGTGAGCAGGGCGCGGCCGCCGCGGCGACCGATCCAGTAGCCGGTCTGCGATCCGAGGAGCGTGCCGACGACCGCGGCGGCCAGCACCTGCGGCAGGGAGAGGTGGACGGCGCCGCCGACGCCGGGCGCGCACAGCAGCCCGGCGGTGAACAGCAGCGAGTCGCCGGGGAGGAGGAAGCCGACCAGCAGACCGGTCTCGGCGAAGAGGACGACGGCGACGCCGAGCGCGCCGAAGGCGGCGAGCAGTGAGCCGGCGTCGAGGATGTTGACCGCCTGGGTGACGGTGCCGGCGTGCAGTGCCGCGGCCGCTACGGCCATGTCGGTGGCCCCTCCCATAATGGGTTGCGGGCCTGCCGAGCGGCGGACCCCGCCGTCTGCGGTTGCCGCAGACGGTCTACAGCACTGTAGACGACGGAAGGGTGGAGGACGGTTCCGTGGCAGAGGCGACACCCGCGCCGCGCCGTCCGGCCGGCGAGCTGGAGGCCAGCGTACTGGCGGCCCTGTGGGCGGCCGACGGTCCGCTGACCTCCGCCGAGGTCCAGGGCGAGCTGGGCGGCAGACTCGCCCGGACGACCGTCACCACCATCCTCAGCCGGCTGCACGGCAAGGGGGCGGTCTCCCGCACCCGGGCCGGCCGCGGCTTCGCCTACTCCCCGATACACGACTCCGCCGGCCTGACCGCCCGGCGGATGCGCAGCGAGCTGGACAAGCAGGACGACCGCACCACCGCGCTCGCCCGCTTCGTCTCCGAGCTGACCACCGAGGACGAGCGGCTGCTCCGCTCCCTGCTGGACGAGGCGGGCCCCGAGGGCGGCGCCGGCGGGCACCTCCCCGGCTCCGGGGCCACCTCGTGATCATCGCCGTCTGGGTCCCGCTGCTGATGCCGCTGCTGGCGGTGCCCACCGCCCGCCGGCTCGCCGAGTCGCTGCCGCCGCGCGCCGCGGCCTGGCTGCTGACCGGCTGCGCCGCGGTGCTGGCCGGCTGCACGGCCGCGGCGCTGGGACTGCTCACGGTCGCCGGGGCGCTGCGGCTGCCGCCGGTCGCCGCCTTCGGCCATCTCCAGCGGGCGCTCCCCGGTGCCGACACGATGGTGGCGGTCCCGGCCGCCCCGGTCGCCGGCGCGCTGCTGGTCTGGGCCGCCCTCGCGCTCGCCCGCCGCGCCCTGCGGCACCGCGCCGAGCTGCGCGCCGCCCGGCGCACCGCCGACGCCCACGCCCTCGCCGGCGACCTGTGCGTGCTGCCGGACGCGGCGCCCGACGCCTACGCCCTGCCCGGCCGGCCGGGCCGGGTGGTGGTCACCGCCGGGATGCTGCGGGCGCTGCCGCCGGCCGAGCGGGAAGCCCTGTTCGCCCACGAGCGCGCCCATCTCGCCGGCCGCCACCACCTCTTCCTGCTGACCGTCGCGCTGTCCGCGGTCTGCCATCCGCTGCTGCGCGGGCTGCGCTCCCCGCTGGCGTACGCGCTGGAGCGCTGGGCGGACGAGACCGCCGCCGGTCAGGTGGGCGACCGCCAGGTCACCGCGCGGGCGATCGGCCGGGCCGCGCTGGCCGCCCGGGAGCGCACCGCGGGCCCGGCCCGCCCGAGCGCCGTGCTCGCCGCGACGGCCGGCCCGGTCCCCCGCCGGGTCGCCGCCCTGCTCGCCCCCCACGCCCCGGCGGACCGCCCGCGCCGCCGCCCCGTCCCGCGCGGCCGCCGCCTGGGAGCCGCCGCCCTGCTGGCCTGCGTCGCGTTCTCCGCGGCGGCCGCGGTGGACGCGGCGGCCGATCTGCACCAGACCGTGGAGACGGCCCAGGGGGAGCACTCGGGACGTTAGGGCGCGTCGTCAAGCCCCGCCCGGCACACGGGAGTTCGGTGCCGGTGCCCGACCAGGGCGCCTCCGGCGGATCGGGGGCGCAAGGGGCCCGCGGCCGGCGTCACCTCAGCCGGCCGGCGGCCCTGGTCATCCCGTCGGCCGCCGGGTCCGGGCCGTCCTCGCCGACCGTGAAGCCCAGCCGGGCGCCGCCTCCGGGGCGGGTGGCGGCGAAGGCCCGGCCGCCGTGGGTCACCGCGACCTCCCGCACGATGGCCAGCCCGAGCCCCGAGCCGGGCAGGCCGCGGGCGGCCGGGGCGCGGTAGAACCGGTCGAAGACGTAGGGGAGGTCGCTGTCGGCGATGCCGGGGCCGCGGTCGAGGACCTCGACGCGGGCCCCGCGGACCACCACCTCGATCGGCGCGGTGCCGTCGGCGTCGAACTTGGCGGCGTTCTCCAGGAGGTTGCCGACCGCCCGGTGCAGGGCGGCCGACCGGCCCTCGACGACCGCCGGGCGGTCGGTGTGCACGGTGATCTCGCGGCCGGTGCGGCGCCGGGTCGCGGCGGCCGCGCGCTCGGCGACCTCGGCCAACCGGACGTCGGAGGCCGGGTCGTCGCCGTGCTGCCCGGCCGCCAGCGCCACCAGTTCGTTGACGAGGTCGGTCAACTCCCGGGCCTCGCCGGCCAGATCGGCCAGCAGTTCCTCGCGGGCGTCCGGCGGCAGCTCGTCGAAGCGCTTGAGCAGCGAGATGTTGGTGCGCAGCGAGGTCAGTGGGGTGCGCAGCTCGTGCCCGGCGTCCTGGACGAGCCGCTGCTGGTCGCGGACGGCGGTGGTCAGCCGGCCGAGCATGTCGTCGAAGGCCCGGCCGAGCCGGGCGACCTCGTCCCGGCCGGCCACCGGCACCTCGACGTCGACCCGGCCGTGCGCGGCGACGCTCTCGGCGGCCGCGGTCAGATGGACCAGCCGCCCGGTGATCCGGCAGGCCAGCCACCAGCCGACGGCCCCGGCCAGCGCGATCACCCCGGCGGCCAGCAGCACGGTGCGCTGCTGGAGCGTGGCGAGCAGCACCTCCGTGCCGCTGAGCTTCTGGGCGACCTGGACGGCGCCGCGCCCGCCGCCGAGCGCCACGGTGGCGACGTGGTACTCCTCCTCGCCCAGGACGGCCACCCGCTCCTCGTAGCGGCCGGCCTCCGGCCGTGCCGCCAGGCCCCGTTCGCCCGCGCCCACCGGGAGCACCGGGTGCCCGGCGTCGACGATCCGCCCGTCGGCGGCCAGGACCTGGACGTCGGTGCGGGTGGCGCCGGTCAGTTCGTCGCGCGGTCCGCCGTGGGCGCGGCCGGGGCCCGCCGCGTAGTCGGCGGCGGTGTGCGGCTCCTCCCGCACCTGGGTCCGCAGGTCCTTCACGACCTGGGAGAAGACCGACTTCTCGTCCATCCGCACCAGCCGGGCGGCCGCGTCGTAGCTGAGGAAGCCGACCAGGACGGTCACCCCGGCGGCGACGGCGCCGAAGGCCAGCGCGAAGGAGGTGCGCAGACTGGCCGGTTCGCGCGACCGCAGCCAGGCCGGCAGCCGCCGGCGGGGCCGGCGGGCCCCCGGCGGCCGGGCGGACGGACCGCGGCGCCCGGGCACCTCAGTCCTCCCTGAGGACGTAGCCGACGCCGCGCACCGTGTGGATCAGCGGCCGGCTGCCCGGCACATCGACCTTCCGCCGCAGATAGCCGACGTAGACCGCGAGGTTCTTCGAGCCGGGTCCGAAGTCGTAGCCCCATATCCGGTCGTAGATCGTCGAGTGGTCCAGGACGATGCCGGCGTTGCGGGCCAGCAGCTCCAGCAGCTCGAACTCGGTGCGGGTCAGCTCCAGTTCGCGCGTCCCGCGCCAGGCGCGCCGCGAGGGGCCGTCGATCCGCAGGTCGGCCGCCTCGACGACGCCGCTCTCCGCGGCCCGGGCGTCATGGCCGGCACCGGGCTCGCCGGCCCCGGTGCCGTCGGCGCCCGCCGGGGACGGCGGCTCCGCGGTGCGCCGCAGCAGCGCCCGGATCCGGGCGAAGACCTCCTCGACCTCGAACGGCTTGACCACGTAGTCGTCGGCGCCGGCGTCCAGCCCGGCGATCCGGTCGGCGGTCTCGACCCGGGCGGTCAGCATCAGGACCGGGGTGCGGTCCTGTTCGGCGCGCAGCACCTGGCAGACCTGGAGCCCGTCGATCCCCGGCATCATCACGTCCAGCAGGATCACGTCCGGCCGCTCGCGGTGCGCGGCGGCCAGTGCCTGGATGCCGTCGGCGACGGCGGTGACGCGGTACCCCTCCAGGGTCAGCGCGCGTTCCAGCGCGGTGCGGATGGGGCGGTCGTCCTCGGCGAGCAGCACGGAGTGGGTCACCCGGCAAGTCTGCCAAGGCACCCCGTCCCCCTCACAGGGCGGCCGGTCCGGCGGGCGCTTTCTTACCGGGCTCTCACCCGGGGCACGCCCTCGGCTTACCCGTGCCCGCAACGGTTGCCGGTGCCGGCCGGGCCGCCCGCGGGGACCGGACACGAGGACCGGCCCGGTCGGCGTACGGACGGCCCGGCACCCCGGGAGCACTCACCCGGGCTCCCTGGGCGCGACTCCCGGAAGACACCGCATGAAGATCACGTTCCTGCTGCACAACGCGTACGCCGTCGGCACCCCGCTGCGCGCCACCCTCGCGCTGGCCGCCGCGCTCGCCGACCGGCACGACGTCGAGCTGGTCTCGATGCTGCGGCACCGCGAGGTCCCGCGGTGCGCGGTGGACCCGCGGGTGCGGCTGGTGCCGCTGGTGGACACCCGGATGGGCAGCGCCGACATGGCGCACCCGCTGTTCGGCGAGCCGGCGGTGGACCTCCCGCGCGCCGATCGGCGGCACCACCAGTACAGCCGGCTGGTCGATCTGCGGGCCGCGGAGTTCCTGCGCGGCACCGACGCCGACGTCCTCATCGGGACCCGGCCGGGCGTCAACGCCGCGCTGGCCCGCTTCGGCCCCCGCCGGGCCCTGCGGATCGCCCAGGTGCCGCTGCGGTACGACGCGCACGGCGCCCCGCTGCGGGCCGAACTCGCCGGTCCCTACCGGGCGTTGGACGCCCTGGTCACCACCACCGAGGCTCAGGCGGCGATCTGGCGGTCGCGGCTGCCGCTGCCCGGGGTGCGGGTGCTGGCGATGCCGGCGGTGGTCCCGTCGCCGGACGCCCCGCCGCCCACCGCGAACGCGGAAGGGGCCGGTCCGGTCCTCG
The DNA here is from genome assembly GCF_044754325.1 of Streptomyces sp. NPDC093097. NCBI lineage: Bacteria > Bacillati > Actinomycetota > Actinomycetes > Kitasatosporales > Streptomycetaceae > Streptomyces > Streptomyces sp. NPDC093097. The sequence continues at coordinate 278,454 of NZ_JBIVOW010000009.1, forward strand.
CGGCGGCCGGCCGGCTGGTCCCGGCCGAGCGCTTCGACCTGCTCGTCGAGGCGTTCTCCTCAGTCTGCGCCAGGCACCCCGACTGGCGGCTGCGGATCCACGGCGAGGGCCCCGAACGCGCCCGGCTGCGGAGCCTGATCGACGGGCTGGGGCTGGCCGGGCGGGCCGAGCTGGCCGGGCCGCGCTCGCCCGACGGGGCGGAGTTCGCGGGCGCGGCGCTGGCCGCCTCGGCCGCCGACGCCGGGGCGTCCGGGCCGGCGCTGGTCGAGGCGATGCGGCGCGGTGTGCCGGTCGTCGGCACCGGCCGCCCGCCCGGCCCGACGGAGCTGATCCAGGGCGGCGGGGGCGGGGTGCTGGTGCCGTGCGACGACGGGCGGGCGCTGTCCGGGGCGCTGCTGGAGCTGGCCGGGGACCCGGAGCGCCGCCGGGCGCTCGGCGCGGCGGCGCTGGAGAGCGCCCGGCGGCACGGCCCCGGGCCGGTCGCCGAGCGCTACGACCGCCTGATCGCGGAGCTGCGGGCCACCCGCCGGAGCCGGTCCGTGCACCGCGTGCTCGGCCGGGCCCGTTCCCGGGCACTCCCCCGCAGGAACGAACGAACGTGAAACGACCGGGCGAACACGACCGGACCGCCCACCCACCCCTTCCCCCTCATTCACATCATCCGCGCCTCGCGCCCCCAACTCCCCTTCTCTGATGGGAACTTCGGCGCGGCAATCTGGCGTCCCCGGATGTGAACATGCTGAACTGCTGACGGGGCGGCTGCCGCTTCGCGCAGATGACGCTTCGCATTCCGCAGGTCCGACGGCAGGAGGCCGCTCATGCTGCACGGTGTCGATGTCAGCTCCTACAACACCGGATATTCCGCCAAGGGGCTGGACTTCGTCTTCATCAAGGCGACCGAAGGCCGCTCCTACGTCAATCCGCACCAGTCGGCACAGGCGGCGCGGGCCCGGGAGGCGGGTGCCGTGGTCGGCTTCTACCACTTCCTGTGGCCGGGCGACATCGCCGCCCAGGCCCGCTATTTCGTGGAGAAGTGCGCATCGGTCCAGGGCGATCTGCTGGCCGCCGACTGGGAGACCACCGGCTCCGGCAGCTACGCCAGCAACGCGCAGAAGGACCAGTTCCTCGTGGAGGTCAAGAAGCTGCGCCCCACCCACCGGGTGCTGCTCTACTGCAACCGCGAGTTCTGGCTGCACCGCGACACCACCTCCTACGCCGCGGACGGGCTGTGGATCGCCGACTACGTCGCGGCCGGGCACCCGCGGATCAAGGCGAACTGGCGTATCCACCAGTACACCGACTCCCCGCTGGACAAGGACGTCGCGGCGTTCGGCAGCAAGGCCGAGCTCAAGAAGTGGGCGCACCCCGCATAAACTTCCTGGGCAGTACCCCGATACGCCTGGCCGACACTCCGCGTGACCCGCGTCGCGCGGCTGGGGAACAGCGCGTGACGAACAGCGTAAGGAGCACCGGTGACGGACCAGGCGGCCAAGGCCCTGCAGCAGGAGATAGCCCGCGAACTCCAGGTGACCGCCGAGTTCGACGCCGTGCGGGAGATCGAACGCCGGGTGTCCTTCCTCACAGCGCAGCTGACCTCCGCGGGGCTGCGCTCCCTGGTGCTGGGGATCAGCGGCGGGGTCGACTCCACCACCGCGGGCCGGCTCTGCCAGCTCGCCGTGGAGCGGGCCCGCGCCGAGGGCCACGACGCGGCGTTCCACGCGATGCGGCTGCCCTACGGCGAGCAGGCGGACGAGAAGGACGCGCAGCGGGCGGTGGAGTTCATCCGCCCCGACCGCCTGCTGACCGTCGACGTCAGGCCGGCCAGCGACGCCGCGCTGGCCGCGGCCGTCGAGGGCGGCGTCGTCTTCCGTGACGCGCACCACCAGGACTTCGTGCACGGCAACATCAAGGCCCGCCAGCGCATGATCGCCCAGTACGCGGTGGCCGGCGCCACGAGCGGCCTGGTGGTGGGCACCGACCACGCCGCCGAGGCGGTCTCCGGCTTCTTCACCAAGTTCGGCGACGGCGCGGCCGACGTGGTCCCGCTGACCGGGCTGACCAAGCGCCGGGTGCGCGCCGTCGCGCAGGCGCTGGGCGCCCCCGCCGAGCTGGTCCACAAGGTCCCCACGGCCGATCTGGAGACCCTCGACCCGGGCAAGCCCGACGAGGACGCGCTGGGCGTCGGCTACGACCAGATCGACGACTTCCTGGAGGGCGAGCCGGTCGAGGAGGCCGCCTTTGGAGCGATCGTCGGGCGCTACCGCCGCACCGCCCACAAGCGGGCGCTGCCGATCGCTCCCTGAGGCGGGCGGGGCGGGCCCACCGCGGGCCCGCCCCGCACCGTCCGGTCACCCGCCGGCAACGCAGCGGTCACCGGCCCGGTGCTAAACCACGGGTCGCAGCGGGCATGCATCCGGCCATGGGAAGCCACGAAGTGCGATCGGAAGATCAACTGTCAGTGGGGCCGCTTACTCTCCACGACATGGGTGACGCACGCCTGCACGAACTCCAGACCGCGCTGACCACTGCCTCCGACCTCGCCTCCGCGCTCCGCTCGGCACCGACCCGGCAGGACGCCGACCGACTCGTCGACGTCCTCCGCCAGGCGCTGACCGCCGCCGGCTCGCTGGGGGCCCTCACCACCGGCCCGACGGGCTGTGCCCTGCACCCGGGCGGTGCGGTGGACCCCCTCTACGGCGACCCGGAAGACCCGCTTCCGCCGGGCTACGGCAAATGCCTGCTGTGCAACGACCGCCGGCGCCGGGCGGACGCGCAGCCGGGGCACGTCCGCCCGATCGCCCGCCCGCGCTCCCGCCCGCATCCGGGCTGGCACCGGCGCCTGAGCGCGTAACGGCGGGGCGGGGGCGCCTGGGCCGCTTCTGACGGATCTCCGCGGCGTCGGATATCCGTCAGAAACGCCCTAGTTGGACGCGCTGCCGGAGTCGTCCGCCTCCCCTTCGCCGCGCCCCGCCCCGGCGTCCCGTTGGCGTTCCGGTCGCAGGGCGATCCGGCCGAGCACCGCGGCGACGGCCAGCGCGGCCACCGCGAGCAGGACCGCGTCCGGTACGCCGTTGCCCAGGCGGGCCGCCCACTCCTCCAGGTGGGCCTCGGTGTCCGCGTCGAGGATGCCGGGCAGCGCGCTGGTCCCGTTGAAGGTCAGGAACAGCACGCCGATGGCGATGAAGAACAGCCCGGAGAGCACGGACGTGGTGTGCAGCCGCAGCCGGCCCAGCGCGAACTCCCGGCCGCGCAGCCAGCGCCGGGTGCCGAGCCGGAAGCGGTCCCACAGCAGGGCCAGCAGGAACAGCGGCAGCGCCATGCCCAGCGCGTAGACGGCGAGCATCGAGGCGCCGTAGACCGGGGAGCCGCTGACCGCGGTCACGGTCAGCACCGCGCCCAGGATCGGCCCGGCGCAGAAGCCCGCCAGGCCGTAGACGCAGCCGAGCAGGAAGGTGGAGAGCGCGGTGCGCGGGGTGATGCGGGCGGCCGCGGCCTGGGCGCGCCGGGAGGCGAAGCCCAGGCCCAGGATCTGGGCCACGCCGAGGGCGATGACGATCCAGCCACCGAGGGCGATGAGCAGGTCGCGGTGGCCGTTGAAGAGCCGGCTGGCGGCCGTGCTGGCCGCGCCCAGCGGCACCAGGGTGGTGGCCAGCCCCAGGTAGAACACCCCGGTGCGGGCCAGCAGCCGGCCGGGGCCGGCCAGCGAGTACGCGAAGAACGCCGGGAGCAGCAGGGCGCTGCACGGACTGATCAGCGCGAGCGTGCCGCCCAGGAACGCGGCGAGGTAGCCGATGTCGGTGGTCACTTCCGGGCCCCTGCTCCGCCGTGCCGGGCGGCCTTGGCGGCCTGCTCGATGGCCTGCTCGAAGACCTGGGACTCCTGCGCCCCGGCGACCGGCCGGCCGTTGATCAGGAAGGACGGGGTGGACTGCACGCCGAGCTGGTAGCCCTCGTCCTGGTCCTTCTTCAGGGCCTGCTCGGCGGCCGGCGAGTTCAGGTCGGTGCGGAACGCGTCGAGGTCGGGGACGCCGGCGGTGCGGGCCATGTCGACCAGCTTGTCCTCGGCGAGCGCGTCGCCCTTGCGGGTCTTGGCGTAGAGGACGTCGTGCAGCTGCCAGAACCTGCCCTGCCGGCCGGCGGCCCAGGCGGCGCGGGCGGCGCGCTCGGAATCGGCGCCGAAGACGGGGAAGTTGCGGAACTCGATGCGCAGGGTGCCGTCGTCGACGAACTTCTTGACCAGGGCGGGCTGGGTCTCGCGGCTGAACCGGCCGCAGAACGAGCACTGGTAGTCGGCGTACTCGACCAGCACGACCGGGGCATGGGGCTTGCCGAGGGCCAGCGGGTCGCCGGCGGTGCGGCGGACGGTGCGCCGGGCGAGGTCGTCGTACAGCTTCTGCTGTCCGTCGTCCTGGCCGGGGCCGGTGTGGGCGGTGGCGGCGGGGGCGGCGGTCTCCCGGCCGTTCTCGATGGTCCTGCCGACCGCGACGGCGAGCGCGACCAGCGCCACCACCAGGGCGAGGACCGCGCCGATGGCGGCGAGTTTGCGGGCGGGCGAGGCGGAAGCGGACATGCGAAAGCTCCTGACGTACGGAAGGGATGTGCACAAGGGCGGCCCGGGGCCGGTCGGCACGGTCCCGTCGTCCGCCGGGAGGGCGGGCGGGAGGGTGGCGACGGGCCCGCGCGGGGCGGCCTATATCCGCAGTACGGGCAGGAGCGCGGTGTGGTCCGTGGCGGGGCCGGCGCCCGTGGGCGGGCGGGCCAGGGCGAACTGGTGGGGCAGGTCGGCGGCGAGCGGCCCGGCGCCGGTGGTGTCCGGGGCGAGCGGCTCGGCGCGGTGCGGGGCGGGCAGCGGGGCGCTCTCGCCGGGGCTCGGCGCGCGGTGGCCGGAGCAGTTCTTGATGCCGTCGGCGACCGCGATCGGGGCGGTGGCGGCGGGCGGTGCGGCGACCGGGTCCGCGAAGACGCTCCGCCCGTTCGCGACGGCCGCGGTGGCGCGGCCCTCGCGCCACGCCTGGTCGCCGCCGGTCCGGCACAGCAGCGCCCCGAAGGCGACCGCGAGGAGGAGCAGCAGGGTCAGCGTCGCCGAGCGGCGCAGCCGGTGCATGGTCCCTCCCCCTCGGTGTCGGCCCGGGTCTTCCGGTTCGTCCCATCCTACGGACCGCCGGCGCCGCACGTCCGCGGTGGCACAGCTCACCCCGGAACACCCCTCCATTGATGGCGAGATGTCCCTCTTTTTCCGCTTTGCCGACTTTGGTCGACGGCGGGGCGGCCTGCCATAGTCGTCCGCGGCGACCCCCGCCGGCGCGGGCCCGGTCGCCTCCGGTCGCGCGGGCACCCCCCTTCCGCCCGCGGACGGCCGGGAACTGGGGCTCACCCCGCGGCATCCCCGCGGGAGGGCCCCAGTCCCGTTCCGCGGGCGGGATCTCAGCGGTCGGTGACCCGGACCTCGAACCAGGTCGTCTTGCCGCGCGGCAGCAGGTCCACGCCCCAGCGGTCGGAGAGCTTGTCCACCAGGAAGAGCCCGCGGCCGCTGACGTCCATCGCCTGCACCGGCATCAGGCAGGGCAGCCCGCGCGAGGGGTCGCGGACCTCCACCCGGATCCAGCCGCGGCGGCGCAGTATCCGCAGTCCGAACGTCCGGGCGCCGGTGTGCCGTACAGCGTTGCCGACCAACTCGGAGACCAGCAGCACGCCGTGCTCGGCGAGCTGCGGCGACAGGGACCACTGCTTGAGGAGGATGGCGGCGGTCAACCGGCGCGCGGTGCGCGCGGACTGGGGGCGCGAGGGGAGTCTGACCTCGCCCAGGGTCGGGTCGCCGACCAGGTCGATCCCGACGGGCACCGGACCGGCCGGGGCCGGGGCCGGGGCCGCCGGCCCGTCCGCCCCGGGCACTTCCCAGCGTGCGGCGGCCGCCCCGCTCTGCGGCCGCGGCTGCTCCACTCCATCGAGACCCGCCATGCCCCCATGATGGCGGCCCGGCGCCGCCCCGGGGGGCGGAACCTGCGGAATCCGTTGTCCGAAACCGCCGGGCCCGCGCCTCCCCCGGACCCACGCGGACGGCAGCGGGAGCCCACGTCACCGCGCTGACCTGCGACGACCTTCCGCGGATGGCGGCGCGTCACCGGCCGCCGGCGGGGCCCCGGTACGGCGCGACGGGGCGTGCGGCCATTCGCCCGCACGAGGCACGACCGCCCGGCCAAACCCCGCCCGCCCCGTCAACCCCGGTCGTTTCAGAGGAACTTGGCCTTGCCGGGGCCGTCCTCGACGAAGCTCCGCATGCCGATCTCCCGGTCCTCGGTGGCGAACAGCCCGGCGAACCAGGTGCGTTCGACCGTCAGCCCGGTGTCGATGTCGGTCTCCAGCCCGGCGTCGACGGATTCCTTGGCGGCCCGCAGCGCCAGCGCCGGCCCGGACGCCAGCCGCGCCGCCCAGGCGTGCGCCTGCGCGTAGACCTCGTCGGCGGGCACCACCCGGTCCACCAGGCCGAGGGTGAGCGCCTCCGCGGCCTTCACCTGGCGGCCGGTGAAGATCAGGTCCTTGGCCTTGGCGGGGCCCACCAGCCGGGCCAGCCGCTGGGTGCCGCCGGCGCCCGGGATCAGGCCCAGCAGGATCTCGGGCTGGCCCAACTTGGCGTTGTCGGCGGCGATCCGGAAGTCGGCGCAGAGCGCCAGTTCGCAGCCGCCGCCGAGGGCGTAGCCGGTGACCGCGGCGACCACCGGCTTGGGGATCCTGGCCACGGCGGTGAAGGAGTCCTGGAGGGCCTTGGACCGGACGACCATGGCGGCGTGGTCCATGGCCTGCATTTCCTTGATGTCCGCACCGGCCGCGAACACCTTCTCGCCGCCCCAGATCACGACCGCGCGGACGTCGTCGCGGCGGCCGACCTCCTCGGCGAGCTCGCGGAGCCGGTCCTGGGTGGCGACGTCCAGGGCGTTCATCGGCGGGCGGTCCAGGCGGATGGTGCCGACGCCGTCGGCGACCTCAAGATGCACAGTCATGCGGGCAGGTTAGTACGCGTTAACGCCGCGCGCCGCCCTGCCCCTGACCGTCCTACCCGGCCTGCCACTTCGCCCAGGAGAGGTTCCAGTCGCCGAAGCCGTTGTCGGGCTGGACGGTGCCGTCGTGGGAGTTCTTGACGATGACGACGTCGCCGATGAGGGAGTTGCGGTAGAACCAGGCCGCGGGGGTGTCGGGGTCGCCGCCGCCGCGCTGGTCGTAGAGGCCGACGCAGCCGTGGCTGGCGTTGCGGGTGCCGAACGCGGCCCGGCCCGACCAGTAGTTGCCGTGGATGAAGGTGCCGGAGGTGCTCAGCCGCATCGCGTGCGGGACGTCCTTGATGTCGTACTGGCCGCCGAAGCCGACGGTCTGGCCGTTCATCCGCGTCACCGGGTGCTTCTCGCTGATCACCATCTGGCCGTTGTAGGTCTCGGTGCCCGGGGCGCCCGCGCTGATCGGCACGTTCTTGAGGGTCTTGCCGTCGCGCACCACCGTCATCCGCTTCGACCGGGCGTCGACGGTGCTGACCTGGCTGCGGCCGATGGTGAAGGAGACCTCCTTGGCCTGGGTGCCGTAGACGCCGGGGCGGCCCTCGACGCCGTCGAGGGCGAGGCGGAGGGTGACCTTGGTGCCGGGGGCCCAGTACTTCTCGGGGCGGAAGTCGAGGCGGTCGTTGCCGAACCAGTGGCCGGCGATCGGGACGGCGGGCCGGGCGGTGACCGTGACGGCCCGCTCGACGGCCCGGAAGTCGGTGATCCCGCGGGTGAAGCGGATCGAGACCGGCATCCCGACGCCGACCCGCCGGCCGTTCTCCGGGCTGTACCGGCCGATGAAGGTGTGCTTCGGGACCAGCGTGGTGAACGTGGTGTGCTGGGCGGCCCGCCGGCCCTTGGCGTCCACCGCCACCGCGTCGACGGTGTACCGCGTCGAGGCGCCGAGGTGGCTGCTGGGCCGCCACACTCCGGCGGATATCTTCCCGCCCACCGCGTGGCCCTTGGCGTCGGTGACCTTGACCGAACGCAGCGTCCCCTGCTGGGCGGTGACCTTCAGGGCGCCGCTGGTGGCCACGTCCCGGGCGCCGTCCCCGGGCGCTATCACCACGGCGGCCTGCGAGGCCGCGGGCCGCGCCGCCCGCCCGGACGTCTTGCCGTCCGCGTCGCCGCCGCAGGCGGAGAGCAGCATCAGCGGAGCGAGCAGCAGCGCGAGCGCACCGCCCGCGCGGTGCGCCGGCCGTCGGCGCACCGGCTCCCCCGGCTTCGGCTGGACGTTCATGACTGCCCCTTCCCCCTCGCACGACCCCCGTCACCCCGCACCCGGACGACGTCGGCCGGGCGCCTGCCGGCATAGGTAACCACACCGCACCGACAGTCAACTCCCCCCGCAGGTCACCGTTTAGTCGCGGGCGGCGGGTGTCCTCGCGGGCATGCGTACGAGCGGCGGGGGGTCGCGCGCGGGCGCGGGGCAGGGGCGGGCTCAGCGCAGCGCGCTGCCCGCCCGCCAGGCCGGCCACGGCATGTTCCAGCCGCCCAGGCCGTTGTCGGGCGCGACGGTGCGCTCCGGGGAGTTGCGGACCTCCACGGTGTCGCCGACGATCGAGTTCCGGTACAGCCAGCCGGCCGGGGTGCCCGGGGCGCCGCCCCTGACGTCCATCAACCCCACGCAGCCGTGGCTGGTGTTGAGGCCGCCGAAGACCTCCGGCGCCGCCCAGTAGTTGCCGTGCAGGAAGGTGCCGGAGCGGGTCAGCCGCATGGCGTGCGGCACGTCCGGGATGTCGTACGCGTCGCCGAAGCCGACGGTGTCGCCGTCCATCCGGATCGCCGCGTGCCGCTCCAGGATCACCATCGCCCCGTTGTGCGTGGGGTTGGTCGCGTCGCCGGCGGTGACCGGCAGGACGGCCAGCACCCGTCCGCCGCGGCGGACGGTCAGCGTGTGCCGGGCGGTGTCGACGACGCTGACCTGGTCCCGGCCCACCCGGTAGTGGAGGGTCTTGTACTGGACCCCGTAGGCGCCCGGGCCGGTCCGCACCTCGCGCAGCCGCAGCCGGACGGTGAGGCGGGTGCCCGGCCGCCAGCGGCGGCGGGGACGGAAGTCCAGCCTCCGGTGGCCGAACCAGTGCGCGGCGATCTCGACGGCGGGCCGGGCCCGGACCGTGATCGCGCGCTCGGCGGCGGCGCGGTCGCCGACCGGCCGGTTGAAGACCAGCGAGAAGATCAGGCCGGTGCCGACCGTGGTGCCGCTCTCCGGCGAGTAGAAGCCGATGACGCGGTGCGCGGGCGCGAAGGTGGCGAAGGCGGTGTGCCGGGTGGTGCGGTGGCCGGCGCCGTCCAGCGCGACCGCGTCCACGGTGTACCGGGCGCCGAGTTCGAGGGAGTCGGACAGCGGCCGCCAGATCATCCCGTCCCGGGAGATCCGGCCGGCGACCGGCTGCCGGCCGCCGCCGAGGGTGCGGTGCACCTCGACCCGCTCCAGCCGGCCCGCCGGCACCCGGACCTCCAGCCGCCCGTTGGCCCGTACACCGCGCGCACCGTCGGCCGGGACGATCCGGATGGCGTCCTCCGGGGAGGGCGGCGCGCCCCCGAGGAAGAGGTCCGGACCGCCGCAGCCGGCCAGCGCCGCCGCGCCGATGAGCGCGGCCGGCAGTGCGCGGGCGGCCCAGCGGAGGCGGGGCGGGCGGCGACCGGCAGGTGCGCGGTCCGCGGCGCGACCGTCGGTGCCGTCCCCTGGTCGGTGCTCCTGATGGCCGGTCATACGCCGGATTGTGACGGATGATCCCGGGCTTGGGCGGTATGCCGCGTATCGGGATATCCGGGAGGGGTCGCGCGGCGCGCCCCGGGCGGTGCGGCGGGCGCCGTACGGGCCGCGGCGGGCGGACCGGGGAGGCGGAGCGCGGGGAGGCGGGGCGCGGGGGTGCAGGCGCCGCCGGACCGAGGGAGCGGAGCCGTCCGGAAGAGGCTCCGCTCCCTCCATTCTCTCCATCTGACATCTCATCAACTCGCGGCACTGCAAGAGGTGTTATGAGCCGCACCGGCTCGTTCCGGACGGCCGGGGAAATCCGGGTGAGCATTGTCAGTGGTGCGCCTTACGCTCGCGGGTGATGGCCACGACCATGCGTTCGACGTCTCCCGACGAGCGGACCGGAGCGGTACGGCGCTCCGCGGTGCGCTCGCTGCTCCGCCTGTGGCCGTTCGTCCGGCCGGTGCGGGCCCGGTTGTTCACCGCCGCGTTCGTGGCGGTGGTCGCGTCCTGCATCTCGGTGGTGATTCCGCTGGTGCTCAAGTGGCTGGTGGACGGCCCGGTGGCGCACGGGGACACCGGCGGGGTGTGGCGCGGCGGCGGGTACCTGCTGCTGCTCGGGCTCGCCGAGGCGCTGCTGTTCGGGCTGCGGCGGTGGCTGGTGGCCCGCCCGACGGCGGCGGTGGAGGCGTCGATGCGCGAGGCGCTCTACCGCCATCTGCAGCGGCTGCCGGTGGCCTTCCACGACCGCTGGGCCTCCGGGCAGTTGCTCTCCCGGGCCACCACCGACCTCCAACTGCTGCGCCAGTTCCTGGTCTTCCCGATGACGTTCCTGCTGGTGAACGGCGCGACGATCGCGGTGGGCGGCGCACTCCTGCTGGCCCAGCAAGGGACGCTGGGGCTGGTGCTGATGGCACCGGTGCTGCCGCTGATGCTGATCTGCTCGGTCTTCCAGGCGAAGTACGGGCGGGCCGCCCGTACGGCCCAGGACCAGGTCGGCGATCTGACCACGGTCGTCGAGGAGTCGGTGCTCGGCATCCGGATCATCAAGGGGTTCGGGCGGCACCGCAGCCAGGCCCGCGCGTTCCGGGAGCTGGCCGGCGCGGTCCGCGGCACCGAACTCGCCAAGGCCCGGCTGCTGGCCGCGATCTGGGGCGTCAACACCCTCCTCCCGGAGCTGGCGTTGGCCGCCGCGCTGCTGCTGGGCACGGTCCAGGTGGCCGACGGGCAGCTGTCCACCGGCACCCTCGTCGCGTTCCTGTCGATGGCGCTGGCGCTGCGCTGGCCGGTGGACTCGATCGGCTTCCTGCTGGCGATGAGCAGCGCGGCGGCGACCGCCGCCGACCGGTACTTCGAGGTGCTGGACGAGCCGCCGGTGAAGGAGAGCGGCACGGCCCGGCGGCCCGGCGGGCACCCCGAACGGGCCGGCGGCGGGCTGGTCTTCGAGGGGGTGGAGTTCCGCTATCCCGACGCTCCCCCGGACGCCCCGCCCGCCCTGCGGGGCATCGATCTGCACGTCCGCCCCGGGGAGACGATGGCGCTGGTCGGAGCGACCGGCAGCGGCAAGACCACGCTCACGGCACTGGTGCCGCGGCTCTACGACCCCACCGCGGGCCGGATCACCCTGGACGGCCGGGACCTGGCCTCGCTCACCCGCGAGGAGGCCCGGACGCTGGTCGCGGTGGCCTTCGAGGAGCCGACCCTGTTCTCCACGACGGTGGCGGAGAACGTCCTGATGGGCGCGGCGGACGACCGGGAGGCCGAGCGCGCGGCGGATCTGGGGCGGGCGCTGGGGGTGGCGCAGGCCGAGGAGTTCGTCGGCGCCCTCCCGCAGGGCGCCGCCACCGCGGTCGGCGAGCAGGGGATGAGCCTGTCGGGCGGGCAGCGGCAGCGGCTGGCGCTGGCCCGCGCGGTGGTCCGGCGGCCGCGCTTCCTGATCCTGGACGACCCGCTCTCCGCGCTCGATGTGCACACCGAGGCGCGGGTGGAGGCGGCGCTGCGCGAGGTGCTGGCCACCACCACGGCGCTGGTGGTCGCCCACCGGCCGTCCACGGTGCTGCTGGCCGACCGGGTGGCGCTGCTGTCCGGCGGCCGGATCGCCGCCGTCGGCACCCACCACCAACTCCTGCGGGAGAACGCGGAGTACGCCGCGCTGATGTCGGGCGGCCCGGGGCGCGGCGGCGCTCCCGGGCGGGACGAGGGGGAGGGCGCACGATGACGACGACGGAGACCGGCCGGCCGGCCGACGGCGCGGGGAGCGACGCCCCCGGGCGGCGGCACACCCCGGACGGCGCCGCGGACACCGCCCCGGACGCCGTCGAGGCGGATCTGCTGCCCACCCCGAAGGGCGCCTCCCGCGCCCTGCTGGGTTCCCTGCTCGCCCCGCACCGCCGCCGGGTGGCGGCCGCCACCGCCACCCTGCTCCTGCAGCAGGCCGGTGCGCAGGCCAGTCCGCTGCTGGTCGCCTACGCCCTGGACCGCGTGGTGCCGGCTCTGCGGGCGGGCGACCACGGCCCGCTGCTCCTCCTGGCCGCGGCGGCGACCCTGAGCGCCCTGGCGGCCGGCGGCCTCCAGTGGGTCTTCGTCCGGCTCTCCGCCCGGGCCGGCCAGGACGTCCTGCTCGATCTGCGCGGCCGGATCTTCCGGCACGCCCAGGCGCTCGGCCTGGACTTCCACGAGCGCTACACCTCCGGCCGGCTGATATCCCGCTCCACCACGGACGTCGAGGCCCTGCGCGAACTCCTCGAAGAGGGCCTCCAGGAGCTGGTCACGGTCGTCCTCTCGACGGTCTACATCACGGTGATGCTGCTCTGGCTGGATCTGGGCCTGGGCGCCGCGGCGCTGCTCTCCGCGGTGCCGCTGGCGCTGCGGGTGCGCAGCTTCCGCCGCCGCTCGCAGCGGGCCTACCGCGCCAAGTCCACCGCCATCGCGGCGGTCATCGTGCGGTTCGCCGAGACCCTGGGCGGTATCCGCCCGGTGCAGGCGTTCCGCCGCGAGCGGGCCAACGACGCGGCCTTCGCCGGGCTGAACTCCCGGCACCGCCAGGTCAACGGCGACGCGATCCTGGAGATGGCGCGCTATGTCGTCGGCTCCCGCACGGTGGCCAACATCGCGGTCGCGGCCATCGTCCTGTGGGGCGCCTACCGCGTCGCCGCCGGCTCGCTCGCCCTCGGCGTGCTGGCCGCCGCGACGCTCTATCTCCGCCGGCTCTACGACCCCATCGACCGGCTCGGCATGTTCCTGAACGCCTACGAGTCCGCGGCCGCCTCACTGGAGAAGATCGCCGGGCTGCTGGCCCAGCGGCCGTCGGTGGCCGAGCCGGCGGACCCGCGCGCCCTGCCGCCCGCCGCTTCCGGCCGGCCGGGCCGCGAAGTGGCCTTCCGCGGCGCCCGCTTCGGGTACCGCACCGGCGGTGAGGTGCTGCCGCGCTTCGACCTCACGCTGGCCGCCGGCACCACCGTCGCGGTGGTCGGCGCCACCGGGGCCGGCAAGTCCACCCTCGCCCGGCTGCTCGCCCGGTTCCACGACCCCACCGAGGGCCGGGTGCTGCTGGACGGCGTCGATCTGCGCGAGCTGTCCGGGGCCGAACTGCGCCGTGCGGTGGTGATGGTGACGCAGGAGCCGTTCCTGTTCTCCGGCACCGTCGCCGACAACATCGCGCTGGGCCGCCCGGACGCCGACCGCGCCGAGATCGAGCGGGCCGCCCGGGCGATCGGCGCCGATGACTTCATCACCGCCCTCCCGGACGGCTACGACACCGATGTCCGCAAGCGCGGCGGCCGACTCTCCGCCGGGCAGCGGCAGTTGGTCGGTTTCGCCCGGGCGCTGCTGGCCGACCCGGCGGTGCTCATCCTGGACGAGGCGACCAGCTCGCTGGACATACCGGGCGAGCGGGCGGTGCAGCGGGCCATGGGCGCGGTGCTGCGCGGCCGTACGGCGCTGGTGATCGCGCACCGGCTGTCCACGGTGGAGACCGCCGACCGGGTGCTGGTGATGGCCGACGGCCGGATCGTCGAGGACGGCGCCCCGGCCACGCTCAGCACCGGCGGCGGGCGGTACGCGGCGCTGCACCGGGCCTGGCGGGAGAGCGTGGCATGACGTCCCCCTCATCACCGAGTAGCCATCGGTGAGCACCCCTGCAAACGGCCACCCTCGACGTGGTCGCGGGTGGCCGTCTGGCGTGCGACCTCAGTGGCGGAACTCTCCACCCTTGACGGCGCCGACGAACGAGGACCAGCCGTTCACCGTGAAGACCAGCGCCGGGCCTTGCGGGTCCTTGCTGTCTCGGACGGGGACAACGCCGGGAAAGCCGTCGGCAACCTCGATGCAGTTGGAATTGGAATTGCTGTAGCTGGACTTCCGCCACGTTGCATGATTGAGATCAGCCCTGTCCATACTGCCCTGCCGTTTCGAGAATCAGGCGCCGCGAGTCCTCTTCGCTCAGCGCCATACTTGAGATGTTCCGGAACGCCATGTCGTACTGTTCGACCTCGCTCGGCCTGTCCAGGTAGAGGTCTCCCGTGTACCCGTCAGCGAAGACGGTTGGCGGTTCAGCCGTCTTGCCGCCCCCGACCGTCGGGAAGCGCAAGATCGTGAACTGCCCCGACATGACCCCTTCATGGAGCCCTGCCGCGAAGGGCACAACCCTGACCGTCGCATTGGGCAGCCTGCTGACGTCGACCACGTGCCGTAGCTGCCCTGCCATCGTCTTGCGCCCACCGACGGGGCACCTCAACACTGCTTCGTAGAGAACGACGGAGAGCGCCGGCGGGTTGATCACCCTGGTGATCAGTGATCGACGTTTGACCCGAAGCTGAACGCGTCGCTCTATCTCCGCCGGATCCCTGTCCGAGTGGCCCGCCGCAATGATCTGGTGCGCATACTCCCCGGTTTGCAGCAGGCCGGGCACCAGGGTGGCTTCGTAGACGTCGAGTTGGGATGCGGCTTCTTCCAGTCCGATGTAGAGGTCGAAACCTTCGGGAATCACATCGCCGTACGCGTGCCACCACCCCCGCGCTTTCGTCTCTTTCGCAAGAGCCGTCAGCGCCTTGGTCAGGTCGGGCGGCGCTTCGTACACCCGGCACATCAACTCGACCTCATGGCTACGAGTCGAGGTCTTGCCGGACTCGATCCGCCACAACGTTGCCGTTGATCGCTCCAGTTCCTTCGCTGCCGCTTTTGCGGTGAGTCCAGCCCGTTCGCGCAGTTCGGTCAGATGTCGCCCAAGTTGCCTACGCGGCACGGTCGAACCAGTCGGTCCCGCCGACTCGTCTGACATCCCCCCTCTTCCCCGTGAACGCGAATCTGAAATGCCGTCGCACTCAAAATGAAATCAGCGGAGTGAGCGACTTGCAACAGCCGTCAACCAGTTGAAGCGACTTCAAATGAAGTCCTGCAAAAGTGCTCGCCACTGGAGCACGCATCGGGAAGCAGGCCCGCCAACTCCCTGACAGATCAGGCGAGTTGCGGCAGGCATGAAAAGACCCCCGCGACGCGGCGAACGTCCGGGGGCATGGCCGCAACTACAAGGGAGTTGACAGCCTGGCCAACGCTACCGGGAGGCTTCCCACGGCGCCGCCGCGCCTGCCGCGCCGGATTCACGGCGTGGAGGTGGGGAGTTGACGCCTCCGAACCTGAGTGGGCCCGTGCACCTGCCGGACCCCGGTGCGAAACCTGAGGCGCAGCCCGTTGCCGGGTGCGACGTGTGCGGGGCGCTGGAGCGGCAGCGGGCGCAGGCGCGGGCCACCGGCGACCGGTCGAAGGTCACCGACTGCAATGTCGAGATGCGTCGCCATCCGCACGAGAGCGCGGTGCGGTGATGGCGGCGGAAGAGGAGGATCGCGCGGCCGACGAGGCGGCGGGGGCGCTCTGGAGCCTTGAACTCGCCCTGGCGGCCGGGAAGATGGCGTTCCCGGGGCTGGACCGGCAGCCGGATGCCGCGCGGGAGGGCTTCAAGGCCCGTAACGGGTGGATGGACGAGCTGACCGACGCGGAGGTGGATGAGATGCAGCGGGCTCTCGACGCCTCCCTCGACGCCGTTCAGGGCGCGGGCGGCGAGGAGGCCCCGGAGCGGCCGGTGGAGGGCATGCCATGACAGCGCCGGCCCCGCCTCGCACCTAAGAGCGCTCCCGCAACAGGGACCCCAACTCGTCCACCGGCGAGGGCAGTTTATGGTGGTCAGCGTTCCCCGTTGGCCGAAAAGCCCCCTGCCCCGCTCCGCAGCAGCCCGTCCCCACTTCGCCCTGAGGGGCGGAGCATCCACGGAAAAGGAGGCCCGATGGCCGACCCCGGGGTCCCGGACCACCGCGGTCCGCTGCGCTACCTGTGGTGGCTGGTGACGAGCCAGCGGCGGCGGGTGGCGGCCGGATCGGTCCTGGGCACGCTGTCGATGGTGGGGCAGATGCTGCCGCCGTACCTCCTGTCCCAGGCCGTCGACGACGGCCTGACGCCCGGGCACTGGGGTGCGCTGGCGGCCTGGTCGGCGGTGCTGCTCGGGGTCGGCGCGGCCAACGCGGGCCTGGGGACAGCGCGGCACCGGACGATGACCAGGGTCCGGCTGGACGCCAGTTGCCGCACGGTGCGGGTCCTGGTGGCGCAGACCCTGCGCCTGGGTGCGGCGCTGCCCCGCCAGGTGAGCGCCGGCGAGGTCGTCACCATCGGGATCGGCGACGTCGCGGTGATCAGCCAGACGCTGACGATGACCGGTCCCGGTCTCGGCTCGCTGCTGGCGTACGGGGTGGTCGCGGTGCTGCTGCTGGGCATCTCGCCGCTGCTGGCGGCGGTGCTGCTGCTCGGGGTGCCGGTGCTGGCGATCACGGTCGGCCCGCTGCTGGGACGGCTGGAGGGCGTCGAGGCCCGCTACCGCGAGCGGGAGGGCGGACTGGCGGCCCGGCTGACGGATCTGGCCGGCGGGCTGCGGGTGCTGGCCGGTCTGGGCGGCAAGGAGGTGTTCGCGCAGCGGTACGACCGCGAGGCGCGGGCGCTGCGGGGCCAGGGCTACCGGGTCGGCGCGGTGACCAGTTGGGTGCAGGCACTGGGGATCGGGCTGCCGACGCTGTTCGTGGCCGCCGTGACCTGGCTGGCGGCCCGGATGGCGGCCCAGGGCACCCTCACCATCGGCGAGTTGGTGGCGGTCTACGGCTACGCGGCGGCGCTGGTGGCACCGGTCACGTACCTCATCGAGGCCGGCTACGGCCTCACCCGGGGAACGGTGGCCGCCCGCCGGGTGGTGCGGTTCCTGGCGCTGCGGCCGGACGGCCGGGCCGGGCAGCCCGACGACGGGGCCACCGGGGCGGACGGCGCGGAGTTCCGCGATCCGCCGGCGGTGCCGTCGGTGCTCCGCGACCCGGTCTCGGGCGTCGAGGTGGTCCCCGGTGCGCTGACCGCGCTGGCCGGCGACCGGCCGGCGGACGGGGCGGCGGTACTGGACCGGCTCGGCGGCTTCGCGGCGTCCGCGGCGACCTGGGGCGCGGTGCGGCTGGACGCGATCGAACCGGCGCGGCTGCACGCCCGGTTGCTGGTGGCGGACAACGAGGCGGACCTGTTCGCGGGCACGCTGCGCGAGGTGGTGAGCGGCCGGCGGGAGCGCGACCGGGAGGCGATCGAGGCGGCGCTGCACACCGCGGTGGCCGAGGACATCGTGCAGGGGCTGCCGGCGGGGCTGGACAGCCCGGTGGCAGCGGGCGGCCGGGATCTCTCCGGCGGGCAGCGGCAGCGGCTGCGGCTGGTCCGGGCGCTGCTGGCCGATCCGGAGGTGCTGCTGGCGGCGGAGCCGACCTCGGCGGTCGACGCGCACACCGAGGCGGCCGTGGCGGCCCGGCTGCACGCGGCCCGCGCCGGCCGCCGGACGACGGTGGTGACCACCACCTCACCGCTCGTGCTGGACCGCGCGGACACGGTGTACTACCTGGCCGACGGGCGGGTGGCGGCGGTCGGCAGCCACCGTGAACTCCTCGGCACGGAAGCGGGATACCGGCGCCTGGTGGCGCGCGGCACGGGCGAGGAGGAGACGTCATGACGGTGACCGCGCGGCGGCCGGCGGCGCGGGGCGGACGGTCCGCGGACGACGGGCTCCCCGACGGCGCCCTCCCGGTGGCCGACCGGGCCGCCACCCGCCGCGCCGCACTCGCCCTGATCCGCCAGGACGGCCGCGCCGTCGCCCTGGTGCTGGCGCTGAACGCGCTGGCCGCCGGCGTCGGCCTGATCACCCCCTGGCTGCTCGGCCGGATCGTGGACGCGGTGCGCGACGGCGGCGGGGTGGCCGCGGTGGACCGGCTGGCCCCGGTGATCCTGGTGTGCGCGCTGACCGAACTGCTGCTGGCGCGGTACGCCCGGTACGCCGGCCACCGGTTCGGCGAGCGGATCGTGCAGCGGGTGCGCGGGCGGTTCGTGGCGCGGGTGCTGGCGCTGCCGCCGGCCGTCGTGGAGCGGGCCGGCACCGGCGATCTGACGACGCGCGGGACGGCCGACACCGCCCTGGTCGGGCGGACGCTGCGGGACCTGGTGCCGGAGGTGCTGATCGCCTCGGTGCAGGTGGTGTTCGCCCTGGGCGCGGTGCTGGTGCTGGACGTCCGGCTCGGGGCGTGCGGGGCGGGGCTGCTGGGGGCGGCGTGGGCGGCCCGGTGGTATCTGCGCCGGGCCCGGGCGGCGTATCTGGCGGAGGGCGCGGCCGGTTCGGAGCTGGCCGAGCAGTTGGCGGCCACCGCGGCGGGGGCCCGGACGGTCGAGGCGCTGGGCCTGGCGGAGGTCCGACGCGCGAGGGCCGAGGCGGCGGTCGACCGCTTCCGCCGCAGCCGGCTGCGCACGCTGGCGCTGCGCACGGTGTTCCTGCCCGCGGTGGAGTTCTCCCACGTCCTGCCGGTGGTGGCGGCGCTGCTGGTCGGCGGGGCGCTGCTCACGCGGGGCGCGGTCAGCCTGGGCACGGTGGTCAGCGCGGCGCTGTACCTGCGGCAGGTGTCCGGCCCGTTGGAGACGATCCTGTTCCGGGTGGAGCAACTCCAGAGCAGCGGCGCGGCGTTCGCACGCGTGGAGGGGCTGGCGGCGGCGCCCGTGGACGTGCGGGCACCTGAGGACGCCCCCGCCCCGGACGGCGACCGGATCGACGTCACCGACGTCCGCTTCGCGTACGGCGCGGCGCCCGCCGGCGACGGTCCGGAGACCGGCACGGACGGCGACGGCGCAGACGCAGACGCAGGCGACGCGAGCGGCGCCGGCGCGGCCGAGGTGCTGCGCGGGGTGACGCTCACCGTCCGCCCCGGCGAGCGGCTGGCCGTGGTCGGCCCGTCGGGGGCCGGAAAGTCCACGCTGGGGCGGCTGTTGGCCGGTCTCGACGCGCCGCGCCGGGGCACGGTCACGGTCGGCGGGGTGCCGGTGGCCGGGCTGGCTCCGGAGGTGCTGCGCCGTCAGGTGGTGCTGGTGACGCAGGAGCACCATGTGTTCCTGGGCACCGTCCGGGACAACCTCCAGCTGGCCGCACCGGACGCCGGGGACGCCGCCCTGCGGGAGGCGCTGGCCGCGGTCGGGGCGGACTGGGTGTCCGGGCTGCCGGACGGGCTGGACACCGTGCTGGGCTCCGGCGGGCACCGCCCGGACGGTTCGCAGGCCCAGCAACTGGCGCTGGCCCGCGTGGTGCTGGCCGATCCGCACACCGTCGTGCTGGACGAGGCGACGGCGCTGCTGGACCCGCGCACCGCGCGCCGTACGGAGCGCGCGCTGGCCGCGGTCCTCGAAGGCCGCACGGTGATCGCCATCGCGCACCGGCTGCACACCGCGCACGACGCGGACCGGGTGGCGGTGCTGGAGGCCGGCCGGCTGACCGAACTGGGCACGCACGAGGAGCTGGTGGCGGCCGACGGCGCCTACGCGGCCCTGTGGCGCTCCTGGCGTTCCTGACCGGCGGCGCGCGGGGCCCGGCCCGTCCGGGCGCCCCGCCCTCTACCCGGCCCCGCCCCGCCCCATACCCAACCCGCCGTCCGGTTTCCGGACGTGGAATTCGCCCAACGGACGGTTTCCGGCCATTTCATTGAAGGGCACCTGACAACCACTCGCCAGTGGTGGCACTCTTCCCGGCAGTCGCGCCCCGGACCCCACAGCGCCACCCGGCCGGCTGCGATCCCGGTGCGCACGCGCACCACACCACCCCCCACACGCTCCACAGGTTCTGCCTCGATCTGCCCGGACGGCCACTCGCCGTCCGGTCCCCCCTTGGCCGCCCGGCTCACGCCGCGGCCCCGCAGAAGGAGTCAGTGTGAGAAGCACCCCCCATAGACCCGGTCCGCAGCGGCGTGCGGTGGCGACCGGCGCGCTGGTCGCGGTCACCGCCCTCCTGGCCGTCGGCGTCCAGGCAGGCACCGGCACGGCGGCCACCCCGCACAGCGGCACCGCCGCCCGCCCCAGCGCCCCGCACGCGGTCCCCGCCGCCGGCGCGCTGCCCGTCAAGCTCTCCCCCTCGCAACGGGCCGAGCTGATACGGAAGGCGAACTCCACCACCGCCGCCACCGCGCAGCGGCTCCAGCTCGGCGCGCAGGAGAAGCTGGTCGTCAAGGACGTCGAGAAGGACGCCGACGGCACCGTGCACACCCGCTACGAGCGCACCTACCAGGGGCTGCCGGTGCTCGGCGGCGACCTCGTGGTGCACACCGCCAAGAGCGGTGCGGTCAAGGGCGCCACCAAGGCCGCCAAGTCCGCCCTCAAGGTCGCCTCCGTGACCCCGAAGGTCGCCCCGGCCACCGCCGAGGCCGCGGCGGTCTCCTCCGCCAAGTCGCTCGGGTCGACGAAGGCCGCGCCCGACCACTCCGCGCGCAAGGTGGTCTGGGCCGCCGACGGCACCCCGCGGCTGGCCTGGGAGACCGTGGTCGGCGGGCTCCAGGACGACGGCACGCCCAACCAGCTGCACGTCATCACCGATGCCACCACCGGCAAGAAGATCTTCCAGTACCAGGGCATCGAGAACGGCATCGGCAAGAGCGAGTACAGCGGCCAGGTCACCATCGGGTCCTCCGGCGCGGCGCCGAGCTTCACGCTGACCGACACCGCCCGCGGCAACCACAAGACCTACAACCTCAACCACGGGTCGTCGGGCACCGGTTCGCTGTTCACCAACTCCACCGACACGTGGGGCGACGGCACCCCGAGCAACCCCGAGACCGCCGCGGTGGACGCCGCCTACGGCGCCCAGGAGACCTGGGACTACTACAAGAACGTGCACGGCCGCACCGGCATCCGCGGCGACGGCGTCGGCGCCTACTCCCGCGTGCACTACGGGAACAGCTACGTCAACGCGTTCTGGGACGACAGCTGCTTCTGCATGACCTACGGCGACGGCAGCGGCAACGCCAACCCGCTGACCGCGCTGGACGTGGCCGGCCACGAGATGTCGCACGGCGTCACCGCCGCCACCGCCAACCTCACCTACAGCGGCGAGTCCGGCGGCCTGAACGAGGCGACCTCGGACATCTTCGGCACCGCGGTGGAGTTCTACGCCAACAACCCCGCCGACCCCGGTGACTACCTCATCGGCGAGAAGATCAACATCAACGGCGACGGCACCCCGCTGCGCTACATGGACAAGCCGTCCAAGGACGGCGCCTCGGCCGACTACTGGTCGAGCACGGTCGGCAACAAGGACGTCCACTACTCGTCCGGCGTCGCCAACCACTTCTTCTACCTGCTGTCCGAGGGCAGCGGCGCCAAGGACATCGGCGGCGTCCACTACGACAGCCCGACCTACGACAACCAGCCGGTGCCGGGCATCGGCCGGGCCAACGCCGAGAAGATCTGGTTCAAGGCACTCAGCCAGTACATGAGCGCCAACACCAACTACGCGGGCGCCCGCACCGCCACCCTCCAGGCGGCCGCCGACCTCTTCGGCCAGGGCAGCGCCACGTACAACACGGTCGCCAACACCTGGGCGGCGGTGAACGTCGGCTCCCGCGTCTCGGACGGCGGCGTCTCCGTCACCAACCCGGGCAACCAGACCAGCACCGTCGGCCAGGCGGCCGGCCTCCAGGTCAAGGCCAGCAGCGGCACCACCGGCGCGCTGACGTACGCGGCGAGCGGACTGCCCGCCGGGCTGTCCATCGACGCCGCCTCCGGCCTGATCTCGGGCACCCCGACCACCGCCGGCACCAGCACGGTCACCGTGACGGTCACCGACGCGGCGAAGAAGACCGGGACCACGTCCTTCAGTTGGACCGTCAACCCGGCCGGCAGCGGCAACGTCTACGAGAGCACCACCAAGATGGCCATCCCGGACGCCGGGGCGGCGATCACCTCACCGATCGCGGTCAGCCGCAGCGGCAACGCCCCCAGCGCGCTGAAGGTGACGGTGGACATCACCCACAGCTGGCGCGGTGACCTGGTCATCGACCTGCTGGCCCCGGACGGCACCGCGTACCGGCTCAAGAGCGCCAACCTCTCGGACTCCGCCTCCGACGTGAAGGCTACCTACAGCGTCAACGCCTCGACGAAGGCCGCCGGCGGCACCTGGAAGCTGCGCGTCCAGGACCTCTACGCGGGCGACTCCGGCACCCTCAACGGCTGGAAGCTGACGTTCTGAGGGAACCGGCAACCTGTCGGACATTCTGATGTGACAAAGACGGACACGCGCCGGACACATCGCAACAGAACGCCGCAACTCCCTCAACGAACAGGCAAGTTGGGCGCCGCTCCCAGACCTCCGGGGGCGGCGCCTCGCCGCGTCGTTCGGACGGCGCCCCACCTCGCGCCGATTATTTTCGGCCAACCTCTTTACGGGCTCCTGACATGCACGCGTTCAGCTGGCAATGTTCCCGCTGCATGTCACACCCGCATCGCTTTGCACCCCCACCTCTTGGCAAAGTTGAAGGAGCACGCGTGACCCCCCACATATCCCGTAAGACCCGTGTGACCGGTGTCGTGGTCGCCTCCGCGGCCCTGCTCGTCGCCGGCATCACCGCGGCCGGCACCGCCGGCGCCGCCCCCGCCGCCGCGCCGAACGGCGCCCCGCTGGCGCTCAGCACCTCGCAGCACTCCGAGCTGATGCAGCAGGCCACCGCCACCACGGCGCAGGCCGCCAAGGCGCTGGACCTGGGCTCCCAGGAGAAGCTGGTCGTCAAGGACGTCATCAAGGACGCCGACGGCACCGTGCACACCCGCTACGACCGCACCTTCGCCGGCCTCCCGGTGCTCGGCGGCGACCTGGTCGTGCACACCGCCAAGGGCGGCGCCGTCAAGAGCGTCACCAAGGCCACCAAGGCGAAGGTCGCGGTCGCCTCCACCACCGCGAAGATCGCCCCGAAGACGGCCGCGCTGGCCGCCCAGTCGGACGCGACCAAGACCATCGGCG
Source organism: Streptomyces sp. NPDC093097 (assembly GCF_044754325.1). Classification (NCBI taxonomy): domain Bacteria; kingdom Bacillati; phylum Actinomycetota; class Actinomycetes; order Kitasatosporales; family Streptomycetaceae; genus Streptomyces; species Streptomyces sp. NPDC093097. Next base: position 301,506 of record NZ_JBIVOW010000009.1, read on the forward strand.
CCAAGAAGACCGACGCGCAGACCCCGCGCAAGGTCGTCTGGGCCGCCAAGGGCACCCCGGTGCTGGCGTACGAGACCGTGGTCGGCGGCGTCCAGAAGGACGGCACGCCCAACCAGCTGCACGTCATCACCGACGCCAACACCGGCAAGAAGCTCTTCCAGTACCAGGGCATCGAGACCGGCGTCGGCAACAGCGAGTACGCCGGCAAGGTCGACGTCGCCTCCAAGAAGGGCAGCAACGGCTTCGAGCTGACCGACGACTCCCGCGGCGGCCACCAGACGTTCAACCTGAGCGGCAGCGAGAGCGGCAACGGCAAGCTCTTCACCAACTCCACCGACACGTGGGGCGACGGCAAGCCGAGCAACCCCGAGACCGCCGCCGTCGACGCCGCCTGGGGCGCCCAGGAGACCTGGGACTACTACAAGGAGGTGCACGGCCGCAGCGGTATCAAGGGCGACGGCAAGGGCGCCACCTCCCGGGTGCACTACGGCCAGAACTACGTCAACGCGTTCTGGGACGACAGCTGCTTCTGCATGACCTACGGCGACGGCGAGGGCAACAACAAGCCGCTGACCGCCCTGGACGTCGCGGGCCACGAGATGTCGCACGGCGTCACCTCCGCCACCGCCGGCCTGGAGTACAGCGGTGAGTCCGGCGGCCTGAACGAGGCCACCTCGGACATCTTCGGCGTCTCCGTCGCGTTCCACGCGAACAACGCCCAGGAGCCGGGCAGCTACTTCATCGGCAAGACCATCGACATCAACGGTGACGGCACCCCGCTGCGCTACATGGACAAGCCCTCCAAGGACGGCCAGTCCCTGGACAACTGGAGCGCGGACGCCGGCAACGTGGACGTCCACTACTCCTCCGGCATCGCCAACCACTTCTTCTACCTGCTGTCCGAGGGCAGCGGCGCGAAGGACGCCAACGGCGACCACTACGACAGCCCGACCGCCGACGGCTCGAAGGTCACCGGCATCGGCCGGGACAAGGCCGAGAAGATCTGGTACAAGGCGCTGACCACGTACATGACCTCGACCACCGACTACAAGGCGGCCCGCGAGGCCACCGTCAAGGCGGCCACCGACCTCTACGGCGCGGACAGCGCCGAGGTCAAGGGCGTCGAGTCGGCCTGGACCGGCGTCAACGTCAAGTAACACCGCCCGGCGCCGCGAGGCGCCAACAGGCAACGCACCGCGGCCGATTGGCCGCACCGCACCGGCGGGGGGGGGGGGGGGGGGCCCCCCCCCCCCCCCCCGGGGTGGGGGGGGGGCCCCCCCCCCCCCCCCCCCCCCCCCCCCCCGCCGCGCCCCCGCGCCCCCCCCCCCCCCCCGCGGGGGGGGGGCGCGCCC